>JALOBO010000005.1 GCA_023228225.1 Clostridia bacterium
GGCGTTGAAATAACCTTACTATGAACTTATATAAAAAACTTAAACCTTATCTTATTAAAGTAGTACACGCTAAGTAGTTTAAACGCAAATAACTCAAAAATCTTTAATTTTATGCTACTCCACTTTCTATTCAAAGGTACAGCAAAAATATACTGTGTGTTTTAGCAGTTTATATAAAATGTGCAGTACGAGTTTAAAAATCCCCAACGAAAAAATAAGCATAGTCTTAGGCTTTTGCCTGACTTGCTTATTTTGAGTGATATCCTATGAAGGAAGGGATTAGCATTTTTATCAAAAATGCGGTTAAAAGAGAAACTCACGAGCCCGGCGGTTAGCAAATTTTTTAATTTGCGTGCCCGCTACTTATCGGCTCGTGGTTTCCCTTTTAATTAGTTGTTAACGCGATAATTACGTTTTAAATTTACTAAAATTATTCCCGAAATAGCACCAGTAATGCCACCAAATAAAAGGTCATTAACAAAACTTGTATCTAATACAAATGTGCCATCAAGAGCGGAAAAAACTAAAAATGAAAGCACCGTATAAAAAAGTCCTACTAAAATACCTTTAAACATACCCGAGTAATAACTATTTTTAAGTGCAAAATATACTCCTATAAAAATACTTAAAATCTTAATGATTTGATTTATTGGCGTAATTACACTATCTGAAATATCTGTAAGTTTAATTATTAATGCAAATAGTAACACTAAAATTAATGATATTATTACACCAATTACTGCACCTTTAAGCACTTGCACAAATGCTTTTTTTGAACTTAAAGGTATACTTTGTGTTTTTGAAGTAGCATTCATAATAATTCCTCCGTTTTTCTATTAAATTATTATGTACTAGCATTAAAAAATATAACAAAAAAGTCGCAAAATTATTGCAACTTCTAAGATTTTATAAATTTTTATAAGTTCAATTATAAAATTATTCTTTTGTGATTGTGTCCACTTTGCGAGGTCTACCACGAGGACGCTTTACTTTTGTGGCTTTTGCGGCAAGTTCTTCAACTGTTAAAACTTTATGGGGTCTGCCACGAGGACGTTTTACTTCTGCTGGGATATCTTCCGTATAAACTTCTACATCTAATGCAGATTTCTCATTATTTTCATTTTCAGTTAAAGCAGACTTTGTATCTAACCCATAAACAGCATTAAGATCTATTTCAACATACGAAACTTTTTTACCATTACCAGATTTGATCAGTACAACTTTTCCATCTGTGGTATCAGTAATAGTCTCTACGATACCGTACAAACCGCTATAAGTTTTTACTTTATCGCCTATTTTTAATGTATTTAAAAATTCCATTCTTTGTTTGGTCAAATCGCGATTTTTAAAACTACTAAATATAAACATTATAATTAGGGCTGCTAAAAGAATTAATATAAGCCCATAACTTTCAAAAAAACTTGCACTTTCATTTAATAAACTAAACATAACACCTTACTCCTTTTAATAAATCTACATCGTAGTCTAACACTTTAAAATTTAAATAGCAAATAATTTGTATTGATTTTATTATTACTTTGGTATTTTTATTAAATTAAAACATCACCAAGAGAATATCAAAAAATATAAGTTTTTATATTAATTGCCCATATTATCTTTGTAGTTTTTAATAAACTCATTTCTAAAATCTAAAAACCTATCTTCTCTTATAGAATCTTTGATTTCTTCCATAAAATGCGTTAAAAAATAAAGGTTATGGACCGAAAGAAGTCTTGCACCTAATATTTCATCAACATTAAATAAATGTCTAATATATGCCTTAGTGTAATGCTGGCAAGTATAACAACCACAACCCTCATCTATGGGGGTAAAATCTTCTTTATATTGTGCATTTTTCACAACTATTCTACCAAATTTTGTCATAGCAGTTCCATTTCGTGCAATACGCGTTGGAAGCACACAGTCAAACATGTCAACGCCTCGGTAAACACTTTCAACTATGCAATCAGGAGTGCCTACCCCCATTAAATAGTGCGGAACATTTTGAGGTAAATGTGGTTTTAAAACATCAAGTATTTGATACATTACGGATTTTGGCTCACCGACCGAAAGTCCGCCGATTGCCACACCATATTTAATATATGGTAAAGTGGCCTCTAAACTTTTTAATCGTAAATCCTCAAAAAAGTTGCCTTGAATAATTGGAAATAACGCTTGCTGTTCGTTTTTGTGTGCATCATAACAACGTTTGAGCCAGCGAGTTGTACGGACTAGTGCTGTTTCTGCTCCTTTATAATCTACTTCCGGTCCTGTACACTGGTCAAAAGCCATAATAATATCGGCTCCAAGCGCATTTTCTATTTCTACTACTTTTTCAGGTGTAAAGTAATGTTTTTCGCCACTTATATGTGACCTAAATTCTACGCCATCTTCCCTTATCTTATTAAGTGTAGATAACGAAAAAACTTGAAAACCACCACTATCGGTAAGTATAGGCTTATCCCAGTTCATAAATTTGTGAAGTCCACCTGCCACTTTAATTAATTCGTGTCCTGGTCTTAAATATAAATGATAGGTATTACTTAGAATAATTTGTGCTCCTAAATCTTTAACTTCTTCGGGAGTTAAACTTTTAACTGTCGCTTGGGTTCCTACGGGCATAAATACAGGGGTTTCTATAATGCCATGAGGAGTTGTGAACTTTCCTATTCTCGCACCCGATTGCTTACATATTTTTGTAATTTCAAAACTAAAATTCATTTTTTATTTTTACCTTTTGTTTTCTTTGAGTTTTTCATATAGTTACTTTGCATAATTATACAATATTTTGAATAATATTACATAATAAACATTGCATCGCCAAAACTAAAAAATCTATATTTTTCTTCTACTGCAATTTTATAAAGGTTAAGGGTTTCTTCTCTACCGATAAGTGCACTAACAAGCATAACAAGTGTAGATTCAGGCAAGTGAAAATTTGTAATAAGCGCATCAACCGATTTAAAATTATATGGCGGATAAATAAATATGTCAGTATTTTTAAATCCACTTTGAACTATGCCATTATTATCTGTCATAGATTCTAGTGTTCTGGCCGAAGTCGTGCCTACCGCAACAATTCGCCTATGTTCTTGCTTTGCTAAATTTATAATTTTTGCAACTTGTGGTAAAATCTCGCAATATTCTGTATGCATTTTATGTTTGGTAATATCGTTTTCCTTTACTGGTCTAAATGTACCTAGCCCTACATTTAATAATACTTCCGCAACAATTATTCCTTTATCTTTTATTGTTTGCAATAACTCGGGTGTAAAATGAAGACCAGCAGTAGGCGCGGCGCTTGAAGTGCCTTGTTTACAATAAACAGTTTGATATGAAGATTTATCTTTTAATTCTTGCGTAATATAATGAGGAAGTGGAATTAATCCCGTTGCATTTAATACATCTTCAAATATCCCACTAAATATGAATTCTATGGTTTTACCGCCAAAATCAGTATCGCCGGTAACGACAGAACTTAATCTATCGTTAAATTTTATAATAGTACCATTTTTTAAGCGTTTTGCCGGTTTAGCAAGCACTTCCCAATTTTTTAAATCAAGTCGTCTTTCTAACAAAATTTCTATTTTTGCACCAGTTTCAATTTTTATGCCAAAAAGTCTGGCGGGTAACACTTTTGTTGTATTAATTACTAGCACATCACCTTTATTTAAGTATTCAATTACATCTTTAAAAATTTTGTGTTCAACTACTTTTGTTTTTATATTATAAACCAAAAGCCTTGCACTGTCGCGTGGTATTGCGGGTTGCTGTGCAATCAATTCTTGTGGTAATTCGTAATAATAGTCTTTTAAAGTTTCCATTATTTTGTTCCGCTTTGTTTAATTTAAAGCGACTTATATCCTCTCTTAATTTTAGTATTATGTTTTAGGGGCAAAGCGACCAACAATCCTATATTTTAAATTTTACATTCTACATTTTTGCAATGTTGTAGTCTAATCCCAAATGCTTATATGCTCCTTCAAGTGCAATTCTGCCACGCGGAGTTCGGGCAATAAATCCTAATTGTAATAAAAAAGGCTCGTAAATATCTTCTATTGTAGTTGATTCTTCATTTGTGGCAGCCGCAAGGGTATCAAGACCAACGGGACCACCTTTAAACTTATCTATTATTGTACTCAAAAGTTCACGGTCTATGTGGTCAAGCCCTAGTTTATCAATTTCCATCATACCAAGTGCACTGTCAGCAAGAGCCATAGTAATATGCCCTTCACCTTTTATTTGAGCATAATCTCTTGCTCGTTTTAACAATCTATTAGCAATACGAGGAGTACCACGACTACGCTTTGCAATTTCGTTTGCTGCGTCCGGTTCAATTTGAATTTTTAAAATTCTAGCAGAACGATTAACAATTTTGCACAATTCTGTGGCACTATAAAGTTCAAGCCTACCAATTACACCAAATCTATCGCGTAAAGGAGAAGTAAGCATACCAGCACGAGTGGTTGCGCCAATTAAAGTAAATGACTGTATTTTAAGGCGCATACTTCTTGCCGATGGTCCCTTACCAACAATAAAATCAAGCGCAAAGTCTTCCATAGCCGGATACAATATTTCTTCTACTGTATGATTAAGTCTGTGAATTTCATCAATAAAAAGCACATCATTTTTATTTAAGTTTGTAAGTATAGCGGCAAGGTCGGCTGCGTGCTCTATTGCCGGTCCAGAAGTTACCTTAATTTGTGAGCCTAACTCGTTTGCAATAATATGTGCAAGTGTGGTTTTACCTAATCCGGGAGGACCATATAAAAGAACATGATCTAATGATTCACTTCTATTTTTTGCTGCCTGAATATAGATTTCAAGACTGCTTTTAATTTTGTCTTGTCCAATATATTCACCCATACTAGTAGGGCGAAGTACATTTTCAATTTCCGCATCTGGCTCACTTAAAGTACTTGTAATAAATCTAGAATTTTCCATATTTTCTCCAATGTAATATTGTTAAATCTTAAAGTAAGTATATCACGAAAATGCTAATAAAAAAATTAAAATTATAAAATTATTTTCCGCTTGATTTAAACACTTCTAAAATAATTTCTTCGGCGGTACTATCCTTTTTAGCAACATCACGTGCAAGCCTTAATGCTTCAAGTTTATTAATACCAAGTTGTGTAAGAGTATTTACTGCTTCGGTAATAGCATTGTTATCGTTAGCAGTAGCATTAGCATTTAAATTTCCCGCAGTTATAAATTCAAGTGGATTAATTTTTTCTTTTAATTCAAGAATTATGCGCTCAGCAGTTTTTTTGCCTATACCTTTGGTATTTGTAAGTAAATTTATATCATTACAAATAATAGCATTAGCGAGGTCTGTATACTTAATATTAGAAAGCATAGTTATTGCAATTTTAGGACCGACACCACTAACATTAATTAGTTTCAAAAACATACTGCGTTCAAGTTGTGATAAAAACCCGTAAAGCGCAACACCATCTTCTTTGATTTGAAAATAGGTGTATAATTTCACATCTTCGTAGATTGCGGACAAATCTAAAAGCGTACTGCTAGATACTGTAATTTCGTAGCCAATACCACCAACATCAATTATAACTAAATTTTCTTGTTTTGAGGCAATTTTTCCTGATATGTATGAAAACATTTTATCTCCTTAACTTATTGAATTTGTATAATTATGCATTTGCGTAAAATAGAAAAATTAAATTCTGTTTGAAGTTTTAGTGACTAAGTTGTTTGTTTGTGAGTGGCAGATTGCAACTGCTAGCGCATCGGCGGCATCATCGGGTCTAGGAATACTTGTAAGATTTAAAATAAGTTTTACCATATACTGTACTTGCTGTTTTTCTGCTCTACCTTGCCCCGTTAACGCTTGCTTAATTTGTAGTGGAGTGTACTCATACATATTACCACAATTTTTAATACCCGCAAGTAATATTGCTCCGCGTGCCTCAGCAACGCTTATTACTGTTTTTTGGTTGCTGTTATAAAACAGTTCTTCTAAGGCGATTACATCAGGTTTATATTTTTCTATTAGTTCCGTAATTCCATCATAAACCATAGCAATTCGTACCGCAGTATTTTCTTCTTTTGGTGTATTAATTACACCATAATCAATCACACAAATGTTACCATTCAATTTTTTTTCAATTATTCCAAATCCAACAATTGCAAGTCCGGGGTCAATACCTAAAATAATCAATTTGATACTCCAATTAATTTATATAACAATATTAAATGTAAACTAATATAATGTCAACCACTTTTCCCAGCAACCAGAAAAATCACTTCTAGTTTGCTTTTAATTTAATATGTAATTTTTGATTTAAAAAACCAAATTTTTATGAAAAATTTCGACTTTTATATTAAAAATCAAAAAAAATATATGCATTTTGCATTTTTTAAAAAACAATCTTTACTTTAATATTTTAATGTGTTATAATTAATTCACTTATTGAATATTTTAATCAATAATTTAAGTAGAATTTTATTAATAGCATTTTATATATTAACAAATTACATAATAAACATATGAGAAATGTAATTTTAATTTCGGAGGAAGAAAACTTGAAAAAGCCGGTCGTTTTAGAGGTTAAAAACTTAACAAAAGTATTTAGCAATGGCAGAGTTGCTGTAAACAATATATCATTTAGTGTAAGCGCCGGAGAAATTTTCGGATTTTTAGGCGCAAATGGTGCTGGTAAATCAACCGCAATCAAAATGATTACAGGTCTATCAAAAATTACTGAGGGTTCTGTAAAAATTTGTGGAAAATCAATAAAAACACAATTTGAAGAAGCAATAAAAAATGTTGGTGGTATTGTAGAAACACCTGAAATGTACAAGCATATGTCGGGAATGACAAATTTAAAATATTATGCAAGCCTTTATTCTCATATTAAAGGCTCTCGTATTCGTGAAGTAGTCAAACTCGTTGGTATGGAAAATCGTATAAACGAAAAAGTTGGTAAATATTCGCTTGGTATGAAACAGCGTGTAGGTATTGCACAAGCAATTTTGCATAGTCCTAAATTATTGATTCTTGATGAACCCACAAACGGACTAGACCCTAATGGCATTAAAGAAATGCGCGAATTTTTAAAAGACCTTGCACATAAAGAAAATATTGCAATTTTAATATCCAGCCATATTTTAGGTGAAATGGAACAACTTTGCGATACAATAGGAATAATAGATAATGGGGTTATGCTTAAAATAAATCCTATTGAAGAAATTCGTAAGGGTATTGAATCATCACAAAAAATTGTAATTAAAGTTGATTATCCAAATTATGCTGGCAAACTTATTATTAATCAATTCAATGTTCCCGTAGAACTAGATAATAATACTATAATTGCAGGTCTTCCTGATAGCAGTATACCGAAGATTGTTGCTTTTTTAATTAGCAAAGGTATATCAATATATGGCATACTACAAAAAACAAAATCACTTGAAGAAGTGTTCTTGGAAATGATAAAAAAACATTCCGCAGGCACAAATATTAAATAATATTATTGATGATAGATATTAGGAGTTTTAAATATGCGAACTTTAAAATTAACACTAGCCGAAATTAAAAAAATGTTACTTAGACCATCATTATATATAATGACTTTTATTCTTGTACTTACACTAGCCACAACTATGTTTATTTTTGAACCAAAGAATTCTGATGACGGTGGTAAGGTTACTATTGCAGGAATGGCAACTGTTGGTAATATTTATTCAGAATTTACATCATTAAATGGTTTAACAACCTCAACTTATTATTTAAATATGTTAGAAGCGGAGGAAGATAATTTAAATTTTTATCGTGATATTAATAATGATGACTCAAAACAACTTATATTAGACTTATATTTAAGTGGTTCAACTAGCGTAAGTTATTTGTTTAATGATTATTACACAAATCACGCCGCTGGCTTAAATGCCGCAACATTATCAATAAATAATCAAAGGCTTATTGATGCGTTAGATGCATTAAGAGTACAATTTAATGACGAAGTAACACAACAACCACTTGGTATATTAATTAATAGCGATCAACGAGTTGGCTTTTCAGAAGCAATAAACAGCACTATTTATTATTTAACAAATCTAAAAGATTCTAGTGATTTCAGTAATTCAGCAGTAAGCAATATGTTTAATACTGTAATTACTGCAAATTATTTAAGTTTGGACTATCCTTATTACAACAACCCGACTGTGGCAGAAAATGCTCCAAATATTATTATAAATGCCATTAACAGTATTGAAAATATTAAAGTAGATGTTTCTTTACTTAATTCTTTACAAGAAGATTACATTCAAGTTGCACGCACACGACTAGATGCTATAATGACACAGATGTCAACATTAAACACAGAAAAATCGGCAAGTATTTTATTTGCAGACAAAGCCGAAATGAATGAATTAGTTTCGCAGTATTGTGCAACAGTTCTTACAATCGAAAGAATTATAGATAATGCAATAACCCTTGATATATTAAAAACAAAAACCGATATTGTAGCAATTCAATATGAATCATTTAGTGAATATTACTCTTATGAAGTACAAGAAGAATACACGAGATATCAATATTTATTTGATAACAATTTAATGTCATATAACTATGCGAATCCATTTAGTTTTTTGGTTAGTAGTAACAACACTAGAAATACTTATGATTTTGTTTATTTTGCTGTTGAAATTGCAAGTGTTTTAATAATAATTTATGCTATTGCACTAGGCGCTTCCACCGTTGCAGGGGAACAATCCGCAGGGACAATAAAACTACTTGCAATGCGCCCTTACAAACGTTGGAAAATTATGACAAGTAAACTATTAGCAGTTCTTTGGTTTGTTATTTTATTTATTGCAATCAGTCTAATTTGTGGCTTTATTATTGGTAACGAAATAACACAAGGAATGGTTTCAAATCCAATAATTATGGTATTTAATGCACAAACTGCTACAATAGTCACTCCAATAGAACTTATGGCAATATATGCTGCTTCGGTATTTATTAAGATAGCATTCTATACTTTAATAGCACTAACAATGTCGGTTATATTAACTTCAAATGCTGCTGCGGTTACAATATCAATTATGTTCTATTTTGTAAGTGTTGGACTTTCAATGTTCTTGCAAAATTCTAATTGGTATAAATATATACCGTTTAATAACCTTGATTTTTACAAATATTTCGGCGGAGCATTTATAGCCGATACAACTCAATTAACCTCAATATTCTCTACTCCTATGCTACACGATATGACATTTAGTACTTCTGCAATTACAACCGGAGCAACAATGTTAATATTTATAATTGCTACATATACAATATTTGCTAAAAAAGACATAAACTAAAAAAACAGTTTATAAAGTAATAATTATTAATAGGAGCGACGGCGACCAACCATTCTTCACTCTTCACCCTTCACTAAAAATGCTTGCATCAGCAAGCATTTTTCTTTATTTCTCCTGTTGCTAATTCATCACAGCGATTGTTATATTTATTATCAGAATGACCTTTAACTTTAATCCATTCCACATTATAAACGGTTAATAAGTCAATTAGTGTTTCCCACAAATCTTGATTTTTTACATTATCTTTTGAACTGGTTTTCCAATTGTTTTTTTGCCATTTTTCTGTCCAATTATTAATAGTTGCATTTACTACATATGCTGAATCTGTATACAATTTTATTTTGCACGGTTCTTTTAAAGCCTGCAATGCCTTAATAACCGCCAATAATTCCATACGATTATTAGTGGTTGATTTTTCATAGCCACTAATTTCTTTTATATTGTCTTTATAAATAAGCACAGTTGCCCAACCGCCAGCACCCGGATTGCCAGAGCACGCACCATCAGTATATATTTCTACTAATTTCATATTTACTCCACAATACTTTTAATTCAAACTTTTATTAATACTTACATTATAACTGCATACGCAATAAAAATCAACTTATTTATTTTTAAATAGTTGACATAATTGAGTAATTTATATATACTATAAAGGCTAAATTATAGGTCAAACATACAAAATAGTATGGCTAGGTATAGGGGGGTAGCTCAATGGTAGAGTCGCAGTCTCCAAAACTGTTGGTTGCGTGTTCGAGTCGCGTCTCCCCTGCCACAAAATATAAAAGATTTACACTAATGTAAATCTTTTTTTTAGTGATGAGTGAATAATGAATAGTGAAGAATTGTTGGTCGCTTTCGCTCCGATAGTTTAAATTTAATAGTTTTTTAATTTATTATCTACTGCGATTTTTTTCAATATATCTGTTAATATTTGGGTAAGACGCGAATTGCTGGTATAATCCGCAGGAGCAATATAATTAACCCGCTTATCATTAAAAATACGCTCAGCTTCTAATTTTGCTTTATCTTTTTCGGGATCATAAACACAAATGCTTATGCCACCTTTATCTTTAATAACTTTCATACAAGGAACATCAGTAAACCCGTCGCCAATATAAATCATTCTTTCGTAAGATAATAATAAATTTTTATTTGCTATATACTCATTAACTTCATTTTTATTATACAAATTGTCTAATCTATTCTTGCGAATTCTAAAAACATACTGGGTTTTGGTTGTAAAATTAACTGCTTGTGCTGGCCATATTGCTTCGCCATTCTCATCATACGCAAACGACGACGCAAAAATACGAGTAAATTTATTAGCGATTGAAGTTCCTTCAATAATTTCTTTAAGTCCTGATGAAATAATATAATGTTCTAACTCAATACCTATTGAAAGAGCAATCTTGTTAATTCGCTCAAAATATGTATCAATGCCTTTAAAAAACTGAACTGATTTACCTTGTTCTTTCATAATGTCATAGGTCAGCGGGATATGTTTAAGATGTGCAAAATATAAAATAGTGTACATATAAACAAGAGTTCCGTCCATGTTGTGCTTAATACCAAGGTCATTACAGTGTGCCCAAAAATCTTCTTTATTCATACCCAGAGTGTCAAATAGCGAATATTCCTGCATATAATTTGGCGATAAAGTTTCATCAAAGTCATACATAAAAGCAACTTTAATTAATTCCATAAATTTCCCTCGTTTAAAATCTATTTAAATATTATCATATAAATTGTAAAATTACAATATTTATTGTGTAAAAGTCTTTAATGTAATATTTTAAGAATTTTATAAAAATATCCTAAAAATCGCATAAAGCGTTTTTTACAAACTATTTAATAGGATTAATAACTTTTTCGCCAAAAAACGGAACAAGTACTTCTGGCACAATAATCGAGCCATCTTTCTGCTGATATTGTTCTACAATTGCTGGTATAATACGGCTTGTTGCAAGCCCTGAACCATTAAGCGTATGGACAAATTCAGTTTTGCCAGTAACAAAATTTCGATATTTGGTATTAGTTCGGCGTGCTTGATAATCGTTTGCATTGGATACTGAACTTACTTCTTTATAAATATTCATACTTGGTATCCAAACTTCTATGTCATAAGTTCTTGCCATACTTGCACTGCAATCTCCCGCAGCAAGTTTACTCGTTCTAAAATGAAGACCTAGTTTTTTAACTAAACTTTCAGCCTTTCCAACTAATTCTTCAAATGCTTTCATAGAATTTTCTGGGGTTGTATACTGTACCATTTCAACTTTATTAAATTGATGACCTCTAATCATACCTCGTTCTTCTGTTCTATAACTTCCCGCTTCTTTACGATAGCATGGCGTGTAACTAAAATATTTTTTTGGTAATTCATTTTCCGACAGAATTTCACCGCTGTGTAAATTTACAAGTGCGGTTTCGGCTGTGGGAAGCATAAACTTTTGTGATTCGCCTTCATCATCATTAATCCAATATACTTCATCGCTAAATTTGGGGAATTGACCAGCCCCGTATCCGCAATTATAACTAAGCATATGCGGAACAAGCATAAATTTATAGTTATCTTTAAGATGTTCAGAAATAAAATAATTTAAAATAGCCCATTCAAGCCTAGCACCGACATCACAATAAATCCAGTAACCGCTACCGGCTAGTTTTGAACCTCGTTTATAATCTATAATTCCATTCAGTTCACATAATTCAGTATGATTTTTAATAGTAAAATCAAAATTGGGTTTGGTTCCAAATTCTTTAATTACAACATTATTTTCTTTACCACCTGCTAATAAATCTTCATCTGGTGTATTAGGAAGATAATTTAAAAATGATTGAATTTTATCATTAAATTCTTTTAACTTAATGTCATTATCAGAAATTTGCTGACCTATTACTTTCATTTCATCATAAATAGATTGCACATTTTGTCCACTCTTTTTGAGCAAAGGTATACTTTCTGATACTTTATTGCGCCTTGCTCTTAAATCATCGTTAATCTTGTTAAGTTCTCTATATTGCTTATCCATAGATAACAATTCATTAAAATTAACATCATATTCTTTTTTTGCTAGTGCTTTTATTATTTTTTCTGGATTAGTTCTAATTAAATTAATATCTAACATAAAAATGTCCTACCTTTACTATATAAAATAATATCACTATTCTATATTATTTGCAAGTTAAAAACAGCGTGTTTGTCTTAAAATTGCAAACAAACAGCCACACTGTTTTTAGTGTGGCATAAATGCTTAATTAGAACCAGTTTTTTTAGATACTATGGACATTACAATAGCAAACGCAAGGAATATTACTCCAAATATAATAAGAGTGTTTATAGATAATATGGATTGCCAGAACGTTTTAACTGCTTTTTCGGGATTTACCGTAATAGTTTCTTCGGCATATATATCAGGGTCAGTAATAATGTATGCCTTTACAACATAATCCTTTGCACCATCTAATGGTGTAAATGCAAATGTTGCCCCAGTTACAAACTGGTCAACGCTATTTACTGACCAACCAATTAAATCAATATCACCACTGTCTATTTCGGCTGTAAAAATTACCTCAGTTTCAAGTCCAATAAATTGCGATTTAGAACCACTTACGGTAAGTGTTATATTATTAGTAGCAAGTCTGCTTGTTATTGATAATCTCGGACTTTCAACTGTTTCCACCTTACTGTAAATTTCATATGTGCCTTCATTTACAAACTTTACACTTATTCTATAACCAGTTTCACTGCATAGTTCATTAAGTGTAGGGGAATATGCGGTGGCGGGCGAAATCCAAGTAACTCCGGGTACAAAAAGTGTTACGCGTGTACTGTAATCAATATTTTCCTTATAACTTTCAGCGATTGTTGCTTTAAATGTTAATAATACTTCATAATTTACAATAGGGGTTAATGAACTTGCCTCAACTGACAATATAGTATTGCCAGAATTAATTTCCATTGCACCATAATCCACATTTAAAGTAATCAAATTACTTTCTACGGTTTCATTGCCAAGCACAACAGCATAGATGCTTAATGAAGCGATTTCAGCATCTGCGACAGTGACTTTATAATTTAAAGTTGCAATTCCTTGTAAGTCAACTGTAATTGCGATGGCTTGAATAACCAAATTTAATCCAGTAACAGAATTTCTAAGTGCTATTTTTGTTTTTGGGTCAATAGAATTGATGTCAGTAGTAAATATAACGGCTGAGAATACAATCGTTTCGCCCGATTTTACAAGAGTCCCACTGCCCATATATTCTAAGTTGAGACCTTCAATAGCCTTATAACCTACTTTAAATGCAACATTATTAGAATAAACCGCATCATTGCCTTTAACATACGCTGTAATATTGACCTGTGGGACATTTCCGGTTAACAAAATATGTTCAAATGTAACAGTACTACCTATAATTTCACTAAGAACAGGGGTTACAAATAAATATTCATCACCAAAGTTTGTGCCAGATTGTCTTAATTCTATAACAGTATTAGGATTTACAAATTCAATATCCTCAGCCGAAATTAGCATAATGTATTCTACTGTTTCGCCCACTTTAATCGTGTCTTGGTCTGTAATTAAAATCCCGTTGTATCTGGCTTCCAGAGTTAAATTAGAAGATACTAATGATAGATATTCAACATTAATCAATAATTCGTTGCTTTCTATCGGGACATCTGCTGTGCTAGGCATTGCCCTAACTTTAAGATGTGCCGTGCCCATAGTAGCATCGGCTAGTGTAGTTAAATAAGCAAACTCTACTATGTAAACGCCTAATTCTTCATTATAAATTGCTTCGGAACAAATTGCATCAGAAAGCATTACAATTACCCAATCTGTGCCATTAAAACGCAATAATTCTATAATTGTTGCTGGATTAATGTAATTAATATTTTGCACCGAAATATTTACAGTAAGATTAATTTCAGTATTTACGAGCACTGGATTTGAGCCGTTATATTCTAAAAACAAAGATTCAACATCAGAGTATTTTACAGTAACATTAATTGGGTCTTCAATTAGATAAATGTCATATCCATCTGTTCCATTACTTACTCCGGCGGAGGCATATACTACAAGTTCCCCGTTACTAAAATCTTCGATGCTAACATTATTATAAGTAAGCACAATAAACGATTCTGTTAAACTCGTTACACTATCTTTAAATGCAAGTGCATTAATAATTGACCACTCATAACTATATCTAGAAATAGTAATTATAGTTGATGGGTCTAAATTAGCAAGAGCAGATTCAAATGTTAATGTTACCTTAAAACTAAGTGGCTTACCTAAAATTGCGTATTGACCAATCGTTTCAAGCACCATATCGGTAATGCGTGCGTATCTCACGCTTAAATCAACATCTTGTGATTTTGCACCTATATAAAAATGTGCAACATAATTTGCAATTTCCGCACGCTTAAATGTGAATGTAATTATTCCATTATTATTTGCGCGAACTAAAAATGACATTGAATAATCCGGCGTACCGCCTAAATTACCCTCAGGAAATTCTACCGTTTTTCTATATAATACCATAAATACAGAATTTTCTACTGCATCGGGATCAATCCATTCATAACCATATACAGTAACACTAAAAGTAATATTTTCATTAATAATCGCTTCAATACTATCAGAAGGATTTACAGATATATAAACTCGCTCATCATCAGGAGTCGCATATGTTACGGCGAGTGAAATTGCATCTCGTTTAGTTTGTGCAGTTCCAATTATATCTTCTATTAAATAATTGCCAATTCCGCCAGTATCTATTGTAGGAGTTAAACTAAATTCATCATAATTAAAATCAGTATCAATATCAATTAAATTAATAATTTCGGGATCAGAAAGACCTTCAAATAAATCTATATATATTTCTGTAAAAGTTACCACTCCTAACGGATTAGTAACTGAAATTGTAAATACTGTACCGGGTGCTAAATAATTTGCATTAACAATAACCGCCCTATAAACTTGTTCTTGTCCAAGCGTGCAAGCATCAGTATCAATATCCTCATAAATTGTTGTTTCTTCGTTATATGCCTGTAATTTAATACCTATGATAGCATCATCGGGGTCTGCATAAGCAAATGACATATTTTCTGAATCGTTTACTTCGGTATGATCAACTACTTCAACATAGAACATAACCGTGCTACACCACGCATCTGATGGTTTTACCTTATACCAAAATCCAATTTCGTTTGAATTAATTGCATCGGGTACAGTAGTAGAATTTATAGTAATTCGGGTTAAATCAATTTCACCCGCCAAACTATATAGTCTAACATTTAATTGTGTGTTTTGGGCTATATAAGTATAATCTACACTAATATCAATTCTAATATAAATATCCATGCCTGCCCTTGCAGGCGAAGAATCTGGCATATAAATGTTAAGCGATGTAATTTCGGAATATTCAACATAAACTATAATCGAATCTGTTTCAATAAAGTCTAATTCCGTTTTATATACATAACCTTGAATTGTAATTGAGGGCACATCAAACCCTAGTGCTTTATATGTAAATACTATGCTTGCATTTGTTGTATCAATTACCACCATGTCTGCATAAGTAAGCGTTAAAGTTTGAATAATAGGAGCAATACCGCTCGCACGAGTAATTGTTAGTTTGAATAATGTTGTTGGATCTATGTCTATTACACTTAATGAGGTAATTTCTAAAATAAATTCTATGTCAGTTCCTGCCACAACTGCTGTGGCACCACCATTATAAACTAATTCGGCAGTATCCACAGTTGCATAAATAACATTTAGTATAGCAGGCGGATTTGTTGTTTTAATAACTCCCTCTAATAATCCTGTTTCTTCGTTCAGCATCTGTTCGCCTATTGAAGCACTTATTGTATACTCGCCCACTATATTGCTGGTCACCAATAATGTATAAGCATCAATATTTTTTAAAAACTCACTTATTGTTGTAGTCGTATTACTAATAACAGGACCATCTATATTAAATCTTACTTCATAGTTATCACTCATAAACTCAGCACCAGTAATAGTAACTATAAATGAGCGAGGCGAATTTGAAGGATATGCCTCATCAGTTAGAGGGTCAATTCCTATTAAAATATAGTCATCGGAAGCATCAGCGTAATCTACATTTAATACAGCAGTGGCAATTTTGTTTGATAATCCATCTAAATCATAAAGATTACCTATAATTGAATTTATAGTGTATTGACCAACAATTCGTTCTGTCGGATTTAATATAAATATATTTGATGCATAATAAATACCACCTACATTTGTAAATGTAAAGTTTTCAATAAGCATAGTTTGCTGAATTAATAATGTAGAATTTGGAGATGGGGTATATGTTTTTAAATAAATTTTTGTTTGCGGGTCTAAGTAATCACCATTCATAATTTCAACAGTAAATTCTACTTCGCCACCTAAATGAACACTTGTTTCTAATGGAGTTATGGTTATGTTTAGTAATCCATTATCATTATCAGGGTCAATATAATCCGCTGTAAGAACATAGGTGTTGCTTGTTACTCCATCGATCTCGGAACTAATAGCATAAACACTTAGTGTGCCTAGTGTGGCATCTTGTGGTAACACTCGGTATGAAAATGTTAAGGCTGAACCTGTAACCGCTTGGAATTCCAAACTAATGTCAGTACCCATTATCTTATAAAGTGTAATAATTGTGGTAGGATTAATAGTTGTATAATCTTTGCCATCGGGATAAATTATAGCAATATTAAATGTAATATCACTACCTGCTCTAACCGTGCTAGAACCTGTGTAAGTAACCTGTAATTGTGATATTTTTACATATTCTACATTTAAGGTAAATGTGCTTGTACAAGTTACTGTTTCATCTACTGAGTTGTCGCCTAAAAGCACACTAGCAAAAACCTCTAATGCACCGTAATCGTTTTGCAATAGTTTATATGAAATAGATAATTCACCAATAATGGTATCTCCCGAAGTTATAACTTGAATAGGCTCACCAAGTTTAACAATTACTGAGTCTACATATTTATAAAGTTGTACCTTTGTAAGCGGATTAATGCTATTAATAGAGCCATCAGCAGTTATAAATAGATTAAATTGCACGATATCGGCAATATAAGCAGTACTGCCCGAAGAAATAACACTTCCGGCTATGACAGCACTAACAATAGATACATCGGTCACAGAAGCAAATGCAACGCTTAAACTAACTTGTGCTGTGCTACTTAATATCTCACTAAATTGACCTAATTCATTAAGTTTTACCGCTGTAACTTTAACTGTAAATGTTCCAATTGCAAGCGGAGTAAACCCGAAAGTTGTATAACCGGAAGTTTCTAAATCTATTTCGGGTAATAAATCCGATACAAGTTTTGTTTCATAGCCTACTAAACTATTTGCAGAATTAAATACTTCAAACTTTATAATAGTGTTAGGGTCAAGGTATTCAAAATTAGGTACAGTAGCAATAAATATTTTTTCGGTATTAATAATACCGGTATAAGTATCATCTTGTGATACTAAACTTATGCCTAAATCAGCAGGATTTGCATATATAACAGTTAGCGTTGCAAAATTCATTGCAGAGCCAACAGTAACCTCAGGTCGTAATACTACAAATCCGTTTTCATAATCAGGCGTATACGTAAATGTAAATACTGCATTTGTTCCAACAACAGTGCCGGTAGAAAGTGCCACGGTTTCTGTGTAGGTTATAGCAATAGGTAGTGTTGTACCATCAGAAACATTGTATTTTTTTGATACATCAAATTGCACTTCTAGACTTTGGTCAAACATTTCATAATCTAAAATAGTAACAGTGAAATCAATTGAAAATCCTATTTTAACCGAACTATCTGCGGGTGAAATTTGAATTTTATCATTTGTTATTTCGGCACTTGTTACATCAAGTTCAATAACTACTGATGTCGTTGTTTGTTCCAAATTATTTATAGTAAGAATTGCTATAAAGTAAATTATTCCATTTGTGCGGTCAGTTGATGTTACTGTATATTTTGATGCAAAAGGTACTGTAATTGCAGTAATCTTATCTTGCGATACACGAGTTATTGTTGTATAGGCATCAAACTCATCAGGCTTTGTAATTTTATATAATCTTAGATATGAATTAGGGTTTATTGCTGTTATATCAATAGTTTCATCAACAGAAGATGTAAATGATATTTCGCTACCAACTTGAACAGGCTCATCATCGTTGCAAACCAGCGCAATTACAGTAATTGGTACATAGCCTACCGAAAGCATAAACGAATTACTTACTGGGGTTGATTGACTTGTTCCGTCCATTATTACAGCATAAACTGTAATTACATCATAATCTTCTTGCTGTACTATATATGTAAATGTGATTTTATTTACATCTATTAAATTCAAGATATTTAGATAATCCGATAAATAAATATCTCTGGTATTATTAAAAATTCTAATTGTAGTATTTGGATTTATATTACTTAAATTATTTGTCGCTGTAACAGTAATACTATATTCAATTTCAGTTCCGATAAATACAACATCACCTTCATCATAATTTGTACCGGCTGGAAATTCTTTTGCAGATAAAACTAAACTGCTAACAGTGTCATAAACCACTATTAATTCAGTAATTTCGGTTTCAAATGGAATATTGTTTAAATCATCTGTTAATTCCATAGTTATAGCATAAGTTCCAACCGATAAAGGAGTATAAGCAGTAAACGAAGCGGAACCATCTGTTAAATTTATTGATACCGTTTCTTCATACATTAAAGTTGCATCTTCATCGGTAATAACCATTCTTATTTTTGAGCCAGATTGTAATTGTATAACTGGGGTTACAACTACAGAATAAGTTTCTGAAAAACCTAATATTATAGTAGAATTCAAAGGTGTTATTGCAATATCAAAATCACCCACATTAACTCTTAAATGTGCGGTTTTGCCGTTTAGCGTAGCAGTTTCTAAATAAAAGTCTATCTTATATTCGCCTGTGTTATTATATCCAAAACTTACCGGTGTAAAGTCATCAAGCAAATAAGTAGTTCCGGAGAATGCCCCACCATTAATATTAACATTACCAACTACAAAAGAACTATCGGTATCATCATCGGGTGTTGCATCATCAAGAAAGTAACCTACAATATGTAAAATATAATCGCTACCCACAAAATATTCAATATTACTTATTGTAACAGTGTAATCTTTACTTTCGCTTTGTGTCATACTTGCATTTACTGGTGCCACAGTGATATTTGCATAGGAAGCAACAGCATAAGTTATATCAATTGCTATGTCATCACTAGTCGTACGGGTATCAATACTTTCATCAGACTTTATAATTCTTGTACTAAACAAATACGTTTTACCAATATCGGAAGCAACTGTTTGATAACTAAATTCGTAAGTACCAACCGCGTCCGCAGTAATTTCAGTAGTATTAAGTACTGTAATAATACTATTATATGTGTAGTAGAATTGAATACTAAAATCAGGCTCCAAAGTATTATAATCTTCGCTAAATGAAGCGGAAAATTCTAATAAAGTGTTAGCACTAACAATACTGTCATTTTCTGTTTCTAGTGCAATATTTGAAATATAAGCATATTCTACAACTAATATAATTGTAGAAGTGCTAATTGTACCAGACTTTGCATAAATTGTAAATCCTGCTTTATCGGTAGCAACCAAAGTATAAACCAAATCAAATGAATTTTCGCTTGCAATACTTATATCGGTAAACGAATAACCCGTTAGTTGTGGCTCTATTGACCTTATCATTTCTAATATAACGGAAGGATTTAAATTATTTACACTGTTATCGTTACTTATTGTAAGCACTGCATTAAATGTAACCGTTTCGCCAACTTCTACTGTCAAACTAGAACCGGCGTAAACTGTACCTAAATTTCCAGTTGCCGAAAACATAATTCCTAAAACTTGGGCATAACTAACTGCTATGGTAACTTCGTCTAATTTTGAACCAGATACATCTGTTATGTTTGCTTGCACAGTTTTATTGCCTACTTCGGTAGCGGTAAATGTTACTGCAAAATTATTTTCCGCTAGTACTGCTTGACTAATTAATATTGTAGTATCAAGCACATTAAGAACTATATTTTGTGTCGGGTCTAAATATTGCCAGCCCGTAACTGTTACCGTAAATTCTTTTTCTATACCAATTTCTGCATATTCATTGTTTGTAGAAATTGTTATATCAATGCAATCATCATTAACTACTGCATAATTTACTGTATAAATCAACTCGCTACTTATAACATCTAAATTTGTTTTAGTATTTTCTATACGAATATAAACTGAATAATCATCTGTGGTATGTCCACTTCTTATAATTTCGGGAGTAAATGCAAAGTTTAGCGTGCATACATCGCCTATCGTAGTGCCATTACTTAAACTTAGTGTGCTTACTGGTACTGTAACAGACTCCGAAAGCGGATCAGTTACACTAAACAATATATTTTCAAGTGGGTTAACATAAGTAATTCCGCTAACTGTAACTATAAAGTTTTGTTCTGAGCCTAATCTATTGGTGTTTAATGCATCAGATGTAATATCAATTGTAACATTATCAAGTGTTTCATAATCGGTATCAAGTAATAAATTATCTGCACTACTAATTTGTGGACTACTGCTTACAACTATTGCTTCAAGTGCAATCTCGCCAGTTAAAGCATCAGTCATTGTAATAGTATAACTAAATGTTCCCGTTAACCCATTAGAAATAGGCACATTAGCAGTTAAAGCCGAGCCAGTGCCAAAATTTATAAGTTGAATATAATCATAGTGTGTTTCTATTACATCTTCTATCCCTAAAATCGTGTAATCAATAGTTACTGTGTGTCCAGCGCGTGCTGGTACATCACCACTATATGTTAAAACTATATCGGTTATATCTTTATAACTTACTGCAAAATTTAAATCAGCAAATTCACTTGTGCTAAATTCTGCAAGAATTCTTATACTTCCGATATCGGCATCATCTGGTAATGTTGTATAACTAGAAAATGTAATTTTGGTCGCATTTGGATCCACCGCCAAAACTGCGGAGATTGCTTTTGTATCAATAGTAACCGTGCGTGTATCATTAGATAAAACAATATTTAAACTCGGGTCTAAATATTTTATAGGCATACCGTTATTTACTGTTACATAAAAATACAAAATCGTATTGACATTTACACCATAGCCCGTAATAACATCGGTATAAGTTTCATCGGTATAAACAAGTGACATGGTATTAATAGTTGCCCAACTAGTAGTTACGGAAAGTATTTGCGCATCTAATGTACGCCCCTCAATATTTGCGGAAATTGTATACGTGCCGGCTGTATCAAATGTATAAGAATAGGCCACATTTTGAGCGATTATTTTTGTATCATTTGAAGATAATGTATCATTTAAACTATCTTTAATAGTAAAATAAACTAATAAGTCTGGATTTAAAAGAGCATAATCCGGAATATTTACAATAAATGTTTGTTCTACACCAACAGTTGCAGTATTTGGCGAAAGATTAATATCAACATTCGGCGATACATATGTAACTTCAATAGTTGCGGTATCGGTATTTTGAACCGCACTGTTATAAACTATATCGGCATTAAAATAATAACTATCGCTTGCCCATGGATATCCAAATTGACCTACTTGGTTTATCGTGTATTCATAAATGTAGTCCTCATTGTTTGTGCCAGATGTAGAGGTAGGTGCTGTTGTTAAGAAAACATCATCAAATAAGCCATCAAACATAGGCTTATAGCCACTATCAGTAATGCTAATAACAATTTTTGTTGAACTTTTTTTTATGTTTTTAGCATTAAAAACTTTAACGAAAAGTGTTAACTGTTCGCTTCGCGTTATTGTAGAAATTTCAGGAGTAACTTCGATTACATAAGATTTACAGTAATCTGTTGCCATTCTTAAATCTGGCGAAACATCAGCCAGTCCACCGTATGTTTGAGTAATGAATTCAATATAACTACTTGTATTTGCAACATCTTCTGGTTGGACAAGATAATCATAATATATTACCCAAGTTTCTCCTATTTTCTCTCCATCTGCAACTGTAATTGTATCCACAAGGATTTCATTAACACTCATTACAATATCAGTACTAACCGGTGCTTTAAATATATAAACATTTTCATCGGGATTTAATAAACTGATACTGCCAGTAAATGTAATCTTTAATGTATAAATTTCGCCCGCTGTACCTTCTGTAAATCCATCGGGTAATGACATAACAATATCTACACTAGGCGATTTTATTCCCGAAATTGTAATAGGAGGACTAGATTCAACATAATCATCTACAACTACTTTGACTGTTATATAGAATGTACTACTACCATCTGGTATTAAATCCGTATTGGCATATGTATAATAAATATAAAGTTCTTTAAAATCAGCGTCTACTTCGGCATCTTTTAATAAAATAGTGGCAATAACTTTGTTGCCCATACTAGTTGCAACAATATCAAATTTTGTATTTTCATCTAATTCATCATATGTAACGCCCTCTTGCGTGAGCGTAATAATAAATTTTGCAACTGTACCAATTGCCATATCATATGTAGGAGTAAAACCTAGTGTTATTGCATAATTAACGATTAAACTTGCTGTAATTATACTTGAACCGGCACCGGTCCCAATATATGCATTTATAGTGTAGTTACCTATATTCGTAGGTATGGCAAAAGTAGCGATATAACTTTTATTTATTCCATCAGTTTCAAAATCTGCAATAGTTGTTGAATAATTTTCAAGCACAGTACTGGAAGAATTTACCAATTCAAAATTAACTACTGTTATCGGGTCAAGATTTTGCCAATCAGTAGTCGCAATACTTAGTGTATATTCTTGGTAATCAGTAGAACTAATATCACTGGGACGCACTGTTAAAGATATAGGAGTTAAAGTAAATGTATAGTCATCTGGGGTTGCGTATCCAATATCAAAATTTAACGAATCAGTTATTAAAGCATCGCTAACAAGCGTAGTCGTTATTAAATATTGTCCAACTCCTCCTGTGCTATTAGTTGGCGTAAAATCAGGTGGAACTAAACCATCACTTTCTACTGGCAAATCATTAAATGTTTCATCAGTATAAGGAATTCCACCTTTACTAATAACCACATTTACTTTTGATCTTGTAAGTGAAACAAAATCAAGTGCAACTTGTGTGCCTTTAACATTGTAGGCATTAATTTTAAAGTTTTGCGCTTGCCCCAATTTTTGTAATGATACATCGGTTGTATAGATAATTTCAAGCGAACTAACCCCCGCATAAGTTATTATATATTGTAATGTATCACTGGTCCAATCACTACATACAGCATAAACTTGTAGCGTTGTGTTTAAATCTTCGGGCAACACTTCGTAATCAAGGGTAATTCTATAAATATCATCACTTACTAATGTTACACTAGTTTGATTAACTTCTAATGTTTCAAATAATACATCACCAGCGCCAGTAATTTTGTAAAATTCTAAATCAGTAGGATTTAACTCATTAATGTCCGGAATAGTTAAATCTGCTACAAAATTAATAATTTCATAAACTTTTACGGTATCTAATGGCTCAAAATTCGTTGAATCTAGCGTTAAATCTGTAATAGTGATTACTGTAAATTCTACCGCAAGATTATTTGATAACGGAGATCCTTTATTAAAAATTTTGGCAAAAAATGTTAAAATAGGATTACTTGAAGTGCCACTATTATAAGCATCAACTAGGTCATTACTTGTTACTGCATAACTTAATAGTAAAGTTTCTATAATATTATTTTCATCATCTGATACACGCATAGGAGTGCCAACAGAACGACTTGAAGCATTTGTTTTAAGCATAAGCTCAATAGTTGCCGATGGGGCAATATATTGCAAATTATCCGTAACTAATGTTGCCAATGTAATATTATAATTAACTGCATCACCGTTAACTTTTGGTTCTTGATTTGGCAATAATTCTAGTAGCATACTATTAATTGGTTGATATGCTACCGGAATATTAAGTCTGTCATTTTGATCTATTTCAAATGTGTAATCAATAAATGTAGAATAAATCCTTATCCTAATTAAATAAGTACTATTTGCAGTTAATAAAATATATGTTTCACTTGTTTCATCATAAACATTATGTGGCTGTATATCAAAACTTACTTCTGTTGTAAACTCATCAATTTTTTGCGACATTGTTGCAACAACACTATAATCACTGCCTAAAATATCTAAATAAACAATAAGTGGACCGCCGGTACCGTTGACAAAACTAGTATCAAAAGTATGCGTATTGCCAAGATACATTATTGGGTCGCCATCAAGTGCAATATTTTCAACACTACCGGAAAGCACTCTTAATTCTGTTGAAGTATATTCTATAACCCCTAAATTTGAAGGATACAAATTATATGTATTCACTGCTATTGCTTCACTCTCGGCATTAAAAACATATTTGTAAGCGTATTGATTAGATTTTGTATCATAAGATTCTATATAAAAATCCAGTTTTTGAAAAGGATTAGCACGACTGCTTAAATTTGCAACAAATACAACTTTTGTATTATCAGTTCCTGCCTTATAAACCATTCCATTATTAGAAATATACGCTGATGCCGATAACACTGGCGCATACACACGAGGCATTGTATTACTATCTACATTATTAAAACCGCCGGTAGCGCCACTCGTAGTAATTGCAAAAGGATTTCCCAAAATACAAGAAGCCGAAAACCAAACACCGGTAGAAGAGTTTGCGTAGGTTTCATTTAATTTCATAAACACTGTGCTACCACTTCTTATATGTGTAAAATTAGTATCAAGTAAACCAGTTGTGGTATCAGTAATAGTTTTAGATGCACCTAAAACAAAATCCGTGTTGTATGCCGAATAGGAAAGTACACTTGCATCTGACATATATGATACAAGTCCTGCCGAACGGTCTGGGCTTACAACTTCACTACTATTATATGTGGCTTTAATACTTCCACCAGAACCTAGTACATATCCAGCAATACCACCAGCACCAGATTTATTACCATCACCAAGCGTAATTGTTGTTGCAACTACTTTTCCTCTGTTATACGAGCGTTGAATATAATTGCCCGAGCTATTAAATTGAATATAACCTGCAAGTCCGCCGACATCACAAGTACCAATAACTAAACCATTATTAAATGATTGGTCAATATTAGAAGCATTGAATTCTCCAACCAGTCCGCCTACTTCTAGTCCAGTGCTGTAAATTCTACCTTCATTGTATGCTGCGGTAAATGTGGTAGCGGATGCAAATCCAGCAATACCACCTAAATATGAACCACCGTAAACATTAACATTATTGTAAACAAGTAACATTTGACAATTTGTTGCCCAGCCAATTAAACCGCCTGAATAGCTAGAAGAATTAGTAAGAATAATATCGCCACTTGCATAGCAATTCTTTACTAATGCATTACTGTCTAATGAGCCGGCAATAGTACCCGAAAAACTATCTGCTTTTATGTAAGCATTTTCTAAAATAACATTTTGTATTGTCCCAGCAACATAGCCAAAAAGACCAGCATATGTGGCTGCGTTATCATTTATTGTAAGACCATTAATTGTATAACCATTTCCATCAAATAGACCCGTAAAAGTATTTCCATCATCGGTGCTTATTGGTGTCCAAAGATAATCACTTAAATCTATATCGGCAGTCAAAATGTAATTTGCACTTTTATTATTGCCAGCGTTTATTTGTGCCGACATCCATGCTAATTTTTGTGGAGTATCAATTTGGTAATATGTATCTACAATAGTTGCCGCACTTGTATGTGTCGACCAATTACCAGATGTGCTAGGTGCTTCGGGTGATGCATATAAAACTGGCATTTCGGCGGCTGGATTAGGTATCAAACGCGGTGTATCAACTGTTTCATTTATTGTAAAATATGTATCAAAACTTGACCAACCATCATCTACATATGTAGCCTTATTTTTCATAAGAGTTGGAGATACTTTAATATTTGTTGCACTTAATGAATAGCCACCATCAATATTTGCAAGTTTAGTTATTGCAGAGGTGCCGACATTATTATTAACATTAGGATATGGACCGTAGTCCATATATCCAAATAATGATCCTAGGTTTGTAGTACCATTTGTTACTGTCCCTGAATTGTATGAATACTGAACAGTTAAAGAATTGTTTTCCACAACACCAATCAAGCCTCCAATATGGGCATGTACTGTGGCAGTTGGGTCAATTACTATATTACCTGAATTATAAGCATAAGTTAAAGAAATACTATTTGATGATGTACCAATAAGACCGCCGGAATAAGTTCCTTTTCCAGCGTTTAGACCTAAATTGATTGTAGCTGTATTGTAAACATTATTAACAATTTCAGAATAAGCTCTTCCAACAATACCACCGGCATAATGATTAATTGCATTAATAGTACCAGCATTATAGCAATAACTAATATTTGCAGAATAAGTACTATATCCCAAAATACCGGCAACATTTATGTCACCAGTAATTATGCCTGTATTATAACAATTTGTAATTGTTGTACCAGATACTGCATTAGAAAGAATTCCCGCTATGCCATGTCCTGCTCCGGCTTCTGTTGCTAAGTTTGTAACATTACCCGCATTAAAACTTTCGGTTATTGAAATTGTGTTTGTACCTGAACTACATGCCACAAGACCCGCGTTAAATCCCGTGCTTGAACTTGCTGTCGGCGAAATTATGTCGCCTGTATTATATGATTTTATAACAGTTAAAGGAATACTTAAACCACTACGAATAGATATAAGTCCAGCTGTATACATTTTACCATAAATGCTACCAACATTATGGCAATTTTCAATTATTAAGTTAGTACCACCATTAAAATTATTATAATACACAATGCCTGCAACATTATTATATTCGCCAGAAGTACCTGCTTTAATTGTGCCACTATTATATGAATTGCTAATTTTACTAATCGTACCATTTGCAAGCACATTAAAACTACCAATAAGTCCGCCCGCACCATCTGCACCAGAAGTAACGCTACCTACATTGTAACAATTATCAATATCAAATGCGGTAGAAGATATTGAACGACCTTTCCAATTGCCAACAAGTCCACCAACAAAAGAACTCAATCCTTTTACATCAATAGCATTTGAGCAACTATCTAACCTGGTATTTTCTTTTGCTTCGCCTACAAGCCCTCCAATAACAACATTTGTTCCAACAATCGCACCAGAGCCTATTGAATGACAATCAGTTAATATTGTATATGTGCAATCACCAACAATCGCACCAGTAAATCCCCCTGAATTTATATATGCATTTTCTATTATCACATTATCAATTTCTGAGTAATCAGAAGAAAAACCACTTAAATGACCAAATAAGCCTTGGTAAGTTGCAGTTGCATTATTTATTGTTAATCCACTAATAATGTGATTATTACCATTAAAATCACCTGTGAAATTATTTTTTATACCAATAGGAATCCATCGTCTTCCACCTAAATTAATATCACTGCTTAAAGCGTAACTCAAATCACAGTAATCTGAATATGTATCAACACAATTACTTAAAAGTGAAAGACCCGCAAGTTCTTCTGCACTATTAATAATTATTGGATCACTAGTGCCTAATCCCGCATCAACTTGCGCGATAATATTATTTATGTTAGCAATACCAATGTCGGTAAGCGAATGTTCTATATTAGCATATGTCTTGCTATAACCATACCAAAATTCGTAATTATCAAAATCGGAATATGAACTGGGAACAGTATAGTTTAGCCACACATCTTTTGTTTCGGAATAAGATTTATTAATATACGCGGGCAAAAAAACAATAGACAATGCAGATAATGCACCAAGAAATGTCAATAATATTTTTTTATATTTTTTTAACATTACTTGCTCCTTAAGACAACCTTTGACAAAAATAAGTTAAACCATCTCTTATATATATTATTATATATTATAATATATTTTAAACTATAAATTGTCAAATAGTTTTTTGTATATTCTGCCTACCATCAAAAGAGAAACCAAAAACTTGGTCTTGTACGCACTTCGTGCTATCAAGCGTTTTTGGTTTCCCTCTTTAACCGTATATTTTATTCCGCTGTCGCTACCGCTAGGCGAAATTATAACCGCATAAAGTTGTTATTTTAAGCCCTTTCAGCCCAGATTTTTGTACGCCATTTGCTCCCGCAAATGAGTTAAAACTTTGTTTTGTGTTTTTAAAAAAATTAGTTTAGTAAAAAAGTGAAGTAGCATAAAATAAATAACCAAAAAATACAGAACTATTCGCTAAATACTTTAAAATGGCATCATTCTATTCATAACAAGTATCAAAAACTAAAATTGTATTATTTTATTTTCTATATTTGAATAAAAAAGTTAAGTAGTATAAAACAAAGATTTTTTTATAGATATTTGATTTAAAATAAGTTGCCAAAATGTACTTAAAAACTTTCAATAACCTTAAATTAAAAACATAATTTGATTAAACTGAAACATTACGCCAACTCTTATTCCAAATTAAAAATTAAGAAATAATAAAAAATAGAACTGTTCGCTAAATACTTGCAAATAACACCATTTTACTCATGCCTAATATCATTTAAGCGTTTCGCCTTGTGGTAGCAACTGTGAAATTTAAAACAATCCGTTGGCGTATTCATCAGCGTTAAAGGGTATTAAATCATCTATATTTTCGCCCACACCTACATATAGCACGGGTATGTTTTGTTCAAAAGCCAGTGATATTATAACTCCGCCTTTTGCTGAGCCATCAAGTTTTGTTAAAATAATACCATCAATAGTAACAGCATCGTTAAAATATTTTACTTGGCTAATTGCATTCTGCCCGTTTGTGGCATCAAGCACAATATAATTTTTATGTTGTGCCTCGGGATAAGACCTTAATATAACTCGGTTGATTTTTTTTAGTTCTTCCATAAGACTAGTTTTATTTTGGAGTCTGCCCGCTGTATCTACAATAACGATATCAATATTTTTCGCTTTTGCGCTAGAAATTGCATCAAATACAACAGCCGCGGGATCCGCCCCTTCGGAATATTTAATTAGTTTAACAGCTGCTCGCTTTGCCCATTCACTAAGTTGTTCTGTCGCCGCCGCACGGAATGTATCAGCCGCTGCCAAAACTACTTCTTTACCTTGCAATTTATACATGTGCGCAAGTTTACCTATTGCAGTAGTCTTACCAACACCATTAACGCCAACAACCATAATTATGCAAGGATATTTAATTTCGGTTTTTTCAGTTGTATTTAATATTTCTGCGATAATACTTTTTAATTCATTCTTCACATCGTTTGTATTCTTAATTTTTTGTGCTTTAATAGAGAGTTTTAGTTTAGCCATAATTTGTTTAGTTGCATTGACACTAATGTCAGAAGAAATTAATAAACTTTCTAAATCTTCAAAAAAATCATTATTTAATTTCCCGCTATTAATTGCGCTAAGTTTTTTATTTAATTCAGCGTTTGTTTTATGTAGTCCGCCAAATAATTTTGAAAAAAATCCCATATGAACCTCAGTTATTGTGCCACCGGCACATTGTTTTTGACTGCCTCGCTTAATTTTACTGAAATAATTTTAGACACGCCTTTTTCTTGCATAGTTACACCATACAAAGAATCTGCAAGTTCCATTGTTGGCTTTCTATGAGTAATAACAATAAATTGCGTTGTTTCAGCAAATCTACGCAAATATTTTGCAAATCTTTCTACATTCGCATCATCAAGCGCTGCTTCAATTTCATCAAGAACACAGAAGGGCATAGGACGCATTTTTAATATTGCAAATAAAATTGCAATTGCTGTAAGTGCTTTTTCGCCACCGGATAGCAGTGTAATACTTTGCAATTTTTTTCCCGGTGGTTCAGCCACAATCTCCACGCCGGCAAGTAAAGGATCTTCGGATTCAGTAAGCACAAGTTTTGCATTGCCACCGCCAAATAATTCGCTAAACACTTTTGTAAAGTTGCGGTTAATTTTTTCAAATTCAGTGTCAAATCTTGAAAGCATTTCTTTTGCCATATCGTTAATAATTTTCATCAAATCTTCTTGTGCTTTTGTTAAATCATTGATCTGTTTTATCATATCTTCGTAGCGCTCGTTTAATAATCTAAAATCTTCTATTGCGTTAACATTTACATAGCCAAGTTTATTAATTTCACGTTTTAACTTATTAATTTCGTTAAGACCTTTTTTAAGTTCATAATCCGCCTGTCTAAACTCTAATGCAAGAGTATAGGTAAGTTCATATTCTTCCCAAATTCTTGTTTGCATTGCATCAATATCGGTATCAATTTTGTTAAGTGCCATTTCCTCTTGATACTTTTTTTCTTGCGCACGCGTTAATTCGTTGGAAATAGCCATACGATTCTCTTCAACGCTTCTTAAATTGGCGTTTAATTTTTCTTTATATTCATCAAAATTTGTTAAATCTGCTTTTAACTTTTCAAGTTTTTCGGTAATCTCGGAATATGAAAGTCCACTTTCAACATTAGTACTTTCACTTAAACTTTCGGCTGCACTTATAGTTTTTTCGTTCTTTTTAATTTCGGCAGTATCTTCGGAAATTTTTACTAATGCGATAGTAGATTCGCGTTTAATTCTTTCCAAGTCTGCAAGTAAAGATTCAATTTCAGCATCACAAGCGGCAATTTTCACTTTATAATCCGTAATAATATTGTTCAAATTTTCGGATTTAATTTGTAAATTCATATATTGCTGTTCACTGTCTGATATACTTTTACTTGCTGTACCTTTTGAAGTTACAACCATATTTTGCATTTGTTCAACAGTGTTTATTTGATTATTAATATCATTAAACTGTTGCTTAATTAGACCCAACTCATCTTCCAGTTCGGCAATTTGATAGCGAAAATCTTCCGTTTCCATTTGTGCTTTTTCAAATTTCTCATCTTCTTTGGCATTTTGCAATTCAATTTGCCTAATTTGCTCGCTAAAATCCTTAATTCTTATAGAAATTTCTTCTTGTTCACGCATAAATGTTAGTTTGACAGTTTGTTTTTGTTTAATTTGTTCAGATATTTTTTCAATTTCAATTTGAATAGTTTGAATTTCGCGTTCACGAGATAACAAATTTGTACTTTCGGGTTTTTTACTACCGCCTGTCATTGAGCCGGTTGGATTAATTATATCACCATCTAATGTTACAATACGGTACGCATATCTATGTTTTTTTGCAAGATTAATAGCAGTTTCCATATTGCCAGTAATAACGGTAGAACCTAAAAGACCTTTAAAAATACCATCTAATGAATAGTCATACTTAATAACATCGCTTGCTACACCAAAGCAATCAGGCACATTAATTTCGCGTTCTGATACTGGTAAACTACGCGGTTTAATTGAAGTAATAGGAAGTAGTGTTAATCTACCATAATTTTTTTCTTTTAAATATTCTATAATTGCTTTTGCATCATCTTCGTTTTTTGTAACAATATTTTGTACAGCCTGTCCGAGTGCCATTTCAATAGCGGTTTCAAACTTTTGTGGAACACTCATAAGATTAGCAATTACGCCAACAATTTGTAATTTTAATTGTTCATTATAAGCAGAATCTTGTAATAATTTTTTGACAGTATAACTATAACCTTCATATTCGGCCTGCATATCGGACATAAGCCTAAATTTTGAATCATAACTGTGATATTTAGAATTTAATGCGCTTAAATCTTCTTCCGCTTCTTTTAACTTCACTGCATATTCGTTATATTTTGAAGTTAATAAATCTGCTTGCGTTTTTAATTCTTGTTTTTTATCTGTTTTGTCTTGTGCTTGCACCCTTAAATCTTCTTCGCGTTTTTTGCTTTCGTTTAAGCGGTTTTTTAGCGTAATGAGTTTGCCATTGCTATCTTTTTGTTTATCCGAAAGTGCTTGTTTTTCAGCATTTAGTCTAGAAAATTCCGATTTAACATCTGACAGTTTGTCATATACCTCAAATGCGGCTTTTTGATTAGATTTTGCCACAGTTTGATTTTGCATAAGTTCAAGTGTAAGTTTTTGATACTCAGAGTTAGAACTGTCGTATTTATTGGATAGTTCATTTAATAATTCAGATTTATTTTTTAATATTTGTTCTTTTTCAGCTTGTTCAATTTGCAATTCTTTATGTTTATTGTTATACTCATCAATTTCAAAATTTAATTTATTATTTTCTTGTTTAAGGTGATTGATTTTTTCTTCAATAAGACGTGCTTCACCTTTAAATTTTTCTAGGCTAACTGTATAATTTAAAACTTCTTCATGAACTGAGGTGATTTTTTTATCTACTGTATTAATTGCATTTAAATTTTCTTCGTACTTTTTAACTGTTTCATCAAAAGTACTTTGCTTAATACTAATTTCTTGTAAAATTGCTTCAATTTTCGCATTTATTTTTTGCTTATTTTCACTTGCGCTATCATATTCGGCTATGTAACTGTTAATCTCATGATGTCTTAATTGTTGTTTATATTCTAAGTATTTTTTTGCGGTTTCGGCTTGTTCTTTAAGCGGGCTTAATTGCCTTTCTATTTCGGTAGTAATATCATTTAAACGTACAAGATTTTCATTTGTGCGTTCAAGTTTTCTTTCGGCTTCAAGTTTTCGGCTTTTAAATTTAGAAATACCTGCCGCATCTTCAAAAATTGTGCGACGGTTTTCGGGTTTAGCACTAATAATTTCTTCAACTTTACCCTGTCCAATTATAGAATAGCCATCTCTGCCTATTCCGGAATCATATAGCACATTGATAATATCTTTTAACCGACATGGCGCACGATTTAAAAGATATTCACTTTCACCTGAACGGTAAAGTTTACGAGAAATTACAACTTCATCATATCCAATATCAAGTGCGTGATCTGCGTTATCAAAAATAAGCGAAACTTCGCAATATGACAGCGATTTACGACTTTCGGTACCGCTAAAAATTACATCTTGCATTTGAGCCCCGCGTAAAAGTTTTACGCTTTGCTCACCGAGCACCCAACGAATAGCGTCCGCAACATTGCTTTTCCCACAACCGTTAGGACCTACAATAGCGGTAATACCCGTATCAAATTCTACATCTATTTTATCGGCAAAAGATTTAAAACCTGCCATTTCAATTTTTTTAAGATTCAACGACCATACCTCTTTTTAAAATTATGTATAAATTAATTTAAATCATTCTTTTTCAATACCCAATTTAATCAGTGCCAGTTTTGCAACTTGTTGTTCCGCAGTGCTTTTGTTGTGGGCAGAAGCGACAGCCATGACTTTACTATTTATTTTTAATTCTATTGTAAACAGAATATTATGTGGCTTACCTTCCGATTTTAATGTTTGATAAACAATTTTATATCTACCTTTAAGCGACTGATAATATTCTTGAAGCCTAGTTTTAAAATCTTTCAATTCCATTTCTTCCATTTTCACCTCGCCCAGATTTAAACTATTATAAATAAATTTCTTGGCTTTGTAAAGGCTATCATCTAAATATATTGAAGCAACAATTGCTTCAAACATATCAGATTTTACTGAATCTGATGATTGCACTTTGTTTTCTGATTGTGCCAATAAATATTTATTTAATTCAAGTTTGCCAATTATTCCGCATAGCGCATCTTTTGAAACCATTTTTGCACGAGCGGTAGATAATTCACCTTCACTTGCTCCTAAATTATTCTTATAAAAGTATTCGGCGACAACGAAATTTAAAATACTATCGCCTAAAAATTCCAATTTTTCGTTACTGTCAATGTTGTGCGCGTTTGCATAAGAGGAATGCACAAATGCCTTATGTAAATATTCTTTATTTTTATAAACATGACCTATTTTTAACTCTAAATCTGTTGCAGTAGTTTTGTCAAAAACTAAATTTGCTTCTTTCAATTTTCCACCATTCCTTTCAGTGCTGAATTTATGTTATCAATTTCATTTTTTATTTCTTGTGTTAAATTGTGTGCATTTAGTTGCACTACTTGTTTAATTGCCGTGCATATAGATCCTGCCGTAGATGAACCGTGTGCTTTTATTACGATACCATTTAACCCTAAAATAACAGCCCCACCATACTGTGAGTAATTCAATTTATCCTTTAATTTTATAAATGAGTTTTTCATTAAAATTGCCCCAATTTTGCTTTTAAAATCAGATTTAACAAATTTTTTAAGCATATGCATAACCGTAAGTGCCATACCTTCGCTTGATTTTAAAAGCACATTGCCGTTAAAGCCATCGCTAACCACTAAATCAACTTGCCCACTTAAAACATCACGAGCCTCAACATTTCCAACAAAATTTATTGGAGAATTTTTCAACAAGATATATGTTTGTTTAGTTAGTTCATTGCCTTTTGATTCTTCGGTGCCTATATTTAAAAGCGCAACTCTTGGATTAGGCACATTGTATATTGCACGCATATACACACTACCCATGACTGCAAAATGACATAAATTTATGGGCTTACAATCCATATTTGCACCGCAATCAATTAATCCCACCATAGAATTAGTTATGGTAGGCAAAACAGGCATTAATGCGGGACGCGACACACCCGCTATTCTGCCCAATTTTAATAAACCACCAACTAATAATGCACCAGTACTGCCAGCAGACACAACGCCGACAACGTCAAAATTATGTTTTAGCGTTTCTAATGCAATAACGATTGAGGAATCCGTCTTATGCTTAATTGCAGTCGTAGGAACTTCATCAAATGTTATTACGCTGTTCGCATTTAAAATTGTAATGCGCGCAGTGTCATAATCGTACTTTTTTAATAAACTACTAATTATATTCTGTTTACCAGTTAAGATAATAGAAATATCATTTGTTTGTTTAATCGCTAAGCACGCACCTTTAATTATTTCTTCGGGTGCGTAGTCTCCGCCAAAAGCATCAAGTACAATTTTCATTACCGCCTCCATAATATGAGGTCATATTATTATACATAATTTTACCCCAAAGCACAAATAAAATAACCCAAATTAATATATTATCCATTTTTGTAGAGCGGGCTAATTATATATAATTTTGTCAATAGAAGTATAAATTAAAATTATACTTAAAAATCATAGCAAAAAATCTCGGTAAACCCGAGATTTAATATTGATTTCAATAATATGTAAAAACTACTAAGTTTTTGGCTTATCTTTTTTTTCTTCCATATTAATAACTTGCTCGCCCTTATAATATCCACATTTTGTGCAAACTTTATGGGAAATTTTAAGTTCGTGGCATTTTGGACATTCTGCAAGTGCAATTTTTGGTGCTTTAAAGTTTGCTGAAATTCTTGAACGGCGTCTTGCCTTTGATATTTTCTCTTTTGGTACTGCCATAGTACACCTCCTAATTATTTGTTTAAAGTTTTCAAAATTGAAAAAGGATTTATATCTTCTTCCTTATTTTGTGAATTTAAGAGTTCGCAATTACATTTTGTAGTATTTTTATCAATTCCGCAAATAGGACAGCGACCTAAACAATTTTCACTACATTTAACTACCGTGGGCATATTCAAAACAATATTGTCGGTAATTAATTGATTAAGTTCAATATTATTTTTTGAAAATGTGTAGTTTTCCTTATTTGCTATTTGTGTAAAGGTTTCATCAACATCAATAATAAAATCTTTTATAACAGGTTTTCCGCAAAGTGCACACAAAAATTCTATTTTTGCAAACATTTTTGCTTGAACCTTAATGTCTTGAAACTGGTCTAAATAATATTCTCCGCAAAACTCAATTTCACTTAAAAATCGGGCATTGTAATCACAAATTAAACTATCATCAATTTTTTGAGTAAATTGTAATTTTATGGGTTTACCCTGATTAATTCTTGCTTTTACAACATCAATTAACAAGCGTATGCTCCCCTTAAATATATAATGCAACTATCAGCCAGACTTGGATATTATATATTGTATTTAGCATTTTGTCAATAATATTTTTGGAGTTTAATTATTTTGTAAGTAGCATTGTATCGCTTGCAATAACAAGTTCTTCATTTGTAGGTATAATATAAACTTTAACATCAGAATCTACTGCCGAAATTTGAAAAATCACACCGCGTGGAGCGTTATAATTTGCTTTATCACTTAATTTTACTCCTAAATATTCTAACCCACTCATCACTTTTTCTCTTACGGACGGAGTATATTCGCCAATACCGCCCGTAAATACAATTGCATCTATTCCACCCATTGCAGCAGAATATGAACCAATATATTTTTTTATTTGATAACTTAACATGTCAATTGCAAGAATTGCGCGCTCATTTTTATTTTCAAATGCATTTTCTAGTTCGCGCATATCACTTGAAATTTCACTAATACCAAGCAAACCGCTTTTATTATTTAATATGGAAATAATTTCGGCTATTGACAATTTCATTTTTTTAGCCAAAAATTCTACCGAGGCGGCATCAATATCACCAGAACGCGTACCCATAATAACGCCCGCAAGAGGAGTAAATCCCATTGAAGTGTCAATGCTTTTTCCGCCTTTAACAGCACAAATACTGCTACCGTTACCTAAGTGACAAGTAACTATTTTTGTTTCTTCAATAGGTTTATCTAACAGTTTTATCATTTCGCCGGATACATATTTATGAGATGTACCATGAAAACCATATCTCCTAATTTTATATTCCGAATATGCCCAATAAGGCAAACCATACATAAAAGCCCGTTTAGGCATAGATGAATGGAAAGCGGTATCAAACACAGCAACATTAGGCTTTGTAGGCATAACAGCAATACATGCTTTAATGCCAGTAATATTAGCTGGCATATGAAGTGGTGCAAGTTCAATATATTCTTCTAATTCTTTTAATATTTCTTCTGTAACTACAACAGAAGAACTAAACTTTTCGCCACCATGTACAACTCTGTGTCCAATAGCCCCAATTTCGTCCATGGTTCTAATAACACCGTATTCGCTATCTACAAGCATTTTAAGCACTAAATCTACTGCTACTTTATGATTTGGAATGTCAAATTCTTTAATTAATTCTTTATTATTTGCCTTGTATTTTAAAAAAGGCTTGTCAATACCAATGCGTTCGCATTGTCCTTTGGCAATAACCGCTCTGGTATCCATATCAAAAAATTGATATTTAAGCGAAGAACTGCCCGCATTTAAAACTAAAATTTTCATTATACTCTGTCCTTTTACTTTTGTTATTGTTATTAATTTTACCTAAGTAAAATTTAGTATACTAATTAATTTAATTTAATTTCTGCCTGTATAGCAGTAATTGCTACCGAAGTAATAATTTCTTCTGTTGTGCACCCGCGTGATAAATCATTTACTGGCTTAGCAAGCCCTTGTAAAATAGGACCTATCGCGTGCATATTACCACTGTGTTGTAAAATTTTACAACCAATATTTCCGCTTTGTAAATCCGGGAAGATAAGCACATTTGAATTGCCTGCTACTTCTCCGGTTGCACCTTTAAGGTTCGCTACACGCGGAGAAATTGCCGTATCAAACTGAAATTCGCCATCAATTTTATATTGTGGTGCTTTTTCCTTAGCAAGTTTAAGTGCTTCTTTTACGATGTTAATTGGTTCACCTGCACCACTACCCACAGTTGAATAACTTAAAAATGCTACAAGAGGTTCGGATTGCGAAATTTGTGATAATGTTTTTGCCGAAGTAATTGCTATATCTGCAAGTTGTTGTGCTGTTGGGGTAATGACGGTTGAAATATCAGCCAGTAATAATGGCATTACGCCTTTTGGTGATTTATTGGTTGGTAACATAATCATTGCACCGGAAACAGTTTTAATGTCCGGAGCCGTTTTTATAATTTGTATTGCTGTTCTAATAACATCTGCACTTTTGCTAGTTGCACCCGCCACCATACCATCGGCATAACCAGATTTAACCATAAGGGCACCAAATACAAGTGGCTCACTTACGAGTTCTGCGGATTGTTCCTCAGTCATACCTTTATGCTTTCTAAGTGTAAATAGCAATTGTGCCAATCCTATTTTCATTTCCGAAGATTTAGGGTCAAAAATATCCATTCCGGTTAAATCAATTTTAGGATATTTTAACGCAATTTCTTCTTTATTTCCGAGTATTACAATCTTTGCAATTTTCTTTTGTGTAATAATGTTAGCAGCAAGCATAACGCGTTCATCATTAGTCGCTTCGGGTAATACAATTCTTTTAGAAAGTTTGCAGGCCTGCTTAATAATAGATTTTTCAAAATTTTTTTTAAACAAAATGTTTGACATATTAAATTCCCCTTTACTCTTTTGCGTTTATATTTTACAATAGAGTATAATAAAGTTTAAACTATTTAGTAAAAAATGTAAAGACAAAAAGGCGATGTTATGAAAATTTGTGCGATAATCTGCGAATATAATCCACTACATAATGGACATAAAATGCAAATTCAAAAATGTCGCGAGTTAACAAATGCAGATTATGTTATTTGTATTATGAGCGGTTATTTTTTACAGCGTGGCGAAACCGCCATATTAGATAAATATGCGCGTGCCTCACTTGCCATACATTCGGGTGCCGATATTGTAATAGAATTGCCACAACAATTCGCAACATCTAGCGCCGAAGTATTTGCTCTTGGTGCAATTAAATGCTTAAACGCATTAAATTGTGTTACACACTTATGTTTTGGCAGTGAAAGTGGCGATATAGAAGCACTAAAATATACAGCAGAAGTATTAAATGATGAACCGTCAGAATTAAAAACTCTTATTATGCAAAATCTTGCACAGGGTAAATCACACGCAAGTAGCAAAATAAAAGCCGTAAAATCACATTTTGAAAATAATATTGCACTTATTGACATTTTAAATAAATCCAATAATATTTTAGGTGTAGAATACTTGCGTGCATTGTCAAATACAAAATCAAATATTATTCCACTAACAATAAAGCGTGAAGGCGATGACTATAACGAAAAGAAAATAAAAAACAGATATGCAAGTGCAACAGCAATACGAGTAATAATAAATTTAAAGAATAGCATTAAAAGAATTAAGAAATTTGTTCCGTCAGAAACATATATTGCATTACAGCAGGCAAAAAAAGAAAATAATTTAGTAAATGAAAAAATATTAAATAATTTAATTTTATATAAATTAAAAACAATTTCAGAAAATGAACTCAAAAATATATTTTCTGTAAATGAAGGACTGGAAAACTACATAATAAAATCAGCGAAGCAGTGCGACTCATACCCACAATTTTTAGAAAAAACTATAACGAAAAGATACGGCCAACAAAAACTTCAAAGAATTGCAATTCATGCCTTACTCGGAATAACAAATCAGGACATTTTAAGTCTATATGAGAAAAATTACGCTCCGCCATACTTAAAAATTTTAGCAACAAACGATAGCGGGATTTTAAGCGAATTAACAAAATCAAAAGTAAAAATAATCACACGATCAAAAGACAGTAAGAATATTGATAAACAATTAAATTTTACTAAAATACACGAGAACGCACAAAACATTTTTAATATGACAATACAAAACAAACCCGAGTATGTGCCTGAAATTTTAAGAAGTTCAACTTTTATAAAAACAAAATAATTGCAAAAATTTGTCAAAATTATCAAAAAACAGCAATTTTTTGCTGTTTTCCTATTTTTTAATTAAAAATTTGAATTTTTAATTAAATTTTGCTTTTTTGCATTTCCAATGTTTTTTGTATTTTCTTATCAAGTTTTTCTTGTTTTGTTTTTTTAAATGCAACTATTTCGTTTATGATTTTTTCTGTGGCTTGCTTGCCTGAATTAATTGCATAATCAATTTTTTTAAAATCCATTAATCTCATTTCTGTTAACTCAGGTTCTATCAAAAAGTTATAATTTTTGCCTTTTAAATCAAACAGCACTTGTTGCTGAACAACAGCAACATTTTCTATAACATCAATCATATTTTCTACTTGGTTTACTGTTTTATAATTACTAGTAACATTTACGGCAATTATCAAATCAGCACCCAATTTTTTTGCTATATCAGCAGGAACTTGATTTAAAATGCCACCATCAACTAGCATTTTTTTACCTATTTTAACTGGTTCAAAAACCACAGGTATTGAAATACTTGCCCTTATCGCCTTAACAAAACTTCCGCGTTTGATATGTACTTCTTCTTTTGAGATTATGTCTGTGGCAACAGCAATAAACTGTATACTTTGGTCCTCTATTTTTTTATCTCCAAAAGCCTTTTCAAGCATATCGGTAATATTTTTGCCACTTGATAACCCGCATTTTTTGAATTTAATAATATTAAAATCTAAAAATTGCGATATTTTAAATTGTCTAGCATATTCAAGCATTTCGCTTACATTAATACCAGCCGCATATGCTCCACCAATCATAGCGCCCATTGATGTACCTACTACAATATCAGGTTTTATATCGTGCTTTTCAAGTACTTCTATTACACCAAGATGCGCATAACCAAGGGCAGCCCCTCCACCTAAAACTAGTGCAATTTTTAGTTTATCTTTCATACAACTCTCCTATTTTACATATCAATTATTATACGAACTGAATTTAATATAATGTTCATTTACATAATATATCATTTGTACTAATAAAACGCAAGGTGCTTAATGAAAAAAATAAATATATTCTTATCAATTCTTATCATATTTATTATAGCATTGTTTATATTCAATCCACAAGTTTATTCGTTATCTGTTTTAAAAGGTATATTATTATGGGCAACTGCATTATTGCCAACACTTTTTCCTTTCTTTTTTCTTACAAAAATATTAACTGAACTGGGCGCCGTAAATATTCTTGCTAATTACTTATCAAGAATAACTAAAAAATTATTTAATGTCGGTGGCATCGCGGGTTATGTATATATTATGAGTATTATTTCTGGATATCCCGTAGGTGCAAAGTTAACAGCCGAACTTTATGAACACAATTTAATTTCCAAGGAAGAAGCTGCACGAATAGTCACATTTACATCTACTTCTGGTCCCTTATTTATTATAGGTACTGTCGGAATTGGTATGTTTTTAAGCCGAACAGCCGGAATAATAATATTATGTTCGCATTTTTTGGGCGCAATAATTAACGGACTTATTTATCGAAATTATAAGTACAAAAAAGCATTAGCAGATAGTAAATTTGAGCCTGTACAAAAAAATTTAAATACTATACTTTCCGAATCAATTTACAATTCTATAATATCAATTTTAATCGTAGGCGGATATGTTGCAATCTTCTATATGCTAATTGACATGCTAAATAATTCAAACTTATTATTGCCATTTAAAAATATCTCTGCATATTTATTAAATATATTTAAAAAAAGTCCCGCATTTAGCGAAGGACTTGTAAATGGTATAATTGAAATAACCAGAGGTTGTTACGACTTATCAAGTTTAAAGGCGGTATCTTTAAGCCTATGCACAATAACTGCAACGTTTATAATATCTTGGGGCGGTCTTTCAATACACATGCAAGCACTCACATTTTTATGTAAATGTAAAATTAATATTGGATTTTATTTTTTACAAAAATTAACTCACGCAATTTGCTCAACAATAATATGTATTTTAATATTAATATTTTTTAAACCGCTTTAAACAATCCATATGCTTGATTAAGTTAAAATAAAATTTTACTATTAAATATTTAAGACATCAATAACCTGCAAAGTCTATATTACAATTATTAAAACTATTTATATGACAGGACACACAAAGTAGTATAAAATTAAAGATTTTTAAATAATTTAGCCCGTTACGAGTTCCGCTGTGTACAACTACACAAGAGGTTTCGTAACGGGTTAAAGTGTTAAAAAGATTAATTTTATACTATTACAAGTTCCGACTGCGGGTTTAGGGCAGGCGGAATAAACTATTGTTTTTTATTTAAAATGTCGCCAAATAATATTGTTTTAATAACTGGTGAAGTATCTGTAAATTCATCAAAAAATTGATTATTATCGTCCATAATTGTAATATCTAGTTCAGTATCCTCTTGCCCATTATAATCTTCAAGCCCTGTTGCTTCATCAGTTTCTAAATATGTTGTAGAATAAGCATCATCAACATTTTTATCATCAAATTTTTGTAATGTTTCGTTAATGTCTTTTTCAACTTCTTCAATAACTTTTTTTGATGAAACTGCTTGGTTCAAAGACTTATTTGCACTTTCTTCTACTTCTTCGATTACCTCTTCTGATGAAACTGCATTTCCATCATAATTTTTTATAATTTCATCTGCAACAATAGGCTGTAATTCATAAATCGGCGTATCCAAGGGCTGTTCGCCATAAGTTGCAGATTTATCATCGGCAAGTTTAATAGAAGTCGGTTGTTCCAACCTTTTATCTTCTGCTTTCTGTTCAATTATTTCAGCGGGTAGTATTTCCGTTTTTAATTGTTCCGGCTTATTGGTAACATTAATTTCAAGAACACCCGTTTGAGCCTTAGTTGGCGGTCTCATTTCAACTATAATGTCCGAACTTTTCAATGCTTTTACTTTTTCTTTTGACTTTTTAGTTAAAATGTTTGTTTCCGCTTTTGTAGGAATTATTTTACTTTTTTTAGCCTGTGCACTATGTTTGCGTTTAAACACTAATATAGAAATAAGGGCATAAACAAGATATAATCCTAACGCAACCAGCAATACCTGAATAATAGGATCCACTATTTACACCCTCCTTTTTTATTTAATATTAATGTTATTTAATAGGTTTTTTAGCAGTTCCTTCTGCACCTGATAAAGCCCTGCGCATATCAGTATCTGCTACCATATTTTGCATACGATAATAATCCATAATACCAAGTTTTCCATCGCGGAATGCACCAGCAATCGCTTTTGGAACTTCTGCTTCGGCTTGTAAAACAGTAGCGCGCATTTCCTGAGTTTTAGCACGCATTTCTTGTTCCACTGCAATGGCCATAGCTTTTCTTTCTTCGGCTTTTGCTTGGGCGATTTTTTTATCTGCTTCGGCTTGACCGATATTTAATTCTGCACCAATATTGCGACCAACATCAATATCTGCAATATCAATAGATAATATTTCAAATGCTGTTCCAGCATCTAAACTTTTTGCAAGTACTGTTTTAGAAATCAAATCTGGATTTTGGAGAATATTTTTATGATTTTCCGCGGAACCAACTGTTGTAACAATGCCTTCTCCTACGCGGGCAAGAATTGTTTCTTCACCGGCACCACCTATTAATCTACCAATGTTTGATCTAAGAGTAACACGAGCCTTAACATTAAGTTCTATGCCATCTTTTGCAACAGCAGAGATAAATCCTGGGGTTTCAATAACGCGTGGCTTAACACTACCTTGGACAGCGGCCAATACATCACGCCCTGCTAAGTCAATAGCCTTTGCTGCATCATATGTAAGAGCAATTCTGGCACTGTGAGCAGCAATAAGCGCGTAAGCAACTTTTGTTACATTTCCGCCAGCCATATAATGAGTTTCTAGGTCGTTAATACTGATATCAAGACCGGCTTTTTTAGATGTTATATAAGCATCAATGATTGTTGAAATTGTAATTTTTCTTAATTTCATTCCTATGAGTCTTGACATAGAAACATGCGCTCCCGATACAAGAGCCCTAAACCAAATGTTAATTGGAACAAGTCCTAAAATAACGGCCACAACAACAACAAATACACCTAATAATATAAGTAGTAAAGTATTGTCTTGTAATATTGAAGAAAGTAAAGTGCTATACATAATTTTTCCTCCATTTTTTATATAAATAATTAATTTAACATTAACTTATTATCAAACTTTTAGTGACATATTTATTATACTCGTTTAACTGTAATCTTATTGCCTTCAATTGCAATAATTCTTACGACTGTACCAACAGGTATAAATTCATTCTCGCTAATAACATCATAAAGTTCTTCCTCTACTTCAATTCTGCCTACCGGTCTGCATTCTGCTTTAACGATCCCTTCCTTACCAAGTAATCTTGCATTTGCTTTATCTTCTTTGGCTAAAAATTCTTTGGAAAGTGCTGAACCATTTTGAATAATAGGCGAACGACTTAACCAACCGTACTTTGCCGACCTTACCATAATCATAAAAGCAACAATTACCACAAATGATATAATAAAGATCATAATAAAAAGTTGAGCAAGAGTGCCCCCAAAAATCATACGGAATATTATCCCAAACGCAACTAAAATTGCACCGAGTATTCCGAAAATACCAAATCCGGGAACAAAGATTTCTACAATAGATAAAATAATACCAAGTATAAGGCACACTGCGGGTATAACATGCATTTCAGTAAATAGTGTGACTAATTCATTCCACATAACATATTTCTCCTTTATGTATATTCATTATATCATATATTAGAAAAATTACAATGTGTTTTAAAAAAAAATTTAGTTGCAAAGTTAAAATGTACAGCTCGTAATTCTATTTATGTAAGTGGAAGACACTAGGTAGCAGAAAGTTAGGAATTTTAAGATGATTTCAGCCCGAACAGGTTCCCGATAGCACCTGTGGTTGCATCGGGGTTCTGTTTGGGCTGAAAGGGCTTAAAATAACAACTTTATGCGGTTATAATTTCGCCTAGCGGTAGCGACGGCGGAATAAAGTATGCGGTCAAAGAGGGAAACCAAAAACGCTTGCTAGCACGCTGGCGTGCGTACAAGGCTAAGTTTTTGGTTTCCCTTTTGATTTAAAGAAAAACAGAAGAAAATTCTTCTGTCTTCCAAAGGTTAAATAGATTAGAAACATTAATGGGGATTTCATGTTTCTTGAAGGATTATAACATCTAATTATTAAATTTGCAATAGTTTTCCAAAAAATAATTTATTAAATTTTAATCTCTTAATAAATCTAAACTATCTTCAATTCTTCTATATAATTCAAGTTCTTCTGCTGTTTCCAATATTTCTACTGTGTTTGAGTTTTTATCTAGAAAGGCTTCAATTTCTTCAAGTAGGCTTGCTCTTTCTTCTTTATTATTGCTTTTTGCGAGAGATGTGATTTCTTGTGCAAACTTTGACATTTTGTTAATCATAAACAATTTTTGTGTGGTTTGCGCTCCATCATAATCTTGTACAAAATAACTTACAAGTCTAATGTGTAAATCTGCCATTTCGTTTAGCATTCTATCACCATAAACTTCTATAACTTCTCTGCCCGTTTCTCTAATTGCATTTGATAAATATGCAAGACCGTTATAATTAGCAACAAAGCAATAAGAATCAATAAAGTCATTTGTATAAGAAATTTTAAGCGCATCTATTGCAATTCTAACATCAAATTTTCTCTTTTTACTTTCTTTAATAATTGCTTCCGTAATAAAGCCATATTTTGAAATGATTTCGCCAATATCAGCGTGATGTTTAGGATTAAAGCCATATACTTTGCAGTACACAATAGAGCCAGTTGCGTGCAACTGTTCAAGTATTTCGGTAAAATTTTGATAACTGATATCAACATTTTCTAAATCCACAAATAGTGCTATTTTTCTTTCTAACATTTTTAGTCTCCTTTTTTATCTAGTTCTCGTTTAAAATAAAATAAATATTGTTGTGCATAACCTGATATTTCTCCAAAATTATTAATCAAATTTTTTCTTATTAAAGCGGGCGATTTTATTTTATTATTGTAATAACAAGAATAAACCTTTTTAATCCAAGTATCTACTGGAAAAACATTCATTTTATGATAACCGTAAAGCAAAATGCAATCTGCAACTTTTGGTCCAATTCCATTTAGTATTTGCAAATATTTTGTTGCTTGCTCCGCTGACATTGTGTGTACGACTTCCATATCAAAACCGTTTTTTAATAAATTTGCAGTCTTATGCAGGTAATCCGCCCTATAACCTGCTCCAATTTTTTTGTAAAAATCCACGCTCGCATTTGCCAAAGACTCTACATTTGGGAAAGCGTAATAACCACTACACTTTTTGCCCAAATTTTGGCATAAAGCCTCAATAATTTGTTGTATACGCTTAATGTTGTTATTGGCCGAAATAATAAAGTCAAATGTCGCTTCAATATTATCTTGCTTTAAAATACGAATACCGTACGCGCATTTTATTGCTTGATGCAAAATATTATTTCGTTCTAGTTTCTGCTTTATTATAGCATAATTTGTCTTTAAGTCAAAATAATTTACAAAAAAATGTGTGTCAGAAGTTTCAATAATATTTTGATTTTTTTCGTTATTATAAATATCAGCAAATTTATCTAGCACAAAAACTCTATAAAAGTTTTCAAATTTTTTAAATCTAAACACTTGTCCACATTCTAAAATATGCGTAATGTTAAACTCATCACTCGGTTCGATAATAATTTTGTTATTTTTTATCTCATAATTTAACATTTTAAATACCTATGCTAACATAAAAATTAAAAAAATCGCCTGCTGTTAAGCAAGCGAAATTAATTATTCGGTTTTTGGATACACGCTTACTTTTCTTTTAGATTTCGTTTCGTGTTCAAATCTAACAACGCCAGTTTTAAGTGCAAATAATGTATCATCTTTTCCGATTCCTACATTTTCGCCTGCATTAACGCTTGTTCCTCTTTGCCTAATTAAAATGTTGCCGGCAAGAACGCTTTGACCATCTTGTCTTTTAACACCTAAACGCTTGCTTTCGCTTTCGCGTCCGTTTCTTGTGCTACCGCCACCTTTTTTATGTGCAAACAGTTGTATATTAATAAACATAACTATAACACCTCCAATTCAATAAAATCTGAAAATCCTTCATGTAAATCATTAATACCGCAAATCATAGTGTTCAAAATTATTTGCGCATCGTGTTTTTGGTTATCAGTGATTTTTTGTGGAAGATTAAAATTTAAATAGCCCTTTTGGTCATCGTTTGAGTACTGTAACTTTATACCCACTACCTGCATAAGTCCAAGCATAGCGGTTTGAATTACAGAAGATACGGCAGAACAAACAATGTCCTCTTTGCCAATGTCAGCATAATTTGCGTGACCATTAACTTCAATACCTAAAATACGATTTTCATCGGTAAATACTTTAATTTTAATCATAAATATTAGCCTATTTTTGTAATTCTAACGCGAGTAAAAGGTTGTCTATGACCTTGTGTTTTGCGTTCGCGTTTTTTAGGTTTATACTTAAATACCAAAATTTTTGCAGTTTTGTCCTGTAAAAGAACTTCACCTTCGCAAACAATATCTTTTAAAATTGGACTGCCTGCTTTAACGGTTTCGCCATCTGCAAATAATACGACATCAAACTTAACTTTATCGCCGGCTTGTGCATCTAACTTTTCAACATCTACAAATTCGCCTTCCGACACTTTGTATTGTTTTCCGCCTGTTTGAATAATTGCGTACATTTTTTTACCTCCTCTAACCAGTCTCGCTGAATAATGGTGGGGCTTAACACTCACTTATATAACCGTATTCAAGCGGCTCAAAGCAAATATATCATAAATAGCATACAGTGTCAAGAATTATTTAAAAATAAATGAAGCATCAATTAAAATGCACCCGCTAATTTAGACGGGTGCAAATAATTTACAATCAAAATAATTATTGTTCTAAATCTTTATCTTTTTCTCTTTCTGGTGTAACATTATTAATCTCAATTTCATTACCCTTACGAACTACTTCCACAGTCTGATCTTCAATGCAGGCTTTTAGTAATAAATTTTTAAGTTCACTAACTTTGTTTTCATAACTTATAGATCTAGCATTAGTATATACACTTGTATTTGGTAAATCCAAACTTTTTCCATTTTTTACTAAACTTTCTGAATTTAGTTTATTTGCAATCGTCTTATATAAACCTATATATGCCTTATCAGAAGTCAATTTTAGTTTTTCAAGAAATTCTTCATTAAATTCAACATTTTTCATATTTTTCACCTCAAAATTATCTTACATATTATTCTACTACAATCAAATAAAATTGTCAATAGCAAATTTTTATATTATTTAATATTTTCGTTCAACTTTTTAGTTTTATAATAATCGACTGTAATACCCAAAACATAAATTGTACCAATTAAACCTGTGATTGGATAAAAACTTTCTACTATATTTTCAAAACCGATCAGGCTCAGTAAATATCCTGCAAAAGTAACAATAATAACTGAAAGCCATTTACTTTTTATTTTAGTTTGCAACCATACAGATATTAATAAAGTACCTGCAATTAGTGTACTAAAAATACCGCCCCACATTACAACAGCATAGATGTATCCCGCCAAATTTCCAACATTTAAAGAAATAACCACAATAGGTAAATCGGAATTAAAAACGCTTTGCCCACCAATTAATACCGCACATATTACGACTGCAAGACAAATTGTAACAAGCAATGCACCTAGTATTGATGCCAGTACCGGTGTTTTTAAAAAAGATTTTTTGCCTGAAATAATCATAATCTCACTAACAATCTGCATGTTCATAAAAACATATAGCATTGCAAAAAATATTGCTGTAATTGGAGTTAACCAATTTATAGCAGGTAAAAAATCTAATTCTGCAATTGGCGAAATAATAATATATCTTATGCAAACAAAAAGCATTAAAACAATGATTAAAGGTACTAGAATAAAATTTACTTTGGAAAGCCTTTCAATTCCACCAACGACAACAAAGATTGATAATAATCCTGTAATAATTGAAAATATAAAGGAAGGAAAATTTGGGAATATTATAAGTGATAACGACTCAGCTGCCGAAAGCATAGCCGCAATACCTATTAAATATGCAAATAGCATTAAAAAATCAACAAGAGCAAAATGTTTACCAAAAGCAGATTTAGTGATTTCGGTAATATTTTGCTCTTTTCTTTTTCTGCCTAAATCAAGCATTACATATGTAAAGTAACCGAAAAGAAAACCTGCAAACAATATAAGCAAAAGTGACCAGTAACCATAATTACCAAAAAATCTAACAATTTCTCTACCCGAAGCAAAGCCTGCACCTATTATAGTTCCAACAAAAGTAAACGCAATTACTAAATAATCACGTTTTAAATTTATATTTTTATTAGTTGTCATATATATATTCTATTAAAATTCAGCCTTTTCTATACTATGTCTAACCTTTTTAGTAAGCACGGTATTATTAATTTGTACATCATTAATGTAAAGGACATAAGTGTAATCAAAAAATTTTGCCGCTCTCTCGCTAATTAGAATGCGATTAATATAAATCTTTAAATAATCCATTATTGAAGATGATTTTTTCATAGTAATTTTTAAATTAATGGTTTTTGTTGTTTTATCCACTTCCAAAAAATTTTTTGTAATAGCAAGATTAACATAATCGTGCATATCTAAATCTTCTGTATTTTTAATATTTTCAAGGCGATTTCGGTTTGCATCACTTTTATCAGCAATTATGAGAGCCGCCGAAACATTATTGACAGGATTTCCTTTTGTTTCTTCATGGCTACCTATGGAGGCTGTAATAATATTTATTTCATCGTAATCCATACCTAAATCTTTTAAAATTCCATATGCCATGGTGGCACCAGTTATACCGTGATCAAAACGGTTTATAGAATTACCAATATCATGTAACCAGCCGGCAATAGAGCCTAGCACCGCTGTCCTTTCATCACACCCTATAAGCCTTAAAATATTTTCGGTAGTGGTGGAAACATAACCAATATGTCTTATTCCATGGTTTGGATAGCCCTGTATACGCATACATTTATCTGTCGCCATAATAAGTGATTGTACTTCTTTATTTTTTTTAACATCATCTAATGTAACCATAAAATCCCCTTTAAACATGAGATAGAAATGATAGAAAATTTAACATACATATTATATATCATAAAATTGATTAAGACCAAATGTATTTATGCATTCTTTTAAGTTTTTTAAAACGGTTTTTAATTTATATTTGGCTTTTGTGTTTTGCGAAATTGGCAACACACTTAAATAGTGCATAACTTTAAATAAATTATCTTCATCAACTACTAATTTTTTAGTATCGATTTGTTCTTTTATAGATTTTAAAGCAGTTTTTACAATATCGTTTAATAAATTAATTTGCGATGAATTGCCCGTTTGAATAAGATTTGCAAGTGCATATATATAAGCATTGGCAAGAGCTTCGCTCTCTACTAATAAAGCGCTATATTTAATAGATTTCACATTAAAATAATAATCATTTATAACCACATTAAAGTTATTAAAATTTCCGCTTTTAATAGCATAAACCACTAACTGTCTTTTTACCTGATTATTTATAAAAACATTAGTGAGCATATTTGTAATAAAATTTTTAATAGATTTAAAGGTGCTTTTATTTTTTATTAGAAAATCAAAAATTTTAAATGCAAGTTTGGTATTTTGTGATAATAAAAGCCATTCCAAATCTAGTAAAAAATTGGCGTTTATTTCAATTAGGTTATCGTTTAACCCTAGCAATAAAGAATGAATTATTTTTTGCGATTCTTTTTCAGGTAACGCATATAAATATTCTAATTCTGTAAAAGGTGCTGAGTTAAATTCATTTAAATAATAATCCAGCACTCTATCTTTATTTACCATAAGAATTACTTTACTTATTTTTTCTACGGCACTTTTGCGATCCTTTATATTAAAACTACATATTGCATTTAAAAAAATTATGTTGTAATCATATGGAGCAAGTTTCTCTATTTTATCAAAGAACAATTTGGCTAGCGAGTGTTTACTAATACCCGATAGTGTTGTTGCAATAAGTTCTAGCGTTTTTAAGTCTTTGCAATTTATTAATTGCAAAGCACTTTGTAAATAATTTTCAAGCAAATTAAAATCGCCGATTTCAAAATTAGCGGTAATTAATGCGCATAAGGCAAAAATATGTTCGAAATCCTGTGCTGAGGAGTTTTTTAATATCTCTTTACCTAAAAGAATAGCCTCTGTATAATTTTTTCGTTTTAAACTTTTAAGCATGCTTTTTACAGCGCCTTTATAAATGTTACTATAATTAATACGAATATTTTCTTCTGCACTTTGGGTTTTTAAATTACTTATCAGTGTTATAGTGTTTGCTTCTATAATTTTAAATTTAGACACAGCCTGTTCATGGTTGATTATTTCTAAATATTTTTTTGCCGCTTCTGAGAAAAACAAATATTTGTCCACTAAAATACAATGTTTAAAATAATATTTTGCCTTTTCTAAAAAACCACCACTTAAAAAGTTTCTACCTATTTCAAAAGTTGCTATGCTTTCCAGTTCTTTATTAGAAAGAAGTTTATAATAATAATTATTTGACTGCTGAATGCAGTGCATGTCGGAAAGAATTTTTGCATACCAAAAATATAGCCGATTTAAATCGGCTTTTGTGGGCTTTGTTATTTTACTAAGATGCATCAACGCTTTAAAAAGGTTACCCTCATTATAACTTTGTTCAGATAAATCAAAGTAAAATTCAGAATCAATTTTAAACGGCAAAATTTTATTCACAATATATTTTATTAAATGCAACCATAAAGTAGTATTAAAGTTGTATTTTTTCTCCTATATTATTTGGTATATTATTCTACGACAGTGTTCACAGTCCATAATTCCAGAAGATTTTAAAATTGTCATTTTGGAACTTGGTATTTGCATACCGCATGCCCCGCAAGAAGAATTCGCGGCGAGTGGTACAAAAACAGGAAAAATATGGTCCTGCCTTGCGGCTTTATATTTATCCATAATTTTTTTATCAATAGAAGTTTCAAGTTCTGCAAGTTGTTTTTTTAACTTGCTTATCATAGGTTCTTTAATGCCTGCTATTTTTTGATATACTTCTTTACTATCGCTGTGTAATTTACGCGCTTTCATAATGCTATTTTTAGTATCTTCAAAATTTTTTAAAATTTCTTCAACTTTCTGTGACTGATTAAAAAGTTTGCGTTCAATTATTGATAAATTTACACTGACTGCCGAAATTTGTGATAAAAATAATTTTAGTTCTTCTTCTTTTAAACTTTCAGTTTCACGTGTGTATAAAATTTGAGCCTTCTTAAAATTATCTTCAAAAGTTTTATTAAGATTTTCATAATCTACAATCAAATCTTTGGCTTCTCGTTCCAAATTTATTGATTTATTTTGTGCATCTTTAACAAATTGCACAGCATTATTTATATTTTTTTTAGCATCACTACCAAATAATTCTCGTTCCAATTTTAGCACTTCACGGTCTAATTCTTGGTATTTAAGTATTTTGTCAATAGGTGCGTTATCTAACATAATCATACTCCCTTTTAATTTTATGAATTCTTTTCATTGTACACTATTAAAATCCAATTGTAAATAAAATTTTGCAAAAGGCAAAATTTTATTTACTTTCGAAATACAACAATTCTACATTTTACATTTAGAATGGATTAAATTAATAACTTTGTTCGGTTATAATTTCGCCTAGCGGTAGCGATGGCGGAATAATTAATCATTTGCGGTAGCAAATGGCATACCAAAAATCTGGGTCAGGGTTTCCCTGACTTAAAGATTTTTGGTATGCAACTTATTAGCGGAGGGAATTAGCATTTTTACCAAAAATGCGGTCAAAGAGAGGAACCACAAACGCTTGCTAGCACGCTAAAAGCGTGCGTACAAGACTAAGTTTGTGGTTCCTCTTTTGATATTTTAGTCTTCAAAGAAATCTTTTAGTTTCTTGCTTCTGGTCGGGTTGCGTAATTTTCGTAGTGCTTTTGCTTCTATCTGTCTTATTCGTTCTCTTGTTACATTAAATTCTCTGCCAACTTCTTCCAGTGTGCGAGGGTGCATATCATCAAGTCCATAGCGTAGTCTTACAACTTTTTGTTCACGAGGGGTTAAGGTGTCAATTACACCTAATAACTGTTCTTTAAGCATAGTTTGAGTAGCGGCTTCAAGCGGTGATTTCGTGCTTTCATCTTTAATAAAATCGCCCATAGTGCTATCATCTTCATCGCCTACTGGCTTTTCAAGCGACATTGTATCTTGTGCTATGCGTTTAATCTCACAAACACGGTCTTCACTTATTCCCATTTTTTCGGCAATTTCGGCAGTTGATGGATCTCTTCCCATTTGTTGAATTAAAGCACGCTCAACACGAGTTAATTTATTAATTGTTTCTACCATATGAACAGGAAGTCTAATCGTGCGGGCTTGATCTGCCATAGCACGAGTAATTGCTTGTTTAATCCACCATGTTGCATATGTGGAAAATCGGAAGCCCTTTGTATAATCAAATTTTTCAACAGCACGAAGTAGCCCCATATTACCCTCTTGAATTAAATCCAAAAATTGCATACTGGTACGAGCAGTATAACGTTTTGCTATACTTACAACAAGTCTTAAATTTGCTTCGGAAAGTCTAGCTTTTGCATATTCTTCGCCATTTGCCATACGCTTAGCAAGATCAACTTCTTCATCTTGTGTAAGAAGCGGAACTTTGCCAATATCTTTTAAATACATTTTTACTGGGTCATCAATATTTGCCTGATTAATTAATTCATTAATTTCTTTTTCATTGTCTTTTAAAATTTCGGCTGTTTTTATTACTTTAATATTTTCGGATTCAATTTGTTTTATAACTTCATCTAATTGTTCGGCGGTAGGTTCATATTTAAGCAACCTAAGACCTATCTCTTCCTCCGAGACTGTGCCCTTTTTTTGTGCTAATTCCACAATTTTTTTTATGTCCACTTCAAACTTCTTGTTAATCACTTAACTTCCTCCGTCATTTAACTTTTTTCTTTTGTAATTGCATTAATTTATATATTTCTTGTGAAATTTCTTTGCGTTTATCTAAATCGGTTTCACAGTCATAACTTTGTTTTAATGTAGAAAATCTAGAATTAATATTTGCATTAATTATAGACAATACACTATCATCGTAATATTTTTTTGCATTTTCGCTATTTTCTTCCAAATTAAAATTAAAATCAATAATATCTTTAATATCTTGCGATTCATCAACATTAAACATATCGTAAAGCGTGCTAATAATTGGTTGTTTATTGTTTATTTTACATTCGTTTATGTATTTTAAAATTGCAGTATAATTATTATTTAAAAAATAAAATTCCGAATTTTCTGGGATATATGCATAACTGTGCTTATGTAAAAGTGAACTCAGTACATATTTACAAGCCTTTACATAAGCATTTTCATATGTTTCTAATGTACTTTCGGACTGGTTGTCCTTGTCTATATTTTGGACATTAATTTCTCTTCTTAAAATATCCATAGAAATAGAAGAAATATTTTTTACCATATTTAAATATATTTCTCGTTCTGTGGCAGTTGGTAATCCTCTTATAATTTCTAATGCCTCATTCACAAATTTTGATTTTTGGCTGTTATCGTTTAAATTATAACTATTTGCAAGTGTTTTTATTTTAAAATCATTTAATGGAAGTGCTTCTTCTATTAGTTTTTGAAATCCTTCAACTCCAAATTTTAGAACATATTCATCGGGATCAACGCCATCGGGTAAACTTATTACCTTAACATTTAACCCTTCATTAGTTAAAATATCTAAACTTCTAAGAGTGGCTTTTTGCCCCGCACTATCTCCATCAAAGCAAACTATAACACTATTAGTAAATCGTTTTATTTCTTTTGCGTGAAAAACAGTAAATGCAGTGCCGGAAGCAGCAACAGTTGTATCAAATCCCGCCTGATGAAGTCCAATAACGTCCATCTGCCCTTCAACTACTATAATCTCGTTAATATGTTTTTTTTGCCCCGCAAGTTTTACTAAGTTTATTCCGTAAAGAGTTTTACTTTTATCAAATATAAGCGTCTGCGAGGTGTTTTTATATTTAGCAAATTTAGGATTTGCTTCTAGTGTTCGCCCCGTAAAGCCTGTAACATCACCATAAGAATTTACAATAGGAAAAATTAATCTTTCTGCAAGTGCATCGTAGTGATTTCCTTGTTCGTTAACCGCAATAATTCCAGCATCTTTTAATACTTTTAAACTAAAACCTTTATTTGTTAAATAATTTGGTAACTCGTTCCAGCCCAAACTTACGCCCAACTTAAATTTTTCTATTGCACTATCAGTAATACTACGCTTTTTTAAGTAATTTAATACATTAGTGCCTTTTTCGGTATGTAAATTTGATTGATAGTAGTCCGCCGCTGCTTTGCAAGCCACATAAATTTCTTCCTTTTGCTTTTTAAGTTTTGCTAGTTCGGGGTCGCCTTTAAATTCGGGTAATTGCATATTTGCGTTTTTAGCCAAAATTTTGACTGCATCCATAAAGTCTACGGCTTCAATTTCTTCTACAAACTTAATAACATCGCCACCCACACCGCAACCAAAGCAATGATAAAACTGGTCATAATCGCTTACAGCAAAAGAAGGGGTTTTCTCGTGATGAAACGGACAATTACCCCAAAACTGCTTACCGCGTTTGTTGAGCGGTACATATTTTGATATAACACTTACAATGTCATTGTTTGATTTTAACTTAGCTACCCACTCGCTATCGTAACCTTTATCTATCATTAAAACTCCAAAAGTAAAAAGTCCTTACACTATACCTATTCGCCAAAACTTTTCAAAATCCTTTATTTATTTTTTATTAATTTATTATATCATAAATAAAATTAAAATCAACAACAGACTTACTAATGATTTTATTCAAAACAACATTGACAAATTTTTATAATATGTTATAATAATGTTAAAGAATAATAAAGGGGACAATTATAAATGGATAAAATTTTAGTAAATGATTTATGGATTATTATAAAAAAGGATATTAATAATGTTAATGTAATTAGATTTGGTGTATGTAATATTAACGAACTTGGCACAGGTGTTTTTACAGAACTCAGCACAAATACTGAGCATATTGTTAATTATAGTGTTGATACAAATACTGTTACTAGTTTATCAGATAATTTTACCGCACGAACATTAACAAAAGCCAGAAGTTTATTATCATACGACAGCAATGCATTATTGTTTGGTTTAGAATTCAATGTTTTTTTTGAACAAGAAAGAAAAGGTCCTATTAAAGTTACAAAACTTATTGAACTAGAAAATAAAATAAATAAAATTGAATATAAATGTGCGATTAAACAAGAATTAAATAAATAATTACCATAGTTCTTTATATAAAAACACCATTCCTATTTTTGAGTGGTGTTTTTATATAAATTAAATTTAAAATTATTTTTTTGGGTTATTAATATTTGCTTGAGCGGCTGCCAAAATTGCAGTTGGAACTCTAAATGGTGAGCACGATACATAATTAAGCCCAATTCTATGGCAGAAATCAACAGATTTAGCCTCTCCTCCATGTTCACCGCAAATACCTATTTTAATATCAGGGCGAACCGAACGACCCTTTTCGGAAGCCATTTTCATAAGTGAGCCTACGCCGTTTTGATCAATGGTAACGAATGGGTCAAAGTCAAAAATACGATTTTCGTAATAACTCTTTAAGAACTTAGTGGCATCATCACGACTAAAACCATAAGTGAATTGTGTTAAGTCGTTAGTACCAAATGAGAAGAATTTTGCTTGTTCGGCAATTTTATCTGCCATTAATGCTGCTCGTGGCAATTCTATCATTGTACCAATCTTGTATTCCATAGTTGCGTTTGCATTTGCTAATACTTCTTTTACAGTTTTTTCTACATTGTTTTTAACAAATTCAAATTCTTTAAGATCGCAAATAATAGGAATCATAATTTCTGGTTTAATATCAAAGCCATTTTCTTTTTTAACATTTAAAGCGGCTTCAATAATTGCCCTAGCCTGCATATTGTAAATTTCCGGATACGAAACTGCAAGTCTGCAACCACGATGTCCCATCATAGGATTAAACTCGTGTAAATCATTAATAACTTGTTCAAGTTTTTCTTCGGTCATTCTAAAACTTTGAGCCAAATCTGCAATTTCCTTGCGATTTTTAAGGTCCGGCAAAAACTCATGTAGTGGTGGGTCAAGTAATCTTATGGTTACTGGCATTCCTTTCATAATTTGATAAAGTTCGGTAAAGTCTTGTCTTTGCATCGGCAATAATTTATCAAGTGCGACTTGTCTTGTTTGTAGTGTATTAGCAACAATCATTTCACGCATTTTTTCTATTCTGCCTGCTTTAAAGAACATATGTTCGGTACGACATAGTCCAATACCTTCTGCGCCTAATTCAACACCTGCGCGGGCATCAGTAGGAGTATCGGCATTTTGGTAAACTTTTAAGATTTTATATTTTTTTGCCCATTCCATAATTGTTAAAAAATCCTTTGGTAATGTAGCAGGTTTACGGTCAATTTTGCCTTCATAAATAAAGCCAGTAGAACCATTAACCGAAATAATATCGCCCTCTACATACTTTTTATCTTTAAATGTAACATAGTCATTAGAAAATTGAATATCTTCGCAACCAGTAACACAACATTTGCCCATACCGCGTGCAACAACTGCGGCGTGTGATGTCATACCACCACGAGCGGTAACAACTGCTTCGGATACGCTCATTCCCTCTATATCTTCGGACAAAGTTTCTTGTCTAACTAAAACAACTTTTTTGCCTTCGGCTTTCCACTCTATTGCTTTTGTGGCATTAAATGCCATCATACCACAGCCAGCACCCGGAGAAGCTGGCAAGCCTTTTCCAATAGGCGTAATTTTTTTTAAACTTTCAGTATCAAATTGTGGAAGTAGTAATGATGGAAGTTGTGAAGCATCAACTTTAAGTAGTGCTTCCTTTTCATCAAGTGCACCTTCTCTGTATAGGTCCATAGCAACTTTTAAACCAGCATGTATTGTACGCTTAGCATTACGAGTTTGTAAAATATAAAGTTTACTATCTTCAATAGTAAATTCTATATCTTGCATATCTTTGTAATGAGTTTCAAGTTTATGTGCTATGTCTTTAAACTGTTTATACAGGGCTGGGTTTTCTTGTTCAAGATGTGATATCGGTGCTGGCGTTCTAATACCCGCAACAACATCTTCACCTTGTGCGTTCATTAAAAACTCGCCGAAAAGTTTGTTTTCGCCAGTTGCTGGGTCACGAGTAAAAGCCACGCCAGAACCAGATTTATTGCTTGTATTACCAAAAACCATTGATTGAATTGTAATAGCAGTACCCCATTCATTAGGTATTGCATTAATTTTTCTATAAAGAATTGCTCTTTGGTTATTCCATGAGCGAATAACCGCTTTAATGGCTTCCATTAATTGAACTTCTGGTTCTTGCGGAAAGTCTACACCTAATTTTTCTTTATAATACACTTTATTTTTTTTAATAATATTCTTTAAATCTTCTACATCAAGTTCATAGTCATATTTAATTTTTTTCTTATCTTTTGCATCTTGCAAAATACGGTCAAATTCTTCGGTATCAAGTTCCATAACAACATCAGAAAACATTAAAATAAATCTACGATAGCAGTCATAAACAAAACGTTCGTTACCGGTTAAAGTGGCAAAGCCCTTTGCAACTTTATCGTTAATACCTAAGTTTAAAATTGTATCCATCATACCAGGCATAGAAACACGACTACCTGAACGAACAGAAACTAATAGTGGTTTGTTTGGATTACCAAATTCTTTATTGGAAGTTTTTTCAAGTTTTCTAAGTGCTGTAATAATATTTTCTTCTAATTTTGTGCTTAATTTTTCTTCATTTTTGTAATAATCTGCACACACATTCGAACTTACCACAAATCCCGGAGGAACAGGTAAGCCGATGTTTGCCATTTCACACAAGTTTGCACCTTTGCCACCAAGAATATCACGCATACTTGCATTACCTTCTGCAAACATAAAAACATCTTTTTTCATTTTGGGTCTCCTTAAAGCATTAATCTGCCAAAAGTTTAATGGTGTGTAAGTCATAATTAAACTTTAAGGAAAATAATAGTTTAGCGAGTTTAAGCGTAAGAGTTAAAACATCTATATTAATTTTTACACTATCTAGCCTATCATATTCCGTACTGTTTATTATCCTAAAACACGAATGCACCTCAGGCGATATTTCTATACTATCATAAGTGTGACATTGACCGCAACAAATTTCACCATTATTTAGGTTTAAAAATCTCTTAACAGTAAAATTACAACCACAGGAAGCGCACTTTGTAAATGAAAATTTATAACCAAGTGCGGAAAAGATATTTAAAAAGAATTTTATTAAAATAATTCTCTCATTAATGTTACTATATGCAAGATTTTTTAAGGCTTTTAATATTTCTATAAACAATCCACTTTCTATTTGCTCTGGGAGCACAATAGCGGACGTCGCCTCTAAAATAGCCCCGCCAACATAATATTTATTTAAATCTGTGGTTATTTCATAAAAACTTTCTACTAGTGTACAACCAGATACGGTATACATTCCGCAATGCTCTACAAGCATAAATTCACCAAAACAAAAAGGCTGTGCTGCAAATTTTAATTTTGCATTTGCAATCTTTACGCTTTTTAAGACTGCATTAAACTTGCCCCTATCGGGCGAAAAGAGTGTTATTATCTTGTCCTTTTCTTTGTAGTCTTTACTAGATAACACTATGGCGTTACATTTTATATTATCCATTCAATTCATCCTTGGCTTATGTAAAATAAATATATTATTATGCACTGTGTGCATTAAATTACAATTTTAAATTATATATTTGCAGTTTGTTCATCTAATTTTGATTCATAAATTTCAGGGTGTGCAAGGTCAAATGCAAGCAAATAAAATATCGTATTGCCTGTTGCCAAAAAAGATTTCCAACAAAACATTATAAGGTCGTTATTCATAACTTTTTCATTTTCAAATATTTGCATTTTGCACCTCACTTTTTAAGTAATCCTGAAATTATTATACTCAATTTTACTTAATATATACGGTCAACAGTTTTACAATATATTATATTAAATTACAGGTCTTTTTTGTTATAACCGATTTCATTAAGTTCTTCTGTGTTGTTGCGCCAATCAGATCTAACTTTTACAAAAATTTTTAAAAACACTTGTTTGTCAACTAGTTTTTCTATATCTCTACGTGCCGAAATGGCTATTTTTTTAAGCATTTCACCATCTTTCCCTATTATTATACCTTTATGTGAATCTCTTTCGCAAATGATTAGAGCATCTATTTTAATAATTTTTTCTTCTTCTGTAAATTTTTCAATTTCTATGGCAATTCCGTGCGGAATCTCTTGGTCTAGCATAAGAAGTGCTTTTTCCCTTAATATTTCGCCTACTAAAAACCTTTCAGAGTGTTCGGTAACCATATCATCGGGATACATTTTTTCGCCTTCTGGCAAAAGTTTTTCCAATACTTTTAAGAGTTCATCAATGTTTTCTTTTTTTAGAGCAGATATGCAAACAATATCTTTAACATAGTTTAGCAAATTAAGTTTGTTTAATTCGGGATACAATCTTTCAAAAGTGGTAGCATCAATTTTGTTAACTGCTAATACTAAATTATGCGTCCTACCTTTATAACTTTCCACTATTTTTAAATCTTCTTCGGTTATTTTTTTACTACCATCAAGCAAAACAACAATAACATCTACATCAATTACGGCAGTTGTGGCACTTTTAATCATAAATTCATCAAGAGAAGTTTTTATTTTTTGTATGCCTGGTGTATCCAAAAAAATCATCTGATAATTATCAGTTGTTAGTATTCCTTTAACTATATTGCGAGTAGTTTGAGCCTTTGGCGATACAATAGAAATTTTTTGTCCAATAACCGCATTCAAAAGTGTAGATTTTCCTACATTTGGATTGCCAACTATTGTTACAAAACCGCATTTAAACATTATATTCTCCTTAAACAATTTCGGTAGGTACAAACGGAAAAGGCATAATTTCATTCATTCTGTAAGACTCGTGCGAATATTTGTTTGCAACGATTATTGTTGCCGACTTAGAAAACTCTTGTAACATTTGTCTGCATTCGCCAGTAGGATATGGCAAATCAATACCGTTATAATAAAGCGCAAGTGCTTCAATTTCGGGGTGTCCTTCCGACACCGCTTTTAAAATTGCAACGCTACCAGCATCGCTTGATGCCCCAAATGAAGAATTTTCAATATTGCAACCACCAAAAATTATGCCGTCTTTGGTAAGAACGCAAGCACCCACCGGATAAGAAGAGTATGGTACATAGGCATGCTCTGCCGATAATTTTGCCCTCTCTATTAACATCATAATTGATTCATTATCCATGTTTATTCTACCTACTTATATTAAAAGTTTTTAAAATTTTTTCTTCTGTTTCGCGCATGAATATTTTATCGTTTTCTTCCATGTGATCATAACCTAGTAAATGTAGTAACCCGTGTACTGCTAAATAATAAATTTCCCGTTCAACGCTATGTCCGTATTCATTTGCTTGTGCCTTTGCAATAGATGTACAAATAACAATGTCACCAAGCAGTATTTCTTTTGTGCCTAGGTCGGTATCTGTTGCAAAATTTTTAATGCTTATTTTTTTATTAAACACATTAGCAAGTAGCGGAAATGAAAGTACATCAGTCGGCTTGTCCACTTTGCGAGTGTTTAAATTAATCTTTTGAATTAGGTTTTTTGATACAAATCTAATATTGACTGCAATTTTTTTGTAACTTTGCCCTAAAAGTTTTAACGCATGGTCAAAAATGTTTTGCATAAGTTTATATTTTTCTAACAATTTAGTACTATAAATTATCATTTTTATTCCTCAATAAATTTTTGTATTTCAATTTCTACTTGTATATAACCTCTAATAAAATAAATTCCCGCACCGCTATTTGTTACCGTATATTCTTTTATTGTTTCAACGCCTAACGGTACATTTTCACGGGCTTTAAGTAATGCTTCGTATTCTAATAGTTCTTTATTCTCCTCAAAACTTTCTATTACCACAACAGGTTCAAGTTCGTATATCCGCTGTTTAACAATTTTAAACGGTAAAATATTTTTGTCAAATAAATATCTCGTTGAATTTTCAATTTCATAAAATAAAAAATTGTTTGTTGCACGCTTTATTGGCATTGCGCTATTTAGTAGCATCAAATAAGAAATATCAATATATTTTCCAGTGCGTGCTAGCACTGTTTTTTCTTCGTAAAACTGAGTTCCCCCAGTATACCACACATTTGCCATAATTGTGCCTATTGCTTTGCAACTTTCAGTTTCGCCATTAGTATTAGTAAACGAACCTTCAATAAGCACTTCGCCTTTTTTTACGACTTCACCAACTTGTACCTTTTGTGTACCCTGAATAGTTACAATTTTTGTTATAACCGCATCAAATTCGGCTACCAAATTTCCATTAACATTAACTGTATCTTTGGGAATTTTTTCTTTGATCACCACAATCAAATTAGTGCCTTTTATGCCTATATTAACCATAGCAATATCCGATATAGAATTCATAATTTGATTTTCTAATTTATCCGTATCAATGCTATTAAGCAATATTCCAGTACACACACCTGTACTTTTTATTTCGTTTAAGATTACTAAATCTGAAATATTTTCATTGCCGATAATATTTATATTCCACAAAATAAAAGAATATATTAAACACAGACAAACCGATAAAATAAGTCCAATTAAAAGCCCAAGTCTAGACTTAAAAAATTTAAAAATATATGGTGCGCCAAACTCTTTTTTTATATTCAAAGTATAACACGAATTTTTTAATAAGGCAATTAACTTTTTTTGCGATTTGTAATCAGTTGAGAATACAATTTGCTTATGTGATATGCGGTGTAAGTTGGTTATTAAAATACCTTTATTAAACATTTGATTTAATAACCATTCAATATTCATTCCTTCAATATTTACGCGTGTAGCACCGCTAAATATTCCTGTCACTATTCCTCCGAAACCGATGATATTTTACCGCAAACCACAACATCAGTATTATACATTTTTTTAATGTAAAGTTCTTGTCCCTTTATGACAAGCCGTTTATTTTTTTGCACAATTAATACCGCTTTGTCGCTATCAAACTGCCAAATATTTTTAACTCCCAAAATATGAACCGCTTGCCCACCGATTACCGAATATTTGTAAGAACCTGCCGTTAAATATACAGGCAAACCGGTAATATCGGAAACTTCCATAATTAAATCCATATTTTCCTCTTTTCACACAAAAAAATATACCAATTAATTAGTATATTTTATGCTACTATAATTTCATATAGACTTAGATTTTATTGTCTAAAATAAACCTTACAAATTCTATGCCCACTATTCCATACTTTCGGCTGTCGTAAACTTCTAGTCTTTTTGGTAATTTTAGTTTAAAATTTTTGTCATAAAGATGCTCATAAACAATTATTCCATCTTCATTTAATAGTTTATATTCAGCAATTTTTTCTATTACAGGCTGACCCAAATTTAGTGCATACGGTGGGTCTAAAAATATAATATCAAACTTTTTATTTTTTGCTTTAAAATTCATTAATGCACTGGCGTAATCTTTACATAATACTGTACTATTTTCGCCTATCATTTTTACATTATTTTCGGTTACCAAACAACAGTCTTTGTTTTTATCTACAAATACTGCTTCATCTGCCCCGCGTGAGAGTGCTTCCAGCCCTAATGCACCAGAGCCAGAAAACAAATCTAATACAATAGAATGTGGAATATAAAACTGAATAATGCTAAACAGTGGCTGTTTAATTCTATCTAATGTTGGTCTTACTTCTATTCTTTCTAGCGATTTTAATACTCGTCCTTTATATTTCCCCGCAATAATACGCATATTTTTTCCTCTTAACATGCATTATGACACAAAAATATAATTTTGACAATTTTTTAGGCGGTTTTTTATAATCCTTATTCAATAAGAATAAAATCCGCGCGCCTATAATTAAATTCGGTTAAAATATAACTAACCGCAGTATTACATTGTTTTGCTATGGTCATTGCGTTAGACTCTTCTCCTCCGTTTAATACATAAACATAATCGCCTACCTTTGCACTAATACCACTTAAATTTACTATAAACATATCCATACAAATACTACCTATTATTTGTGCTTTTTGCCCGTTTATAGCAGTAAATCCGCCCGTATTTGCTTTTTTTAATCCATCAGCATAGCCCATACTTACCGTGCCAATTTGCATAGGTTTAGGTGCTATAAAGAAATTGCCATAACCAACTCTTTCGCCAGCATTAATACTATAAATTTGTATTATTTTAGCCGATATTTTTAAAACAGGGGTTATTTTTACTGGCGGAATAACTCCCGTTGGCAACTCAGCATAGCCGTACATGCCTATTCCTATTCTAACCATATCAAAACAAGTATTTTTGTTTACAAAGCAAGCGGGGGTATTTGCAGCGTGTATTAAAATATCAGGGCAATGTTTTTTTACAACTTTTACCGCACGCTTAAAATTTTTTAATTGAAAATTCATATATTCGGTATCACAAAATGCAGTCGCAAAGTGTGTATAAAAACCTAAAATATTTATATTGTTTTGTTCTGTAAGTTTTAGTATGTTTAAAAATTCTTTTATGCTTTTAATGCCAAGCCTATTCATACCCGAATTAAACTTTATATGTATATTAAACGCTTGCCCTTTTGCATTATCAATAATTTTTTGTAAATGTTCCATACTTACACAAGTTAAAATTATATTATTTTCTACGCACGATAAAACTGTATCGCATCTACCCATAATAAGTATTGGCTTACTAATTTTTAATTGCCGTAAAATTAATGCCTCGCTTAAAGTAGCAACGCCAAAATAATCTACTTCGCTTTCAATTTTGGGCGATATTTCAGCCATATTATGTCCGTAGGCATTGCCCTTAACAACCGCACAAAACTTGCACCCAGTATAATCTTTTATGTTTTTAATGTTTAGTTTTAAACTTGTTAAATTAACTTCATATTTAATATTATACATAATAAATATATATGATCTTTTTACTTTTCTGTCGTCTTTTTTAAACAACTATATAATATCATTTAAAATTGAGTATAGCCTTTCATTAATTTTGCTTTGCTCATCTTGTGTGTTTATTATTTTAAAATTGCTTTTTTTAGCGAGGCTTTTATATCTTTTTATTTGCTCTATTACACTTTCATCATCATAAAATAAATCTTTTTCTGCAATTCTTTGTTTTACTCTAATTTTTAATTCTTCCGCTTTTGCACTTGCTATTATTACACAATCGGGTTTAATAAATTTTTGGCATATTTTGTATATCAAATTATTTTTGCACCTTATGTAACTTGTGTAACAATATCTATCGCACAACACATACTCGCCCCTTTTTAATGCTGGTGTTATTTCGGAATCTAGTGTTAAAAGCCGATCGCCCGTTGAAAAGATAGTCATATTAAATAGGCTTACCAAATTGCGTTTTGTAATGTCAGTACTATAATCTAAATTTTGAAACAAATCTATTTTTCTTATTCTATCGCTTGGCATTTTTGTGCAATAGCATTTTATATTTTTATCTTCTAAATATTGCTTTGCAATGCCCGTAAGCGTTGTTTTGCCCGAGCCATCAACACCTTCAAAAACAATTAATTTCCCGCCGAATTTATTTGGTTTCATATTAATTTTTTTCATTTTAACCCGCCTTAAAAATTATTCTACTTGATATGTATTATATAAATTTCTCACTTGTTTACTTACAAAAATATCTACTGCAATATCACAGTACTTTCTACCTTTGCTGGTTAGTAAATACATATCTTCAGGTTTATTTAATTCAATCATTTTTGTTTTTAGTAGTGCTTCAATTTCTGTTTTAAAATCATCTTCTATTTTAACGCCAAATTCTTTGTAATATCCGTTTAAGTCTATGCCAGGGTCTAGTAGTGAAAGCATTACAAATTTGCGTTTAAGTTCCTCATCGTTATATATAAATCCTACATAATTTCTCTCATCGGTTTTTGTATTCATATATTCTTCTATTATAGATTTAACTAGCTTATCTTGCACTTTATATGTTATACAGTAAGCAACATTTGGCGTACAACTTCTAGCACCAGCACCAATTCCTAGCGTTGATATTCCTTGATATTCGTAACGCTGTTGCTGATATGTGGGTGTATTAGATTTTACAAATCTTGTTATTGTTTGACAAACATATCCCGAACGCTCTAATTTTGCTCTAATATTGTTAAATATTGCGTACTTTTGCGAATTTGTAAACATATATTTTTTATCAATATTTTCCATTCCGGTAAATTTTCTTATCGCCAGCGGATATACACAAACATTATCAGGGGCAAGTGTAGTTAATTTGTTTATGTTTTGCATAATCGTTTGCTTAGTTTGAAAAGGTAAACCGTAAATTAAATCCAAGTTAAGTCCAATATTCTCTTGTTTTGTCCATTTTGCTATGTCATCTACTATTTTTATATCTATTTTACGATTAACCGCATCAAGTTCTGATTGAATAAAACTCTGTACCCCTACGCTTATTCGTTTAAATCCTATCGCTTTTAAACCTTTAATATATTCTAGCGATAATCTGTCTGGCGAACATTCAGTGCAAATTTCAATGTTGTCATCCCAGTCCGTAAATACCGACTTTAATTTTTTGATAATTTTATCAAATTGTTTAATAGACAAAACATTTGGAGTTCCGCCACCAAAATACAAGGACATAATCTTTGCATTTTTGTTTATATATTTTGAATAAACATCTATTTCTTCAATAAGCTTATCAACATATCGATCATACATATTTTCCTTTTCTGTTTGATTAAGCACAGTAGAAAATAAATTGCAGTAGGCACATTTTCTGTCGCAAAAAGGAATATGCACATAAAGATTAAATTCATCTATCCCTTCCCAAATTTGCTTCATATCAATATTTGGAATATTTCTATACGCTTTTTTATGTGGATAGCAATGTATAAAACCAGTCCAATCGCTGCTTTTTACTTCTTTATTTAATAATTTAACATATTTGTTTTTCATATTTTGCCCCCTTTTTAAAATTATTCCCACTCAATAGTAGCTGGCGGTTTTGAAGTAATATCGTAAACAACTCGGTTTACACCTAAAATTTCGCTTGTAATTCTTGTGCTTACTTTTTGCAATATCTTATAGGGAAGTTTACAAAATTTGGCTTTAATGCCATTACTTGTTATAACCGCTCTTAAAACTATGGTATTTCCAAAAACTCTGTTTCCTTTAATAACGCCAGTAGAACGAGTATCTATAAGTATTGCAAAATATTGAAAAAGTTTATATTTTAAATCCGTTTTATCTATTTCATCTCTAAAAATAAAATCCGCTTCTTTAACAATATTAATTTTTTCTTGTGTAACTTTGCCTATTATTCTTGTTGCAAGCCCTGGGCCCGAAAACGATTGATAATTTATAAGTTCCTCAGGTAAATTTAACTTTTGTGCTATAAGTTTTATGTCCGTTTTATATAAATCTTTTAAAGGCTCAATAATTTCTTTAAATCCCAAATTTTTTGGCAACCCACCAACATTATGGTGTGTTTTTATAAACTTCCCATCTTTACTTTTTACACTTTCCACAATGTCTGAGCGTATTGTGCCTTGTGCAAAGTAATCTATTTTATCTGTTTGTTCAGATTTGTAAGATTTAAAGGCGTTAATAAATTCCCGTCCCACAATTTTGCGTTTGCTTTCAGGTTTAATAATATTTTGTAGTTTATTTAAAAATCTGTCTTTTCCGTAAATAGTAACAAGCGGTAATGTAAAATAATTTTTATAGTTTTGCAGAACTTTCTCTACTTCATTTTTTCTAAGTAATCCATTATCTACAAAAACGCAAATAAGATTATCACCACACGCTTTATATAAAATCTGTGCACAAACTACGCTGTCAAGTCTACCTGAATAAGCAAGTAAAACTTTCTTGCCACTAAGTTTATTTTTTAATTCGGCAACTTTAGTATTTATAAAGTTATCAATTTGATTGTTATTCATATTAGTACCTACCTTTATTAATAATAAAAAGATGTTTAGGTACTTGTAATTATATGCTATAATATGATATAATTCAAATATATATATTTTATAGGTGCATAAATATGATTTATACAAATTTTGATTTAAACAACATAAAAATCTTTATGGCAGTGTACGAAAATGAAGGTATAGTTAATGCAAGCAAAAAACTATACATTACACAGCCCGCTGTAACTATGGCAATTAAACGATTGGAACAAGCACTAAATGGCAAGTTATTTACAAGGCTTCCAAAAGGAATAAAGCCCACCGCCGAGGGTGCAAAATTTTATGAATATTGCAAAAATGGATTACAGCAAATTAAATTAGGTGTAGAAAATTTTTCCGAATATTCCGCCCTACAAACTGGCTCACTAAATATTGGTGCTTCTACAAGCATTATAAAATATGTATTAATGCCAAAATTGAAAGAGTTTTGTAAGCTTTATCCAAATATAAAAATCACATTTACCGAGGTAATATCTGACCGCTTACAAAAATATTTAAATAGAGGCGATATTGATATAGCATTTTTAGAAGAACCTATCAAAAACGATGAGATTTATGAAAAAAAAGCAATTTGCAAGGTAACAAATATTTTTGTAGCAAGTACAAATTTAAAACTAGATTATTTGCCACTCGCAGAACTAAAAAATCAAAAAATTGCAACGCTAAAAAATAATACCAGTAGCCGAATGCTACTACAAAAATTATACTTAAATAATAATATTAATATAACTCCAACTTACGAAATGGCAAGTTTTGAAACACTGGCACAGTTATGTGAAAACAGTGTAGCAGTCGGCTTTGCGGTAAAAGAATTTTTAGTAGATGAATTATCGCTAAATAAAATTAAAGAAATTAAAACCGATATAAAGCCACAACAAAGCACTGTTTACGCATTATTACCAAAAGGTAGTTCATACAGCTTTGTTTGTGAAAAATTTTTAAATTTTTTTAATCATTATAATATTTAAAAATCATTTATTTTTTGTACATAAAAAACTGCCATAATAAATGACAGTTATAATTTATAATCTTACTTCCATTACACTTCCCGAACTATATTTTTTTAAACCCTTATTAAATACAAAAAAAGCAAGTAGCGTACTAATTATTGCAAATCCTACAAAAAATAACAGATTATATATGCTAAAATTTAAAATAATTTGTGATGGAATAAAGCCGATAACAGCAGCGGGAACTATTGAATACAATATTATTTTTATTGTGCTATTAAAAATAGTCATCGGATATGTGCCAAATGTTATCATTGACCTGTTTATAGAACTTGCGATGGCATCGCCTCTTTTTATATAAAAAGCCAAAGAAGCATAAATAATATGAGTGGCTGTAATTATAACCGCTGAACAAATAATTAAAGGGAAATATATAAGCCAAGTAGTAAATTTTGCACCAATTATTATTAATGCTATAAATCCGTAGATAATATCTCCAATCGCCGAAATGTCAGTAGAAGAGCAACCAATATTAAGTAATAAATTTTTAGGTTGCGTTAGGTATACATCTAACTTGCCTCTATAAATAATGTCAGGTATATTGTATACCCCATTAAAAAACAAATGTGAAAGTCCAAATCCACCTGCGGTTAAACTCCAAATCAAAAGCACTTCATTAAAGCCATAGCCACCCAAAGATGGTACAATAGAAAATATGATATGCCATTGTATAATAAAAAATGCATCGTTTGCAATCATCATTATAATGTTAAGTATAAATGATATTTTATACTGTGCTTGTTTTTTTATATTTAATATTAAATATTTAAATATTAATTTAATATTATTTTTAACCTCCATTAATGTTCACCTTCTTTACTGCTTTACTTAAAACCCATAATCCCAGTAATGCAAATATAATAATATAAACAATTTGACTTATAGTAACATTTGCATATAGCTCCCACGAAAAATTTGCAACCAATTTACTTGTACCCGAATATATACTGTAAACGGGGCTGTAAATAATAATCGGCTGTACCCAAGACGGAAAAAATTCGGGCGGAAATATAATTCCAAGAATTAAAAAGAATTTTGATACAAGCCAGTAAAACGGAGTCGCATCTTCTATCCAAAAAGCCAAAAGTCCAACAATTGCAAATAATAATGAAGACATAAGACTTGAAAGAAAAAATGCAAAAATTATTGGCAAAACCATAACTAGTGAAAAAGTTGGTAAACCCACAAAAACAAGTCCCATGAGTAGTCCTGCAAGTATAATAAATATGTATTTAAATATAATCTCGCCCATATCTGAAACAACTGCATAAATATAATAATTATATGGCTTGTTTAAGGTGTACGCCACTTTGCCAGTTTTAACATCATTATTTATACCACGCACAACATAGCGACCACTAGAACAGTAACAAATTATTTCGGCGCTTATTAAATACCAAAGCATATTCGCATATGTATAACCATTAATTACAGGCGTGCCATTTGTGTAAATATAGCCCCACAAATTTACAAATATATAAATTATTATGCAAAACGAAACTATGCTAAGTATGGTATTAACATAAGATTGTAAATTTTCTTTAAAATTTATTTTAAATATTTGCCAGTATTTATTCAATTATTTTACCTCTCTGTAAACCTGTTTTATAATTTCTTCTAATGGTATAGAGGATATTGAAATATCAATAATATTGTTTGGATCAACAAGTGACAAAACATCGGTAATGCTTGCTTTTTCCATATCAACTTCAATTTTTGTAGCATTTTGGTTTTGTGATTCATTGCCTTTAATGATTGTAAAGGCATCGGTATTTTTAAGTTTTATGGGTTCTTTACTCGTTATGTCAAGCACTTTTTTCTTTAAGTGGGTATATTTTAAATTTTTCATTAAATCATCAAGCACAATTTTACCTTTATTGATTATAATTACTCGTTTACATACTTCTTCTATATCGCCAACATCATGGCTAGTAAAAATAATAGTCGTTTTAAGTTCTTTATTAATTTTTTTAATTAAATCTCTTAATGTTTCTTTTGCAAGCGGATCCATGCCAATTGTTGGCTCATCAAAAAATAGCATTTTTGGTTCATGGAGTAAACTTGCCACTATTTCACAACGCATACGCTGACCTAATGACAAACTTTTTATTGGTTGAAAAAGATATGGCGTAATTTCAAATAAATCTGCAAGAAAAGTAATCCTCTTTTCTAATTTATCCTTTGGTATGTTAAAAATAGCACCGTAAAATTTAAAATTATCATAAGCAGGAATATGAATCCACAGTTGCTCCTTTTGCCCTATCACCGAACCAATTTCATAAGATAGTTTAATTCTTTGTTTTGTTGGATCTTTGCCAAGTACACAAATTTCTCCGCAAGTAGGGTATAAAATACCTGTCAGCATTTTTATTGTAGTAGATTTACCGGCTCCATTTGGACCTATAAAAGCAAGCGACTCACCCTCTTCAACGCTAAAAGATATATCATCAACCGCTTTAATAATACTATATTGTGGTGCAAAATAATTTTTTAGTCTGTTAAAAAAACCTTTTACACGCTTTTTTACTTTAAACTCTTTGGTTAAGTTTTTAACCTCAATTACTTTCATAATTTTCTCCTAATATAGATTGTTTATTTTAACACAATATTTTGTCTTAATCAATATATAATGTAGTTTTAATTACCAATATTCAGCGTTTTATATGTATTGACAAAAACATTAAATAATGATAATATATTTATCGTTAACTATTGGGGAGTCGCCAAGCGGTAAGGCTCGGGATTCTGATTCCCGCATGCGTGAGTTCAAATCTTACCTCCCCAGCCAAATAAAAACACAACTACAATCATTTCGATTGTAGTTGTGTTTTTAATTATGTATTTTAGTTATATTTCTTGTGCTAAATCTTGTTGTTTACCAAACTTTACAATAGACTCATATATTATAAAATCCCTATAATTCAGTGAATTTTCTTTTATTTTACATATGGTTTCTTCGTTAATCTTTTTAATTATTTTTTTATCATTATTCTCATCAACATAAACATTAAATCCGTTTTTTTCATAATATTTTTTCAAGTTTTCCTCTGTTATTCCATTATGCGGACAAAAATTGCCACCAAGTAATGTTAATGATAAATGATGTGCTATTTCTTCAAAAAATTTGAGCCAGTAACTGCCTACCGATTTATTTTGATAATCGTTATTTACAAAATTATCCCTTATAAATAATAGTTTGGATTCGATTGCCAACGTTTTATCATATTGATACCTTAAATTTCCTATTTTTATTTCATAATAGCGGTTATTAATTAATTCAAATTTATATGCTGATATATCTCCAACGCCACAATGTTTAAATTTTTTTATTTTATTTGTCATATAAAACAAATTGCCATCACTATCAAAAGCAAATCTAAAATTATTTTTATTTGTGTTATTTTTTATTACGGTAGAAGTTTTTAAAATTATAGGATAAAATTCTTCTAATTTTTCTAACATTTCTTTGCTACTTAAAACTTTCATTAACTAAAACTCCTAAATTATTTTAACACAATATATAAAATTTGTAAATAGGCATTTAACATACAATAAAGCATTGTTAAAACACATAAATTTTAAATTATATTTTATGTTGTCATAAACCATTTAACGCATAAAAATCGCTTATTATAATGACAATTTTTTTAACTTTCTTATTGACAACAAAGGCTTGTTATGTTATTATTGTAAAGCGTTGAGCAGAATGAGAATTTAAGTGCGGGTGTAGCTCAGTGGTAGAGTGCCAGCCTTCCAAGCTGGCCGCGAGGGTCCGATTCCCTTCACCCGCTCCATATTATGTGCCTGTAGCTCAGCTGGATAGAGCAACGCCCTTCTAAGGCGTGGGTCAGGGGTCCAAGTCCCTTCAGGCACACCAAACTGCATTTTTTGGTGGGTATAGCTTAGTTGGTAGAGCGCCAGATTGTGATTCCGGAGGTCATGGGTTCGATCCCCTTTACCCACCCCAATTTAATGCAGTTTTCCGTTGGGGTGTCGCCAAGCGGTAAGGCACAAGATTTTGATTCTTGCATGCGTTGGTTCAAATCCAGCCACCCCAGCCAATTTTTGATTTTACAAAAAAATCAAAAATATAAACCATAATATTTTTTAATAAACAATGTTGGTATAAATTAAATAAAAAATAATTATTTTTAATTTAGTACTTGACAAAATGACTCCGCACAATTACAATTAGTAAGATTTTTATGGTCCATTAGCTCAGTTGGTAGAGCACTTGACTTTTAATCAAGGTGTCCCGCGTTCAAGTCGCGGATGGGCCACCACTTGGCAGTCTGCTTAAAATGTATGCGGCTGTGGCGGAATGGCAGACGCGCCAGACTTAGGATCTGGTGTCATAGACATGGGAGTTCGAGTCTCTTCAGCCGCACCATTTAAATTTTGCTTTGCAGGTTGCAAAGCAAAATTGCTTTATAACCCCAAATCATAAAACAACATAAGCACAATTACAACTTAAACTTACCAGAAAATTTTGGCAACAGAAAAATCGCTTTCCTAAATTGCCAATTCAAATGACAGCATTTTAGCATATAATTTGAATGTGAAAAATCGCACTATTACAACTTAATTAAAACAGAAAATTTTGGCAGCAGAAAAATTAAGATTTTTAGTTTATATGGTTTAAAACAGGTTCCTCCGCGTATCAAAGATACGCAAGAGGTTCTGGTTTAAGACAAAGAAACAAAAAGATGATTTTTATGCGGTAACAAGTGCCGCTTTTCCGGTAGGAAAGCGGAACAATATTTGCGGGAGTAGCTCAGTTGGTAGAGCACTGCCTTGCCAAGGCAGTTGTCGCGGGTTCGAATCTCGTCTTCCGCTCCATTAATGGACCAATAGCTCAGTTGGTAGAGCAACTGACTCTTAATCAGTGGGTCCTGGGTTCGAATCCCTGTTGGTCCACCACTAGATTAAACCGTTTATTTAAAGTAAACGGTTTTTTATTTAATTTTCCAACAGTGATTTGAACCTTTTATTTGTCCTATCGCCAGCCACGAATTACAAATTCGTGTCCACTTTGGCTAACAAATTGCCCATTGGGGCAATTTGTCTTAACGCGTCGTGCCCTGTTGGTCCACCACTAGATTAAACCGTTTATTTAAAGTAAACGGTTTTTTATTTAATTTTCCAACAGTGATTTGAACCCTTTATTTGTCCTATCGCCAGCCACGAATTTTTTATTACGCCCACCTAACGGTTGGCGTGTTTTTTCATCGCATAAAGTTGTTATTTAAAGCCCTTTCAGCCGTTTTAGAACCCTAGGGTAATCATACACGTCGGAACCTAAAACGACTTAAATCATCATTAAATTCGTAACTTTCTGCTACTTAACTTTTCTATTCTAAGGTACAGCAATAATAAATTGTATGTTTTAGAAGTTTACTTGAAATGTGCAAAACGGTTTTAAAATGCCCCACGAAAAAATAAGCAATTCTTAGGTCCAGGGCTTGCTTATTCTGAGTGATATCCTATGAAAAAAGGGCTTAGCGAAATATTATTCCGCGGTTAAAAGGGAAACGCACGAGCCTGTTTTACTGGCAAAGTCATGCAGTACAATACACATATCATTTTGTTAAAGTAGAATACGCTAAGTAGTTTAAACTGAAAGATTTTAAAATGATTTAGCCCCCAACAGGTTCCAACGCCTATCAATACGCTAGGTGATTCCGTTTGGGGTTAAAGCGTTAAAAAGATTCAGTTTAAACGGTGTCTAGTTCCGCCTATCCGTTAGGTAGGCGGAAAAATTCTCATTTGCGACAGCAAATGGCATACAAAAACTCTGGGTCGGGGTTTCCCTAACTTAAAGATTTTTTGTATGCCACTTAAAAACGGAGGGGATTAGCATTTTTATTAAAAATGCGGTTAAGAGGGAAACCAAAAACGCTTGCAAGCAGGCGTAAGCGTGCGTACAAGCGTTAGTTTTTGGTGCCCCTTTTAAAGCAGTATACAGATTATCCCCCCTCTGCCTTCATTTACAATTCGTGTTAGGGTTTTACGCATTTTAGTTTGGGCTTCTACCGGCATTGCGAGCAGTTTATTATTAAGCCCTTCTTTAACAACCATATGCAAACTTTTGCCAAACATATTTGTCTCCCAAATTCCGCTTGGATTGCTTTCAAATTCTGCCATTAGATATTTAACAAGTTCCTCGGATTGCTGTTCGCTACCAACAACTGGACAAACTTCGGTTTCTATGTCTACACGCATTAAGTGTAGCGATGGTGCAGATGCTTTTAGTCGCACACCATATCTAGAACCTTGCTTTACAATTTCGGGTTCTTCTAGTGTCATTTCTTCCATAGTAGGAACAACTACACCATATCCTGTATTTTTAACATCTTCAAGTGCGTATTTAATTTTTTCATATTCTTGCTTAGCTACTTTTACATCTTTTATATATGACATTAAACTAAAATCACTATTAATTTCTACGCCACATTCATAACTTAACACTTTATAGAATAATTCGGGTTTAGGCACTATTTCAAACAGTATTTCGCCATTTCCCATAGTGATTCTATTTGCGGTTACAGGCTCAAAGTCGGCGCTGGATTGAAACAAAACACTACCTTCGTTATAATTACCTATTCTGTCCATACTCATAGACAATTCTATTAATTCGTTTATGATTGTATTAATAATTGGACTAGCATAAGAAAGCACTTGCAACCATTTTGGCAACTTAACTTGAAGTGAAGTAACTGGAAATTCGTTTAATATTTGAGCAAAAATTTCTGTAATATCATCTTTTGTCAAATTTAACACATCACAAGCAAAGGCAGAAACATTATACTTTTCCTGTAAAGATTCTTTGAGTTTTTGTGCATTTATGCTGTTTGGTTCCTTAGAGTTTAACACAATAACAAAAGGTTTTTTAGAGGCTTTTAATTCGTTATAAACATTTTCTTCCGCCTTAATATAAGCACTGCGCGGAATATCAGTAATAGTGCCATCTGTGGTCATAAGAATTCCTATTGTTGAATGTTCTGCAATTACCTTTTTTGTACCGATTTCAGCCGCTTCTGCAAAAGGTAAATCTTGGTCACTCCACGGAGTTTTAACTAAGCGTGGTTTAAAATTTTCTTCGTGTCCTATTGCTCCATCAACAAGATATCCCACGCAATCTATCATTCGTACATTTAGTTCTACGCTATTATCTAACTTAATTTTAACCGCTTCGCTTGGCACAAATCGTGGTTGCGTAGTCATTATTGTTTTTCCATCAGCCGCTTGTGGCATTTCATCGATAGCGCGGTCAAGCGTAAACTTATTGTCAATATTAGGTAGCACCAAATTTTGCATAAATTTAGCAATAAAAGTAGATTTTCCCGTTCTTACAGGACCTACCACCCCTACATATATATCACCGTTAGTACGCTCGGCAATAGACTGGTACACATTATAATTATCCATATACCCCTCCTTGATAGTTTAGGTATACTAGAATATATGAAGTTTAACAAAATCTTATGCCAGAATAAATATAGAATAAAAATGTAAAATGTAAAATGGTTGGTCGCTAGTCGCTCCATTAAAAATATGAATACACACCGAGCCAAAAAGATTAATTTTAGATGGCAACTAGTGTCATCCATTCCTTAGATGGACCGAACTTCTAAACCCCGCTTTATGCTCTTTGCCCGCAATTAATCTTGCAATGTTTTTTCGGTGAGCCACCATAACGAGTAAAAAAATTGTAATTATTAAAATACTTATTGCAAGATTACCTTGATAATGTACTAACTCAACAATTAAAAGCCCAGTTATACAAATAAAAGAGGCTATTGATCCATAATCAAAAATCAACACTTCTAGAAAAGCAAGTGCAAAAAATATCAATGTCCAAAGAGGATTCGCCACAAAAAAAACACCAAGTGTACTTGCAACACCTTTTCCGCCTTTAAATTTATAAATAATTGGATAAATGTGTCCAATTATTACACTAAGTCCAGTAGCGTAAAGTGCAATAATGCTTTGCGGGGCGTTTGTGGCTCCGCCAAATATATAAAGTCCAATTAGTGCTGGTATAGCACCTTTTATCGCATCTAATAGCAGTGTTAAAATTCCAATAAAAAAGCCATAAATCCGTAGCATATTAAAACTGCCGGGATTACCGCTTGCATATTTTGTAATATCATCTTTTTTAAGCCTAGAAATTATGCGAGCAAAACTTATATTACCCACGAAATACGCACAAATAATAAGTATTACATATTTTAAAATTTGCAAATATTATTCCTTATCGCTTCTATCTCTACTAAAAATTCTTATAGGTGTACCTTCAAACTTAATAGTACGCCTCAATGTATTTTCAATATATCTTAGGTACGAAAAATGCATTAGTTTAGCATCGTTAACGAATAAAATAAATGTAGGCGGAGCAACATCAACTTGTGTAACATACAAAATTTTAAGTCTTTGACCATTTTTAGTTTTTGGCTCGTTAACAAGAATTGCTTGTTGTAAAATATCATTGAGTGTGCCCGTAGCAATTCGTCTATTTGTATTTTCCCAAACTTCTTCAACTATTGGCATTATCTTATTAATTCTTTGCCTTGTAAGAGCGGAAATATACATGGATTTAAAATATGACATAAATGCTAAACTTTTTAATAAATCATCATTATATTTTTCTATTGTGTGTGTATCTTTTTCTATTAAATCCCATTTATTCATAATTATAACAGATGGCTTGCCTTGTTCATGTACATATCCTGCAATACGCACATCTTGTTCACTTATTACATCACCGGCATCAAATACCACTAAAACTAAATCAGCGCGTCTAATTGCATCTAATGCTCTGATAACGCTATAACTTTCTATACTATCTTCTTTAATACCGCGTTTTCGGCGCATACCTGCTGTATCTATAAGCGTATAATGTTTTCCGTTGTATTCAAATGGTGTATCAATAGCATCTCTGGTGGTGCCGGCAACAGAAGAAACAACCACCCGATCCTCGCCAAGTAGTGCATTTAGTATAGAGGACTTGCCCGCGTTGGGTTTTCCTACTATTGCAATTTTAATTGATTTATCCTCTTCTGTATTTTCTACTTTTGTAAAATGTTTTATTAAATCATCAAGTAGTTCTGTAAGTCCTTTGCCTTGTCCGGCAGAAATAGGATACGGATCGCCAAGACCAAGCCTATAAAAGTCATAGGCACTGTCATCACCTAAATTATCAATTTTATTAACGACCAACATAATAGTTTTTTTTGATTTGCGTAAAAAATCCGCAGCATCTTGATCGGCGGAAGTTAATCCTTCTTGCCCATCGACCATAAAAATAATAATATCAGCTAATTCGGTAGCAATTTTTACTTGATGCATAATTTCCTTTTGCATTTCGTTTTCATTTTTTAAATCAATACCACCCGTATCAACCAAAGAAAAATCATAGCCTGACCAATCTGCATCGGCATAAATTCTGTCACGAGTAACACCTGGCATATCTTTTATAATACTGATACGCTTGCCAGTTATTCTATTAAAAAATGTAGATTTGCCAACATTTGGCCTACCCACAATGGCAACTAATGGTTTACTCATAATTTCTCCTATTTTTAAACTTTAATTTGTTTAAAAATTACTGTTTTGTTATACTTTAAATTTTTATCACTAATTTATTCAAGTTCTGACAGCCTTTGCTTAACTCGGTCGCGCTACTCTTTCCAACTTAAATAAATCTTCTTAGAATAATCTAAAAGAGTTTAGCATAAAAACAAACAAGTTGCAAGATAATTGCTCGCACGAATAATTTATTTTTGTATATCATTATATTATAAAAAAAGAAAACGCTTTCAAATTTTTATAAGCATTTTCTTTTTGTCAATATCAAGGAAATTTATTTTTTATAATCCTTTAAAAATGTTGCAAAACTATTAATACCTTCAAAGTTTTTGTAAACTGAGGCGAATCTTATATAAGCAACTTCATCAAGTGCTTTTAAACTTTCCATAACAATTTCGCCAATTTTAGAACTTTTAATTTCTTGTTCTAGCGAATTATAAACTTGTTTTTCAATATCGGCTACTAAATCATCAATTTGTTTAATTGTAATTGGTCGTTTTTCGCATGCTTTTACTATACCACGTTTAATTTTTTGCGGGTCAAATGGTTGGCGTGTACCATCGCTTTTAATAACCAGTACTGGTGTAGTTTCTATGTATTCATAAGTTGTAAAGCGTTTGCCACAATTTAAGCACTCTCGTCTACGCCTAATAGAACTTGCCTCATCAGTTGCTCTGGAATCAATTACTTTACTTTCGGTATGTCCGCAAAATAAACATTTCATATTTAACACCTCTTTATATATGAATAATAGCATAATAAATTGGTTTTGTAAAGAAAATTTATTTGATTTTACCACTATATGTAGTATGTGTGGGTATAAATTCTTCATCTTCTTGTAAATTACCTGTATCCGCTTCCTGAATAGAGGCTTTATCGGCAGAACAACTTTTCACCGAATCACACATTAATTCCACTAAAATTACATCTTCACCAATTTTGCAAATATTGTTGTAAGGAATAAAAATGTCTTCACAGGCTCTAAAAATAGGCCAGCCATGCTTTTGACTAGGAACAACAAGTCCCAGCACTCTACCTCTGCGCTGGTCAATTATAATATCAATTATTCTACCGAGCCGTTTGCCATCAACAACATTAATTACTTCTTTGCAACGCAGTTCGCAAAAAGAAGTTTCTATTTAGCACCTCCATATACGACAAAATATGACATATTATTTATATGATTAATTAACTAAATAGATTACAAAATCATTCCGCATAAAACACATAGAAATCTGGATTTAAGGAGTCTACAATATCTTCTACAATAATAGTTGTATAAATAGATGGGGCATTTTCAAATGCACTAACCGCTTGCCAAAGTTTTGTAAACAGATCATTTTGCGGATTATTAATAGTAATAATTGTCCCTTGATAAGTACTAATAATAAGTGTATCTTCTACACTGTTAAGTTGAAATTTTTGAAATGTAGCAACAATATCTACCACCGAATAACCAATATTATTTTCCGTTCCGCCGATATTAGAAAGCACTTCATAAACATTTGTTAATGTGTTTATACATTCCTCGCTAATATTAAGTATTTCACCTTCTTCGGCTGTAAGAACAGTACTTAAACTGGGTATTAATATATCTACTCCACGCACAGAAGTTGCAATATCTAGCACTTTAAGCGTACTATCGGTAATCGCGTAACTGTTTTCGTTTAAACGAACTGAATACAATTCCTCGCGTTCAAGAGCATGTATTACAAGTTTATTTGGAAATTTTGTTTCTATATTTACAATTTTAATATATGGATTAAGTTTTTCCAGATTATCAATATTTTCGTTTTTATCTATAAAAAATATGCAGTTACCATAATTAAAATTTCCACTTTCAATAACAGCCACCCTCTCCTGTTCAGTGCCAAAAACTGTGGTTTCAACATTTAAGGTTTGTCCAAATGACAAACTAACGGACTGCAAAGTAAATACCGTGCTGGAAAGCACGACTATAAATGCTATAAAAAACAGTATACCAAGTATAACTATAAGTCTTTTGTTTTTCATAAATTTCCTTATAACTGTTATTTTTAAACTGATACTCTTTTAATGTCAGCAGATAATGCACGCAATCTAAGTTCTAGTTGGTCATATCCTCTATCTACCACGCTGATATTGTCAATAGTAGTTGTACCTTCTGCACATAATCCAGCGGTTACAAGCGCTGCCGCTCCCCGTAAATCCCGCGCATATACTTCGGTCCCATACAAATTTTTAACGCCCCTAATAATTGCTGTACGGTCTACAATTTCTATATCCGCACCCATTGACACAAAATCACTTGCGTGTTTATAGCGCATTTCATATAAGTTTTCTACAATTATGCTGGTACCGTGCGCCTTACACATGGCTGCCATGAACGGAGCCTGCAAATCGGTAGCAAAACCGGGATAAGGTTTGGTTTCGGTAAACTTTACCGCTTTTAACGTGCCACACGACTGTACATATATTTTATCACTTATGCACTCAATATTGCAAGAAGAATTAATGAGTTTATCAATAAGTGTTTGAATGTGTTTAGAATTGCAATTTGTTATCTCAATTTTACCACCCGTTACCGCACACATTATTGCATAGGTACCCGTAATAATTCTATCCGGAATAGGAGTATATTCAACTTCTGTTAGTTCATTAACACCCTCTACTGTAATTGTACTTGTACCAGCCCCATATATTTTTCCTCCCATAGTATTAATAAAATTTGCCAAATCCACAATTTCTGGTTCGCGGGCAGCGTTAAAAATTTTAGTTGTGCCTTTAAGTAAAACTGCGGTCATAATAATATTTTCAGTGGCACCCACACTAGCAAAGGAAAATTCTACATTTCCCGCTCGCATATTATCGCCATTTGCAATAATGTGATCGCCTTCTTCAATAATATTGGCATTTAAGTTTTTAAGTCCTTTAATATGAATATCAATGGGCCTTGCGCCTATATCACACCCGCCAGGATAAGTAACAGTAGCATGTTTTAGTCTTGCAAGTAGTGGCCCTAATAAAAAGATAGATGCTCGTGATTCTTTCATCAAGTCATGCGGAATTTCATAACAGTTTAAATTTGATGAGTCAATAATAATCTTTTGTTCTTTACACACTAATTTACAGCCTAAATGTGATAAAATATCACACATTTTATGTATGTCAGAAAAATACGATATATTGTTTATAGTTACGCTTTTTTGTGTAAGAATAGAAGCCGCAAGTAAAGGTAAACAGGCATTTTTAGCACTAGGCACACGAACTGTGCCATTTAAGCGATGTCCCCCGCCGATTATAAATTTATCATTCATAACAACGCTCCTTTCACACTACATAATACGAATTATAAGTGCTTAATGTTATATATGGAGACGCTTTTAATGTTATAAAGTGTTTTTCTTTGCATATTTATGTTTAAAATTATTCCGATGCCCGCCATAAAAACAATAAGTGAAGAACTGCCCGCACTTATAAACGGAAGCGGAAGTCCAGTGGGCGGAATTGAACCTGTAACTACTGCAATATTAATTAATACTTGCACCGCAATTATCGCCGTAATCCCGAGAGATAAATATAAACCCAGCCTATCCAGTGCCGAAAGTGCTATTTTAATTCCCTTGTATATTATAAATGCAAATACAACCATTAAAAGAAAAGCACCAACAAGCCCAAATTCTTCGCCAATAATAGAAAAGATAAAATCCGATTCCGAAAACGGTAAAAATAAATATTTTTGTCTTGAATTAAACAGTCCAACACCAAATAAACCACCTGCACCAAGTGAATATAATGATTGTATTAACTGAAAACCTTCATCTCGTGGTGAAGCCCATGGGTCTAAAAATGCAATTAGTCTATCAACTCTGTATGGTTCGGCTATAATAATGATAGGCACAATAATTAAAATAGGAATGCAAATCATAATAAAATGTTTTATTCTAATTCCGCCCACAAAGAGCATAATCATCATAAGAATGCCAACACAAATTGTTATACTCATATTAGGTTCAAGTAGTATTAGTAAGCACATTATTCCGCCTGCCAACACAATAGGTAAAAATCCTGTAAATGTACACATTTTATCTTTGTATTTTGCCATATAAGTAGCCGAGAAAATTATAAAAGCAAACTTTGCAACTTCGCTTGCTTGTATTGTTATACCAAAAAATCCAATCCACCTTGTTGCACCGTTTATGCTTGTTCCAACGCCAGGAATAAGTACAAGCACAAGACATAATACACCAATTGCTAAAATATAAAGGCTAAATTTTGTATACTTATGATAGTCAATTTTATAGGTTAAAATTAAAGCAAAAATGCCTAATAAAATTCCTACAATCTGTTTTTTAAAAAAATAAAACTTATCACCATAATTTACTTCTGCATTATAATAACTGGCGCTATAAACCATAACTGCACCAAAAACCATTAGCAATATTACCGAAATTAACAAAGCATAATCAATATTTTTTGTATCAATTTTTAAAAATTTTTTTAAATTTTTTAAATTTTTAAACAAATTTTTCATTTTTTATCTAAACCGTTTACTATTTCAATAAATTTTTGCCCACGGTCAATGTAATCAGAAAACATATCAAAACTGGCACACGCTGGCGAAAGCAGTATTACATCACCAGCAATGGCTTTTTTACGGCATTTTAAGACAGCCAATTTTAAATCTTTTGCACTTTCTATATTTACAAATCCATTATTAAATGCCGAAATTTTAATTTTTTTTGCGGTTTTGCCCACAACACAAATATAAATTAAATTTGTTGGCAAATCTTTAAAAAACTCATCAAATTTATAACCTTTATCACTGCCACCCATAATGATATGAATGGGCCGACTAAAAGTATTTATGCACGCACGAGTGGCTGCAATATTTGTACCTTTTGAATCATTGTAATAATCTACTCCATCAATTTTTTTAACAAATTCAATACGATTTTGATGTTCAGTGTAATCGTTAAGTGCATATTTAATTGCTTCTTTATATGCTCCTATCAAATAAGACACACAGATGCTGGCAAGAGCGTTTGAAATATTGTGTTCGCCTTCCAAATGAATATTACTCTGCGTGCAAATAAAAGTATCGGCATATCCATCGCTAAAATAAATATTGCCTGCTTTTAAATACACTCCTTTAACACGCCCTTTTGTGCTAAAATAATAAATTTTACTTTTTAAATTTTCTGCTATTATCAAACATTCTGGACGGTCGGCATTAAGAACCGCATAATCATTTTCTGTCATATTTTCAAAAATACGCTTTTTACAAGCGACATAGTTTTTAAATGATTTGTGTCTGTTTATGTGATCAGGTGTGATATTTGTAAGCACAGCAATATGCGGTTTAAATGTTTGCACCGCTTCAAGTTGAAAACTGCTAACTTCACACACTGCAATATCTTCTTTAACCAAATCCTGCACTACTTCACAAAGCGGTGTTCCTACATTACCTACGCTAAACGCATTAAAAGAACTTGCGTTTAATATGTCGGTTGTCATAAGTGTAATTGTAGTTTTTCCATTTGTCCCCGTTATTGCAATAATTGGTGATTTACAGTTTAAAGAACCTAATTCAAGTTCCGACATTACAGTAATGCCAAGTTTTTTTGCAACCACAATTTTAGGATTATAAATACTTATTCCTGGACTTATTACCATATAATTAATATTTTTTAAATTTTCTTCATTTAATTCGCAAAAAAATTGGCAATCGGGAATGCTTTTTCGGACTTCGCTAATTTTTTCCAAATTATCATCAAAAATAAAAGCGTTAGCACCTAATGATTTTATTAATTTTAAAGCCGCAACGCCACTTGATGCAAGTCCATAAATTAAGACATTTTTATTTAAAAAATCTACCATATTCACTCCGTTATAGCAAAGAGTAATAAGTAGATTATTATGCGGTTAACATCACCGCTAATATAAACAACATACTTATTACCATCGTTATAGTAATGTATATGGTAACGATTTTAGTTTCATACATACCTTTTTTTTGCAGGTGATGATGATACGGTGCCATTAAAAAAACGCGTTTTTTTGTACGTTTAAAGTGTAGTACTTGAATAATATCAGAAAGTGCGGAAACAACAAACATAACTCCAAAAAACGGAATTGCAAGGTAAGTTTGGGTAAAAGTAGCAAAGCAAGCAATAAATGCTCCTAATGCAAGTGAACCCGTATCTCCCATAAATATTTTTGCTGGGTGAGCGTTGAAGCATAAAAAGCCCAGTATCCCTCCAAATAAACAACCCGCAGTTATTCTCAAATTATTAATTTCTTGTATATACTGAATATTTACTGAACTAGGAATTAAAATAAATGAAAGTGTAATTATGGCAATTAAATAAACTTGCATAACACTACCGGCAAGCCCATCAAGTCCATCAGTCAAATTTACTGAATTAGTACAAGCAATAAAAATAAAGATAATTAGCGGAATTATAAATATACCTATATCAAAATTTATATTTAAAAATGGAATCCATACGACAGAGCCGATATAGGTGTTGTTATAAGCAAAAAATGCAACAAGTGTGGCAATTCCAAGTTGTCCAATTATTTTTTGATACGCCCTAAGTCCCTGATTATGTTTATATTTAATTTTAATATAGTCATCTAAAAAGCCCAATATTCCATAACCTAGCATAACCACAAGCGTAAGAATACTAAAAACTGCTTGTCCAGTAAATATTAAAAGTGTCGCAATTATCGTTCCGCCAATAAAAATAATACCACCAATTGTGGGAGTACCTTGTTTAGATTTATGTTCTTCAACATAATTAAGAATAGGCTGTCCAAATTTAAAACGAGTCATAATTTTAATTATTGTAGGCGAAATAAATATTGAAATTAAAAATGCTAATATAACGCCAAGCAAAATATTAATCAATTTAATTCCTCCTAATTTCCTCTAAATTTTTTAGTGCTTTTAATACCTCATCTTCATCTTTAAAAGGATATTTTGTGCCTTTCATTTCTTGATAATTTTCTGCCCCTTTACCGCAAAGCAACACAATATCATTTGTGTTAGCGATTTTTAATGCATATTCTATTGCTTTTTTTCTATTTTCTATTGATACTACATTTTCGGTATTTAAAATTCCTGTTTTAATTTCCGCAATTATTTCATCGGGATTTTCCGAACGCGGATTATCACTGGTCAGTATAATTATGTCCGATTTTAAAGTTGCTAACCTACCCATAATTGGTCGTTTTGTGCGGTCGCGGTCGCCCCCACAACCAAATACTGTAATTAACTTTCCTTTACAAATTTGTCTTGCCGTATCCATAACTTTTTCTAGTCCATCTGGCGTATGAGCATAATCAATTATTACGGTGTAACCAAATTTTGTAACAATTTGATTAAACCGTCCTTCTACACTCGTAAGCGAAGCAACCCCTTCTATTATTACATTAACTGGTATTCCGTAAAGCCTAGCAACAGCACACGCACATAGCGTGTTGTAAACATTAAACTGCCCTATTAAATTTGTTTTAATTTCCGCTAATTCATCAAATAAATTTATAAAAAAAGTAGTACCGCTAACGCTCATATTAATATCTATTGCAAACACATTTGATGGTTCGGTTATTCCATAAGAAGCACACATAACATCGGTATTATGAGCAATTAATCTACCATTTTCATCATCAGCATTAATAAGGGCGAGATGACACATTTTACTACTAAATAATTTCGCTTTTGTATCAGTATAATGTTCAATAGTTTTAAAATAATCAAGATGATCTTGTGTAATATTTGTAAGGACAGCAATATCGCATTTTACTCCTGCCATTTTATTTAAATCTAATGCGTGTGCTGTAATTTCCATAACTACAACATTTACTCCGCTTTCATACATTTCATTAAATATTTTGTGTAATTCAATAGGATCTGGCGTTGTCATATTTGTTGGCAATTTTTTTGTATCAATATAAATAGCGCTTGTGCCTATTAGCCCTACTTTTAGCCCTGCCTCCATAAAAATTTCTCGTAATAAATATGTCGTTGTGGTTTTTCCATTAGTACCTGTAATACCTATTAATTTCATTTTACTTATAGGATTATGATAAAAATTAGAAGCGACAATTCCCATAGCTAATCGGGCATCATCTATTATAATTTGCGGACAAATAGTATCAATTTCTCGTTCGGTTATAAAAGCAACAGCACCATTACTTATAGCCTCTTTATAATATAAATGACCATCGGTTTTTATACCTCTAAAACAAAAAAATAATCCGCTATTATTAATTTCTTTTGAATTACAAGATAAACTTTTAATTTCTAAATCTTCTGGATTTAATATTTTTTTTACATTTAAATTATTAATTAATTCGCATAATTTCATATAGTATTTCCCCTTAATAATATACTAGCAAAAAAATAATTCCGAGGCTTTGGCATTTTTATACTTTTTTATACATTTTTATATTTTAATCAGTCCTTAATAACACTAAATCATTTTTAGCAAGCATAGTATTTGGTGCCGGAGTTTGACTAGTGACTATTCCTCCTTCGCCCGCAATTTCATATTGTAGCGATAATCCTAATAATATTGAGCAGGCTTCCGATAAACTTTTACCTGCTAAATCAGGAGCGACGATGGTTTTTGTAGCAAGGACATCATTTACTACACTAGTAGTGGGCTGTATATTTTTTAGCGTAAAGATTTTTTCAAATATTTGCTTTACATATGGTGCCGCTACTATACTTCCGTAATAAACGCCATTACCCGGTTCATCAACAACCGCAAGTATTACATATTCAGGATTGTCTGCTGGCGCAAATCCTAAGAATGAAGATACATATTTCCCATTTATTATCACACCATTTTCATATTTTTGTGCGGTGCCTGTTTTTCCTCCTATACGATATCCGCTTATATAGCAATTTTTACCACTGCCCTCTTTTACCACCGTTTCCAATAAATCTTTTACGGTATCCGAAGTGCTTTGTGATATGATATTGCTTCTAATAATTGTTGGATTAACAGTTTTTACTAGCGTACCGCTTGATGTAGTAATTTCTTTTAATAAATGTGGTTCGTATAGTGTTCCACCATTTATAGTGGCACAAGAAGCAGTAATTAATTGTAACGGAGTTATAGCAACAGACTGACCAAAACCAATACGGGCAAGATCTACAATTTTAACTTCGCTTTCGGGTATTAACATACCACTGCTTTCACCATAAAAATCTATTCCTAAATTGCTACCTAACCCAAAAGCATTTAAATAGTCATAAAACTCCTCTATTCCCATTCTAAGCGCTAAATCCATAAACACAGAGTTACAACTGTTATTTACGGCTTGACTTAATGTTTCGTTCCCGTGTCCCGTAGTTTTCCAGCATTTTATTTTTTGTCCTGCAATTATACGATAGCCAGGGTCGTAAAATGTATCGGAAGTAGTTACTTTGCCACTATCTATTGCACTTGCCAGCGTAAGAATTTTAAATGTAGAACCTGGTTCATACATATCAACGACCGAACTAAGCCTAGAATAAGCGTTTAACAGGCTTAAATCATCGCGAGGCACTTCGTTTAGGTCAAACGACGGAGAGGTCCCTATCGCCACGATTTCACCATTATTTGGATTCATAACAATAATGCTTGCACTTTTTGCGTTTTGCTCCATAACCATACTTTTTAAAGCACTTTCTACACACATTTGAATTTGATAGTCAATTGTAAGTGTTAAATTCAAACCATCTATTGCGGGAATATAAGTTTGCAAAGAACTATCTAACTCTGTGCCTTTTATATCACTTTCAGTTAAACTGTACCCGTTAACACCTTGAAGATATTTATTATAGTAGGCCTCTAAACCAGATTGCCCCACACCATCAATCGTTGTATAGCCCAAAACTTGACATAGTAAATCATCATACGGATAGAAGCGAGAATTATTTACCGATAAATAAATGCCCGCTGTATTTGTAGATATAATTTGTAATGCTTTTACTTGGTCAACCTGCAATTTAATAAGAACTTCGGATACATTTTTGTTTTTTGCTTTTTTATAAACATCATCATAATTAAGTCCCAAAATACTAGCAAGCACTTCGGCAACCTTTGCTGGACTTATTACATTAGATGCGCGCACATATACATTGTAAGTTGTATAATTTTCGGCAAGCACGGTGCCACTATTATCATATATTAGCCCCCGAACAGCTTGAAGTGGTAAATCCCTAGTCCATTGACTAAGTGCTTTTTCTTGTAATGACTTGCCTTCTATAAGTTGGATATATCCAAGTCTAAAAAACAACATAAAAAAAATTAAGGTTATTATCGTAAAACACGCTAATAACCTCTTTTGTATTGATGAAATTGTATATTCATATTTAAGTTTAACTTTTGGCAAAAAACTATTTTCCTCCGAATAATCCACTTAAATAATTGCATACCGAGTCAAACCAATTTGTTTGTAATTGCGTACTTATGTTATTCGCTACCGGCAATAAATTAATAAGCACACTATTTTCCACAGGTGTCATATCTGCGTGATAAGCGCGTTCGGTAAGATTATCTGCCTTGTTTAATGTGTCGTAAACTCTTTTAATATCCGAAATTGAAATTTCTTCTTCTGTTATGCTACTAGAAAGCGACTGAATATCAGCAGATACCGAGTTAATTATCACAGCGTTGTTTATCATTAAAGCACCCATTAAAATCATAACCAATGAATAAACAGCAATTAAAAGTTTACCTCTAAAATTTAATGCAGGCTGAATATTTTTATTTTTTATAAAAATATCTTTTTGTTGGTCAATACGCTCTTCATTTTTATTTTGCTGTTCGGGCAATACTTCATTGACTTGCATCAGCGTAGTATAGTCACGCTGAGACTTTTTTTCCTGTTCAACTTCTTCTACCGTGCTATTTGAATGCATTGAATATTTATCAAAAATATCTTGTAGTGAAATTGCAGAATAATTGTTGTCAAATTTGGTATGCTCGCTATCGTTAGTTTGATTGTTGCCTATTATTTTTTCATTTTCTTTTGTAATAACCGTAGTGTCAGACAAATTGTATTTAGTTGGTATCATTATACTATACTCTCCTTTTTACAAACTTATCACTTAAAATTTAGCGTTTAAATTTTTTCTATAATTCTAAGTTTTGCCGAACCTGCTCTTGAATTTATATTCAATTCTTCTTGTGATGGCGAAATTGGTTTTCTGCTTATATGTTTAATAGTTGCTTTGTGTCCGCATATGCACACTGGTGCGTGTTTGTCGCAAATGCAATCGGTAGCGTATTCGTTAAATACCTCCTTTGCAATGCGGTCTTCAAGAGTATGAAATGTAATTACACATAGCCTGCCGCCAATATTCAACATACTAATTATATTTTTCAAGGCTTGCCTTAAAAAATATAATTCGCCGTTAACCTCTATTCTAATCGCTTGAAATGTACGCTTTGCACTGTGTCCGCCACTATATCTAACTTTTGGTGGCAAAGCCTTTTCAATTACTTCTACAAGTTTTAAAGTGCTTAATATTGGTGATTTTTCACGCTCACGCACAATACTTCTAGCAATACAGTTCCCAAATTTTTCTTCGCCGTATTCAAATAAAATTTTTGCAAGCTCACTTTCGCTATAATCATTAACCACATCGTAAGCCGTAATACCACTTTCGGTATTCATTCGCATATCAAGCGGTCCATCGTGCATATAAGAAAATCCGCGCTCAGCATTATCTATTTGGTATGATGATACACCTAAGTCAACAAGTATTCCATCAATTTTATCTATTTTAAAATTATTAAGTATTTCAATTATATTTTTAAAATCATCATGCACATATTTTACTTTTTCGCCATAACTTTTTAACCTATTTTGCGCAAATTTAATTGCATCTAAATCTTTATCAATTCCAATTAATAATCCACTATCAATATGCTTTATTATTTCGATGGAATGCCCTGCTCCACCCAAAGTACCATCAACATATATTCCATTAGGCTTTATATTAAGCCCAATGACACATTCATTAAGCATTATAGGTATGTGTGCAAATTCCATTTTTTCTCCTATATGCCATAATTTTTCAAGTCGGAAATGATATTATCAAAACTCTCTGCAAATTTTTCTTGACTAGTACTATCTTTATTTTCGGAGCCTAATGTATAAGAATTCCATTTTTCTTCACTCCAAATTTCCGCATGCGTTCCCGCACCAATAATCACAGCACATTTTTCTATACCACTAAATTCTATTAAATTTGTAGGCAAAACAAAACGACCTTGTGTGTCTTCTTCAATTTCGGTAGCAGATGACAAAATATATCGCATAGGCTTCCACGCACTAATATCGGAAAGTGGCAACAGTTTTACTTTTTCAATTATCCTATTAATTTCTTCCTGCGAAAAGACAAATAAACAGCCATTTGTTCCGCGTGATATAACATAACCGTTTGTAAATTCTCGCCTTAATTTATAAGGCAATCTTAAACGGGACTTGTCATCTAATTGATGTTTATATTCGCCAATTAACACTTTATATCGTTCCCCTTGTACAAACATTATACATCAAATTGTAACCACAATCAACCACTTTTAACCACTTTTTAAACAAATTGCTTGCTGTATGTCAAACAATTTGTTTAGTTTTGTATAAAAATGAATATTCTTGGGCTTAAAAAAATATTATCAACGCCCTTGTTCTTCATTAGAATATTTACTTATAAAGTAATCTATTTCGGCTAATTTTTTTACGCAAACATTATTAAAATTATCAAATTCCTTTTCACAGTCATATTTGCTTGAATTTTCGGTTTGTGGTCTAAAAACACAGCCAGAAACATTTTTTTGTAAATTCGTTATTTCTTTTTTTGCATCTTTGAGTTCATCTACATATTCATTTAAATATATGTTTTCTACTTTCATAGACAGACAATTTAACAATAAACTTTGTGCTAGTTCTTGACAATCAAAGAAGTATTTGTTTTCACCATTTATTAATTTACTCGTAATCATACTAATTACAAATAATATGCTTGGATTATCAAAATTTTCTAAATTTATAAATGGCTCAGTAATTATACTATTTTTTAAATCATTAAGTTCATCTTTAAGTATGATGTTTATTTTGTTCAAGTATTTTGTTATAGAATTTTGGTAGTGTTTTTTTAATTCAACGTATAGGCCATATGCTTCATCTTTGGCATAACTAAACAGTTTCGTTTTTCCAACTAATTGTTCAAGCATTTCTGCAATATTAATTGCATTAAAATAGTTACCTGCAAGGTACGGCAATCTATCTGTAATTTTATTATCTTTATCTGACATTAGCAAATGCAAAAAACTATGATTAATATCATATTTAAAAGGTTTCTCGGCACAACTGATACTATCTTTATTAGAATAGTAACAACTACCTTTATACTGTTGTGCATCAACTATTAATGAAATCTCATGAAGTGAATTAACGGCTTCATCAAGTGCATAATAAGGTGAATGAACATTTTTTAAAGGTTTATGGGTTAAACTAAGTATATTAAAGCCGGTGCTTGTACTTTTTGAATTTCCAAAATCAAATGCCTGCAATTTGCAAGTGTGTAATAATTCGTGTCCAATTGAAATAAATTCATTAAATAAATATGCATCATAATATTTTTGGGATAACGCATTAGATATTTTGTTGTAACTTATATCATTTTTTATAGTTTCAAATTCATCTCGCGTCAATTTTAATCTATCTTTTTGTTTTTTTGCATAGTTTATTATTTCACTTTTAAAAATTTGCTTGTCATATTGAATTAGTTTATCTTTTATTGTAAAACTGGCTGCGCTATCTCCATATTTTGAATAAAAATTTTCCACATACTCAGTAATTTTATTTAAAATATCCGATTGAAATTTTACTTTTTCAATATCTTCATAATAATCTGTATAATTAACAAGCGCTCCATTAATAACAGTTAAAGCGGAACTTAAAAATAAATTACGCTGTTTAATATTTTTGTGCTTATTAATATGCTCATTGAGTACATCGGTTAGTTCTTGTTCTGTTAATAATTTTTCGTTTTGCATTATTCACTCCAATTTTTAACGATTAATTGAATTCGCAATTTTTCTTATTTCTGCTAGTTTTTTATTGCCTACTGTTTTTAAATTTTCAAATTCTATTTGCGAACTTAACTTTTCTGAATACTTATCTTCGGGTGTGAATATTAATCCTTGTACTTGTGTTAGAATTTTTTTTAAATTTTTGTTTTCTTTTATAAGACATTTTTCAGAATTATTCAACTTGATAGTTTTAACTTTTTCTGTAATGCAATTTAATAAAACGCTTTGTGCAATGTTTTGTTCGTCAAAATAATTAATAAAGTTGTTTTTGTCCTTGTCTACCAAGTCATAAACTAAACACGCTAGTAAATCAAAAGGCTCTAATCTTTTTGCCTCCAAAATAAATAACTCGCTACATTTTTCATCGTAAAGTCTAAAAGTATCAATGTTGTTACTTACATTAAATTTGCTATTCAAAAAATATGATTTTTTTATAATATCATCAAAATACTTTTTAAAACTGTCCCGATATTTACTATTAAAATCATCATATAATTCAAAAGCATTTTCTATGGTATTTTTATACAGTGTATTTTTTCCTATTAAAATTTCAAACAGTTCCGCAATATTCATTGCTTTATGATATTTCATATTACAATCAAGTTTGTGTCCTTGCAAGGCAACAAAGTTTTCATAACTTTGCAATAAATTTCTACTGCATTTTACTAAACTTAAAAAACTAGTATTTACATAATATATATTTTTTGAATTATTTTCAATTTTAACTTGCCCAAAATACTCGTTTTTACTTGGCAATAAATTAATATTGTGCAATTCGTTTACAACTTCATCAAACATATTAAATGCTTTTGCTAATGAATATTTTTTACCTTTGCAAATTTCTATACCATTGCCAAAAAGTTTTTCTTTTTTCAATCCAATTTCTTTTTTTTGTACTTTAATTGAATGTAATAATTCGTGTTTTAAATCGTAATATAAATTAAATTTATATAAATTAAGATATAATGCGGAATCGTTGTTTGTAATATTTCTATAAGAATCTCTTACAAAAAGCACTCTTTTATAATTATTTTCAATTTCATTGCTAACAATTTTATAATTTTCGGCATTTAAATGTCTTTTTGCTATTTCTAAAACAGTATTTTTAATTGAATAGTTATTAAAATTCAAAGTTTTAGTTGCATTAATATATTCAGCAGTTGAATCCGTATTTAAAGAATTAAAATGCTTAACATTCTTTTTAATTTTATCAATTATATTTTTAGCAAATTCTTCTTCGCTCTCATAAAGTTCTGGATTATAAAATTCTTTTGTAATTTCTTGCACAAATTCTGTGGCAACGCACACAAATAATTCCGGCATATGAATGTCTGAATTATTTTGAGTATGCTCTGTAAAAATTTGTATCAATTCATCTTTGTTTAACATTCTTACTCCATTTGATTTGAATTTTCTGCGTTTTGACTATTCATTCTTAATTTGTAGTTTTCTATTTCGTAATATTTTGATATGCATAAATCTCGTAATTCATAATATTTATCTTGCACAACAGAATATTTTCGGTCTTCAACTTTTAGCGGTAAAGTTAATAAACTATATGTATCATAGCAAACACCATTAACAATTTTATCCTGTAAAAGCGATAATTGTTCAAAACTAAACTCATTTACATTAATTTCACTAATGTTTTTTTCAATGCAATCCATTAAAATGCATTGTGCAAGTTCTTGATAGGCAATACTACCATCGCCGTTAAAACACTCGGCAACTAAAATGCTTAAATAATCAAGTGGTCTTGGCTCTTGTTTAAATATAGGCATAGAATAATTGTGTAGAAGTGGCGAAGTAGCAAATATTAAACTTTCGTATTTTTTAAAGCAATTTTTATACTTTTCATTAAATGAAACAGAAAAATTGCTAATATCAAAACATATACCGGTAAATAATTCGGTTTTACCTACAACTCGTTCAAGTAGTCCTATTAAATTATCCGCACTTCTATAATTAATATTTATTGTTCTAGGTGTTCCGTCTGCATTTTGGTAAAATTCTTTATAATTTTTAGGAAATCCATTGATAGAATTTAATGTTATATATTTATAAGAATTATTTCCAAAGTTAAATTCTTGTATAACCGGTTCGCCAAATTTTTGCTTTGCATTACGATTAAGTGCTGCCGCGTGGTGTTCGTTTATAACTTCATCAAATTTTTCGTAGGCACCTTGAAGTGTTATTGTCCTGCTACCATCATTAAGATAAAAGCTTGATGCTTGTGATTTAAAAATATCAAGTTTTAGCCCGTGCATTTTTAATGCATGTAGTAATTCATGGTCGTTAACATGGTCAAAATTGTTTTTCAGCATTAATGTTGCTTCTGGCAAATTTAGTGTGCTATTAAAGTCGCCTTCAATGTAATCATATTCGTGCTCTGGCAATCTCTGTCTTGCAATATCTAAAATGTATTCTTTTATTCTTTCCTTATAAAAAGTAACGCTTTTATAATTGGGATTATATAACCCCAGCGTTTGTTCTTGGTCAAATATACTTTGCCCTCGTTCTCCAAACAAGGAATTATTAGTCCTAAACTGGTTAATATTCTCCAATAATTTTAATAAACAAGCGTCTTTTAAATTATCCTCACTATCAAAAGTGTCTAATATGGGATTTCCATATACTTTTTCTATAGAATTAACCAAATTAATAATTAAATCTTTAAAATATTCAGGATTTTCTATATTGCTTTTTTGCTTATTCAAAAAAGATTGAATTATATTTTCAATCTCTGTATCAGTAAATGGAGTTACAACATCAATTTCTGCCATATTACTTTTACCTTCATTTTTTCTTGCTTAATTATACGATTTTATGTTTGGTCTGTCAATAGGGATATCAAAATTGCAAAAACAAATGATTAAAAAAACGTGTGGCACAACACAAACACGTTTTTAATATATTAATTCATTACAATATTATCATCTTTACTTTCTTCAAATTTAACGATACCATTTTTAAAGTTGGCACAATCAAATGCTGAAAATAATACTTTGCCTTTATAATCAAAAACAATAAATTCTCTATCGTGCGGGTTATGCTCTTTGGGAATTGGAATAGCACTTTTTTTATAATGAAAATAAAAATGTTCTTCTTCAAACTGCAAATTGCATTTAAAAGTATCAATAATTTCTATTTTGCCCTGTGGTTCACCTTTTCTATGTCCATCTAATGCTTGTGCAATTTTTTGCCCATTTAGCGCATAAATATAAATCACATCGTAAGTTGAATCATTTGAATCTATAAAGGTGGTAGATTTAATTGCTTTTTCTTTTTCATTAACTTTTATGATTTCTAATTCTGTTGTTTTGTGATCAAAGCCCTCATTAAATATTAATTTGTTTGATATAGTATCTAATACATTCAAATAACCTTTTTCATTTTGAGTAATCTTGAACATAGACTTTTATGCCTCCTTGTTATTTGTATTATGTACTTAGCGGAAATAAATTGCATTCGGCTAATGTATAAAAAGCATCAATTTTAATTACACTTTACTTCCTTATACGACATTTTAAAAAACATTGCTATGTTTTTTACACTTTTAGTATAACATAACTAAAAAAAAAGTCAAAACACTTTTTATAATTTTTTGCACGCCTTAATATTAATAAAACAAAAATAAAAATCTGGTGAAATAATGAAGTCAAACACAAAAGTCACATAATAACAAAAAGTATATTAAATTTTTTTACAAACTTGATAGCGTTTTTAGTATAAATCCTAAAAATTTAAGTTTTCGCATTAAATTTTTGTTGAATTATAGTAATATATTCCTTCCTATTTTAAATATTTTTGAGCAAATTCTTCCATTGCGGATTTAAAAGTTTTTTTATAAATATAGTCACCTGTTCGTGGGGCTTCAAGTGGGTAGGGCTCAAAGCCATTAGGGTTAAAAAAACCTTCTGGGTCAATAAATATTACTTTTTTACCTGCCACACGGGCTTGCTTTTGCACTTGTCTACGGTCAGCATGTATCCCAATACATATAACACTTTTTGCTTTTTCATCAAAATTTATTTGTGGTAAATAAGTGCCCTTATCGTAAATCCTTAAAATTTTTTCATCAATCCCGTAGCGTCTTACAATGCGGTCAAAATTATTATTTAAAACAGTTCCGGTAAAAAGTCCTTTTTTATATAATTTTGCAAAAATATCATATGCCTTTGTAGGTTTACTTTTAATTATTACCTTAGGCACAGAACTAAATTTTTCGTACATCTTTTTCGTATTTAAAATAATGTTTACAATCAAATCATCTTCTTTACCAAAATAAAACTTGCCTGTATCATGATTTTGCACCTTATAACTCTCGTGCATCAAGTAAAGTGGCGGAATACCTACTTCAATAGCTGGTCCACAGCCCATTTCAATTTGTGCTGGCAAATATTTTTCTATATCCTCAATACTATTAATATAAGTCGGCTCGCCTCTTGGTTCAATTTGACGGAACATTTTTGTAGATAAAGTCCACATTCTATCGTTTTCTATTTTACAATCATAACCTTTTGTGTGTACTATAATGTCTAATGAACAATAATTGTTAGGAAAAACAACACTACTTTCTATGTTTTTTGGGTGAATATCATATTCTTTTAATTCAACTTGCAAATTGTTTTTTATGTAACTATTTTCGCTTATTTTTGTAAATTTTGCTTGCGTTAACGCATTTAAAACTTTTTGTTTATATTCTATAATTTCTTCCTTTTGAAAAGTATTTGAAACATACACAAAAGTATCTTTTATCACTAAATAATTTTTATATTCTTTTTGCTGTACTTCATACGCATCATAAAATTGCACATAACGGCGTTTTTGTGTGGTTTCATCTATGTAACCTGATGCTTTTTTATTTTCTGGTCTTTGATTTCTAAACCAAATTCCTTCAAAATAAAACCGCCCATTTTTTTCTACAAAATTATTTTTAAAAATATCTTTTTCTTCTGTTGTTAGTTCACAAATATAAAATGGGAATTGCATATTTAATTCCTTTTATTTTTATTTTATTTATTATAGCACAAAAATCATTATTGTAAAACTATTATTAATAAATTAAGTAACAAATTGACTATAAATACTTATGTTGTTATAATAAATGCAGTAGAGTTTTATAGGAATTGGTAATTATGGACAACAATAATAACCCAGTATTAGAAAATATAGATATTAAACATGTTCGCCGTGTTAGATATAGTGGAACACACCCCAAAAAATTCAGCGAAAAATACAAGGAATTGCAACCCGAAAAATATGCAACCGATGTTGCAAAAATAATTCAAAATGGCAAAACACCTGCTGGTATGCACATTTCTATTTTCGTTAAAGAAATTTTGGATTTTTTACAAATTAAACCTGGACAAATTGGTTTAGATGCAACACTCGGCTATGGTGGTCACACACGAAAAATGTTAGAATGTTTAGAAGGTCGCGGGCATCTATATGCGATTGATGTAGACCACATAGAACTAGAAAAAACAAAAAAACGATTAGAGAGTTTGGGCTATGGTCCTAATATTTTAACAAATAAGCAACTAAACTTTGCTAATATTGATAAAGTCATAGAAAAAGATAAAAAATTTGATTTTGTACTCGCCGATTTAGGCCTTTCTTCAATGCAAATTGACAATCCCGAAAGAGGTTTTACATTTAAGTATGATGGACCGCTTGATTTAAGACTAAATCCCGAAGAAGGCATTACCGCCACCGAAAGATTAAAAGAACTTTCCGAAGAAGAAATTGAGGAAATGCTAGTCGCAAATTCTGATGAACCATACGCAAGGCAAATTGCTCACGAAATAATTAAACAAATAGAAAATGGGCTACCAATTACAACAACAAAACAACTATCACAAATTATTGCAGATGCCCTTATGCCTATACCATTTGATGACCGTAAATACGAAACAAAAAAATCATGCCAAAGGACATTTCAAGCAATTAGAATTGATATAAACAAAGAATATGAAGTACTAAAAGAATTTTTAGATAAACTTCCCCAAGTGCTTAATAAAGGCGGTCGCGTAGCAATTTTGTCATTCCATTCTGGCGAAGATAGACTAGTTAAAAAATCATTTAAATATTTTCATAACGAAGGATTATATAGCGAAATAGCAAAAGATGTAATCCGCCCGTCGGCCGAAGAATGTTATGCTAATCCCCGTGCCCACTCTGCCAAAATGCGCTGGGCAATAAAGTCATAAACAAAAGCCATTATCAAGATTTATTGAAAAATCCGATTAAGATGAAATGCACCCAACAAGTTGGACATTAATTTATGTCCAACTTGTTGGGTGCATTTCATCGTATTTATTTTTTTGATTTTTTAAATAGTTTCTTCGGCGATATAAACCCTTGTGGAATTTTCTATTGTTTTAATTTCAAGCCCATCGGCAAGATATTCTAAATCGTTTCCAATATAAGTTAAAACGGTAGCAGAATCTTTAAACACACCTGCTGTATACTTTAAAATTCTATAATCAAATGCATTAATATACGCTTCTGTTTCATCATCAAATATATTTGCCTCATATATACCATATACATCATCAAAGGTAATATTCACATTTTGGTCAGTATCATAGTCTACTAAAATGCCTGATGGAGATGAACTTGCTGTTGTTTGCCCAAAGTGATATTTTCCAATTCTATTACCTTCAATAAGATAAGTTAATTGATCTTGAACAGTATTTGATGCAGACACACTAATTTGAATGCCTGTTGGAGCAGTTGCTAATGTCGTAGTCGTTTCATCTGATAAATGAATGTAATTATTTTTTAATTGTACAGCGCCATTTTTAATTAAAATGCCTCTTCTCTCATCTTGTTGTGCGGTGCCATCTCCTCGTTTGCCCGTGTGAGATATTTCTAAGTTTTCAATTTTTACCGGCTCCGTTTCAGTCATTTCAGTCAAATCTATTCTAAAAATACCTTCTACTTTATATTTTCCGCTTTCTTTGGTTGCGCCTTTAATCGAAATAGGAACAGAAATAACATATCCTGCTAAATCTTCTGCTAAATTATCTTTTACTAAATCTCTCTCAATTATAATTTCATCACTTTTTTTGACAGTGCTAAGTAAATTTGATAATTCATATGCTTCATCTGTTAAAACTTTTAAACTGTGTTTGTTGTAAATTAAATCTTTTACCGTATAATAATCAGTATTTTCACTTGTTAAATAATAGGTTTTTATTGGAATATCACTTAATAGAAATGAAGTTTGTAATGAGCCTTCATATTTTGATCCTATGGACTGAATGATAACCGTTAATGTATTTGTTTGCAAATTTACTAAATAGTCAGCCGTATAATCTTCATCTTTTGTTAAAATTACATTGTTCCTTTCTATTCTTACCGTGGGGGTTATTACTTCCAATGTTAAATCCGTTTGGGGCATAGTGAGTTGAATTGTAGCATCTACAATATTAATTGTTTTTGTACCACAACCTACCACTGATAGTAATACAAATAAAACCGCAAATAAAATAATTATTTTTTTATATTTTTTCATTTTTTTAATCCCTTTAATAAAATTTATTTATTTTAGTTTAAGCATTTTTATCAATATTATTACATAAATAATTAAAATAAAAATGAATGCTTAAATTAGAAATAAATGATAAAAAATGCCAGTACAGTAAGAGGGGCATTGTTTCCATAAATTAATTTCTAATCTATCAATAAACTAAGCAAATATTTTTAAAAATTCGCTCGGTTATTAATTGTGATTTTTAGTTTATATTTCATTTGTATTAGTATATGATTTTTCAAATGCTACATTTTGCATTGGATAAGGATTATCTAATGAAGTAATATTTAGTGTGGTTCCCTTTAATACACATATTTTTTCTCCTGCGTTCGTTTTAAAAAAAATATCATGCATCAGTTCAATACATTTAATAGACTCAAAAAAATGAGTATAGACACCATTTTTGTTTGTAGGAGTATACTTTTCTTTAAAAATTTGAGGTTCAACAATATGCTCTTGTCCATTTAAACTAGAAACAATCATGCTACCTTCTATTTTTACATTTTCTTTTTTTTCATCAATAATGTAAATATTGCCATTTTTTTCAACCCTTCTCCTAGTATCAACCTCTTCGCCAACTACTCCTAATCTTGCTTGAATTAAAGCAGTGTCATTTATAATTTTAGGAAAAATATTTTTTTGTGCTTGAATCTCTAAAAATTTTTCAACAAAAACTTTCATGTCTTTTACGATATGACACTGAATTTCTATATCGGGATATTTTAAAATGTCCAAAGAAAGTAATTTTATTTTTTTATATAAACTATCTTCATTCTCTTTTATTGCTTTATTAGTTTCGTTTAATTTTTCAATACTTCTTTGATGAATTGCTTGTCTTAATTCAAAGAAAAATTCTTCATGTTTCCCTTCAAGATTTTTTATATAATCAATTTGTTGTATGGTAGGCAAGTTTTTCGATTTTCTAAAACAAAATTCAACTTGAAGATCTTCTCTATTTACCAAATATGTTAATCTACACCAACCTTCTTTTTCTAATTCTGTTATATCCTTTTTATGCACCATCAAAGCCTGAATATCATGGCAAAAATATGCACAACCGTAAAACTTTCCGTTAGGCGCAAGTAAACCTGATTTGTATTTATTACTAAATAATATTGTATCGGTCCAATCCAAATTACTCCAATCATTTACTTTAACAAATTTTAAAGGTTTTGTATTTAAAATTTCTTCTTTGCCAAATACATTGGTAACGGTAATTTTTTTATTTACTGTGCCATTATATTTTTTCCATTGATTTTCTATTTTTATAAATTTCATAACATACCTTATCTTAAATATATTTTAATTTTAACATATTTTTATATTTTTTTCAATAGTTTATAATTTATTTTATAAAACAGCAAACTCCGTTTGTAAGGTGGGGACTAAATATAAAAATACCACTCGTTACAAGCGGTATCGTTTGGTAGGAACAAATGGGGCGATGCGTATAGAAAATAATCCTGCGGATTATTTTTAGCCAAAGCCGGGAGCAACTTGTTGCGGTCCGGGTCGACAGACTCGAACCATCGACCCCCACCTTAAAACCGCCAGTCAAGAAGTGTCCGTGCGGTTGCGAAAAACTTTTGTTTTTCTAACAGGGTGACACCCTGACTGTTTTATTTTATAAAACAGCAAACTCCGTTTGTAAGGTGGGGCTAAGTTATAAAAATACCACTCATTACAAGCGGTATAGTTTGGTAGGAACAAATGGACTCGAACCATCGACCCCCACCTTATCAGCTTATAACCCTTAGCCTAAACTCTTTTTTCCACTCCCCCGCAAGCCCTATAAACAAAGCCTTCCCAGCCCCCAAACAAAAAACTGCTGTCTAGTTTTTGCCCAAACTTGACAGCAGTTGACAGCGGCCCTATCTTTAATCCATTTTCAGTCTTTCTAAACCGATGTAATTCTGTTTAATGTAATTTTTAATTCAATATCCAATATTTTTGATAATACAGCATTTACTCTTTCAAATAAATCATATTGGTAATCAATATCAAATATTTCTTTTTCACCATGAAACATATTATTTCTTATTCTATAAATTATTATTATTGCGAAAGTTAAAATTTCTTTTTCATTAATTCTATCAGGACTACCTTTACTTGAAATATATTTGTTATATAAGTAAATAAATGCATTTTTTAAATTTATATTATTATCATCATCTAAATGATGTTCGCTTTCTTTAACTGTTAAATTATTTTGATTATCAATATAACCCTTTACCTTTTCTTCTTTTATATCCTTTGTTTGTGGAAACATTTTTTTAAGTGCAACAAAATTATTTTCATTAATAAAGTTTAATTGATCCTTATTTGATAATGAATTATATGTTTCGATCTCTTCATATCTTTTATTTTTATTACAAAATTTAATAAAATACTTTACAAGATTCTTGCATTCATTAGTAGGATAATTAGTAAAGTCAGCAACAAATTTTTTAATCTTATTATCTGTAAAAAATTTTCCAAATTTTTCTTTTTCTAAACAATTCCACATAATAGAAAATTCACCTATAACATTAACTGTTTTATTTTGGACATTTACTTTTAACATATACTTATCCTCTTCTTTTACATTTATACAAAAACATTATTCATGAATTTATAAACTATTCTTTTAGAGTATTTTTTATATCTTTATAACTATTAGCAACTAAAAATATAGAATTAACTGTATCATACACTAACATAATAGCTATTATAAATAAAGCATCAAATAGCACCTGCAATATATTAATTGTAAAAATTAAAGCGTTAAAAATA
>JALOBO010000070.1 GCA_023228225.1 Clostridia bacterium
TGCCACACCAACCATACTAAATACATTTGTAGAGGGGTATATCGATGACAAGAAAAACGGAAAAATTTATACATATCATGTTCTCAAAACACCAAAAGGATTTGTATTTATTTTAGATCATAGTATGCCATACTAATTAATTATTTTTTATATGCCAACCATCCGATACACCTCTGCAATAGTTATCTGAAGACATGGGTGTAAATGGCATATCAGAATTGTTTACTCTGCTTTTTCCACGGGTAATACCAACGGCAAACCCAGCTGTCCAACACATCAGATTTTCATGAATATAATGAGAAGATAATCGACTTAAATATAATAAATTTTCATCTTTTGATTTTTTATAAATACAGTCAAAGTTTAATAAAATATCTAATTGTTTTTTATACCCAATAAACGTATAAGTATCATCTCCAGATGATTGTATTTTACAAGCATATACAGGACATACGATTTTATAAAATAAATATGTATATTCATCGCATAGTTTATTTATTTTCAATGGATAATCATATTGTAAATTATTTTTAAAAATCAATCGCTTTGCCAAGGAATATGCATTTCTTCGTTCTCCATCATACGGTGTTATGCGCGCTTTTTGAATAAGATTATCAATTCTAGTTTCTAGTAAATTCATACATACTCTTTTGAATCTATGTATATAAAAAAGTTATGCAATTATATTAATTATAATTGGCTATTTATTTAATTTAAATTTTAAGGTTAACTACCAATATCAAGACTCTATTACCTTATTATATATTTGATTTGTATCAGACTGTAAAACTGTAATGTCATCATGATATATATTGACCCAAATACTTGTATCCGAATCCGTCATATGAATTATATAAGCGTAATTCCATACATTATCCATATGCCGTCCCCAAGTAAAAGATTTATAAAACGGCGAATATTTACCACCGGTAATCAAATCCATACGACTAGTATCACGCGAATACTTTGGAGAAATCGACAAATTTATGGAATTAGTTAAAACATGCCCCTTTCCATTTTCATAAAATACAATACACTGAAATTCAGCGTCGGTGGCAGTTATAGGCTTCCATATACCAACGCACGGGTCTATGTCAGCTGGATTACTATTAATCTGCATACCAACTAGGATAAGACCACTCATACACCCGGTAACAATAATCATTAAACAAACAAATTGAATAAAAGAAACCATTATGCCACACCTGTTAATTGAAATCGAGAATCAATAGCGTAATTATATTGATTTATAAAAATTGGATATTTCATGAAATAATATTAGTGTCAATAGTATATAACTATTACTATGTTTAAATTAAAACTAAATGGACGTAGTTTTCACAAAATTAATGATATAATTTTATATCATATGTGTCATGATATACCATATAAGACAAGTCTTGTGATATACGGATGGATACAACTAACGTGTCAATACAAATAACTTTGCCAAACGGTCTCTGTTCCCAAGTTAATGGCAATGTTACATTATTTCGAGTAATATACCCCGTATAATTAGTAAAACAGGTAATAGTCATATATTCAGAATCTTCTCCGAATGCATTTTCAGAAGTCCATTCACCAACAATATTAGTATTTTGTATACTATCAATTAATAATGGAATACCCACAATTATAAAGATACTTCCAAACATAACAATAATCCATGTTATAATCCACGTAAAACCAATCTCTAATTTCTCATCATCTAACACGATAAATCAGTCTCCTCTTTTCAAATACACACTATTATTATAATATAGCATATTCGATGAAAATCTATCTAAATGCATAGTTTGAGTCAAATTTGATTGAGAAAAACAAATACTATAATACACATTACTTTCAATTGCATTTGTCTTTACCCAATTAAACTGAGAAGCATGTTCTGAATTAAAATAACCAGTATGATTAGTCGTAATGACAATGTATTCACCATTATCATCTACATTATCCCATATTCCAATCAGACGATTTTCGTCATGAATATCCTGCATATGAATATCATACAAACACATTCCAGCGAACATAATTACAAGAACAATTAAACCTGTAATTGGAACTATGGATAAGCTCACCATGCTGACCTCTTTTTTAAATAAATCTGTCCATTATAATGCATCATATTTACATTATTAGCATCTAAATAACACACGTGAACAATATTCATTTTCGAAAAATCAAGAATATAATACAACTTATCTGCATCTTTAGACGCCATTTTCCAAATGAAAAACAAAGATGTATTAATATAACCTTGATTATCACCTTCAAATACAATATGTTCAGATTCATTGTCTATAGACTCCCATACACCAACCACCCTAGTATCATTAATTTCGTCAAAACCAATTAAACCAGTCAGGAACATGCCCCCACCTCCAATTATAATACATAAAATAATAAGTATACCTATCACAGAAGACGCTTTACTATCCTGAAATGTCATACCTCACCCAATAAAAATAAATATGCATTCAAATAATAATCATATGAGTTTAAATACGTTAAGTCTATCATCGCTTATAATATTGGCTCACATACTATATGATATTATCGATATCCCGGTTAATACTATTATAACTTCACCAGATAGTATTAATCAGATTACCGACTTCACCAATCTTTCTAATATTATTACAAATATTCGTCTGACGTTGAATGTATTCATAAAATAGATTCAACGTCAGACGAATATGCATTTCATTCTATTTTAAATTACCGTCGAATTAAATACGAAAAACCAGCATATATAACTATATATCCACAATTAAATACCAGTATCCATATGAATATCCATAAAATATCCAAGTTAAATCCTAATCTTGATAAACCAATATATGCACTTATAATAATTAAATCAAATAGCATCACCCGCGCAACTATATTCAATAATGGATTATCATACGAAACCCATTTACTCAATTCGGTTGAGGAGGTCATGATTAGCCACATATTATATAGACAACGAGTACCATTATCCCTACTACAAATAGACTACCTATAGTAGATACACCCATTGTCAATAATCCACAATTTCTTAAGAATTGAATATATGTCATATGATATAGTATATATGTCATAGATATGCATAAATCTATCTATAGAAACATAACGAATTTAAAATACAAATCTAATAATTACATTTAAATATACAAACAGCAAAATGATAGATATGGTAACTAAATCTAAAGTTCCGTCCCTGAACAGAAATAATAAAAAACTAAATTCAATATTAACTGAAAAATCAAGATTAACTAAACTTAGTCCGCGTGCAAATCGAGACCGGCTATATCGTGATTATCCAGATGAATGGTGGGATAGAGTAACTGATGGATCTTTCAATTCTCCCTATGACAATGACCCCTACGGCAACTATTCATCCGATGAAATCTACGATGAAGATAAATATCTGTATAAACAACATCAAAAACTTATAAATAAAAAATCAACTCCAAATGCACTCAACTGTTATCGCACTGGAATTAAATCTAAATCAAAAAAGTAAAATACAGCATGCCCCTTTTTTAATTTTATTTATAAGTGTCAAAAAGGTGTTTGAAATACACCTTTTTCCTAGAAATATATGTGTAACTACGCAAAAAAGATAAATATACTTATTTCCGCATAATATTAGCCAGAATTTCATCTTCCCGTAAATGTAAATAATGCTTTAACGCTGGACTATTTGGAGAACCGTGACTTGTCATACTGACAGAACTGATAGATTCTCCATTAGCAATTCTATGTGAAATATTAAATTTCCGTCCTTTATGTGAAGTTAAACACGAAATTCCAGTAGCTTTTCGTAATTTATCATACCAATATCTAACAGTCGAATATTCCATAGGAGTATTACTATTTGTAATGAAATAATCATCAATATTCACTAATCCGAGTTTACTCATATAATCATCAAGAATAGATATCATATACGGTAAACAAACGAATGTAGTTCTATGCTTATTCGTCTTAGTATCGTTAATAAAAACACGGTAATAAGATTCCCCACTTTCATAAATGCCACGCTTGACATCTTTAAATCTAATATGCAATGCTTCATTGATACGTGCGGCACCGCCGAATGTAAAACACATTATCAATTTCTGTTCAATTGGCAATACTCGTTTATTGAATTTGAAATTTAATAATGAAATCACTTGTTTTTCGGTTAAAATCTGAGATTCTTCTAATACATATGGTTTCTTACTATGCACCTTGAGTTTTCCAATTATATCTTTTTCCAATACAGTATTATATTTATCATCCATCAAAAATTTAAAGAATTGTAAAATGAATCGACTTCGCAATGCTTTTGTAGTATCAGCTAAATCAGAAGATAAGAACTCTCCATACAATTCTTTTGCTTCATTGGTTTTCATAATAGACCAATCCATATTCGGATTTAATTTATGCAAATAATGCAACGAATTATCAATATGTTGATTTCGAGATGGACTTTCACTTCCAGTTAGTAATATACAATCTTGTTTGAATGCAGTAATAAGTTCAGCATGATTCATTTAATATTATGTTGTTGATTGTATATATAAGTGTTATTATATTAAATCATACCAAAAGTATTAATGTGAAAAAAAGTGATTTTATTTAATTGTAATATGTAAAATTTTAGAATCTTTACCTTCTGAAGAAAACTTGATTACCTGATATCCATGTATTTTACACCATCGATGTACAATTCCCCAAACCGAAGCATATCCAGTATCATTCCCATTTTCATCAACATATGTATCTTTTGCATTTCGTTTAAACGTGAATACTTTCTTACCCATAGGTTTCCTACCTTTTAATGTAGATTGTTTGATTTTTGGAACATAATCATCATTTAATCTGCGTACTTTAACAACTCTATGTGCAACTCCTCTTTCATTTTCACGATATTCTTTAGCTCTAATTTTTGCTTCGGTTAATGTGTCTTCAAGAATCAAATCTTCCCAACCAAAACCATAATAACCTTGCACTGCATAACCATACCAATATTTGTTAGTCGATACCATGATAATATATTAAACCTCTATATATTTAAATGTTTGCCAAAATATAAAAATGTGATTTACATCTCATACGAATATCGTAATCCACGGTATATCACTGCCATTCTTCATAATAGAAATCGCATGACCATTCTCTTCAACTCGAATCATTGAAATATCACGGAAAGGAAGTTTCCTGACAACACCGATATGTTCATTTGTATTAAAGACATGAACATTAACAGTATCGTAATATTCAGTATCACAATAAATACTTTCGCATTTAAATAACTGTGGCTCAGACTTAAATTTGCATTTAGCATCTGGAAACTTCAGGTATTCAACTAAAGGCGTAGCATTATGTTTGACATACAGAATACCCCAAAAATCAAACACTTCAATCAAATCAGCAGTTCTAATGGTTGGTATAATTCTAAATTGGTTTAACATATAAATCAATATGTTGTAAAACTATATAATCATTTCTATTCAATCAAGTAAAAGGCAAAGACGTTTCAAACCTGAATATAAAGTTGATACTAAATGGTATTAAAACTTTATACCCCACGCTTTTTGAAAAAATTCAAATCCATCAACTCGTCCATCCACATATATATCACCATCGTCATCGGTCATTTCATTTAAATATTTACGTTGATATTCATCGTATCCTTCTTCTGGTTCTGTTTTTAATCGCAACGCAAATACACGTTCCGGTTGAGTGTCTTCATACCAATATTCCAAAGCATCTGCGATTCCGTTTATATAGCCCCACTGATAATAATAATTATCAATCATGCACATATCTATCACTTTTTTTATATTTTTAATTGTATCAGGAGTCGATTCGAACTCTATTATCATATCAAAAATATCTCGTTGCCATTGTTCAGTATAAGTGGTCGAGTTCATCACATCCGCATAAGGAACATCAGTTTGATGTAACAGTTTTTCCAATCGTGTAACAGCGGATAACGCTTCATTTTCATTCGAAGATTGGGCTAACCGTTTCAATTTCATAACCAAAGATAAATACGAGTTACTCATATGCATACTATTAGTGTTATGATTATAAAAGCATTACGATTTGTCATTTTACTTAAAAAAATATAAGAATTAAATATCTACAATTTTACCACTTAAAATTTGCACTTTTCCTCCCAGCATCAAACAGATACGAGTAATGGAATTCATATGTATAAGTGCTGTTTCTTCATTCATAAAAACGTCATAAAACCTGTGGATTACCTCATTAGATTCATCTAACGTATGTATTTCAACACATACCGTTTTCTTATCGGATACAAGTTCAACATTAATTCCGATATTTGATATATCAGCATCTTTCATACTAATGGAATCTAACATTTTATGTTCATCACCTCACTATCATCACCTTATTTATTTTTCAAACTATTTAAAGGTATTTCTATTATCCAGTAAATACATTTAAATATATAGACCACATACCATATGCTATGACAAACACACTAAAAGAAGTCGTATCTAAAATTTTAAAAACAACCCGTAATTCTTATATGAAAAGAATCGCTAAAAAAGCACTTAGTCTGAATAAACCCTTATATTATCCAGAAGATTTATTACATGATAGTAATGTATTATCCAAATTTAAAAACTCCGAAATAGAGTCCGTATATTGGTTTGTTCGGGATAGTGGAACACATATGCTCATATTTACCAATAGACTATCTGGAGCTTCCAGACAATCAAATTATAATGAAATCAAAGAGGAGTTGGTTCTCATATCAGAACTATGGGATTCAAATAAACATCATTTCTATGTAACACCTAATACATGCCGATATATAATCAAAGATGATTTCATTAAAAAAGTCACATTCTGGTTAGAAAGTGGTAGGATTATATATAAATCACTCTAATATCTATTTTTTTATCAGATATGTATAACATATCTGTGCATTATTATCCAACAATTACATTTAAATATATAGAGTGCATACTATATCCTATGGCAGAAACGAAATTCATG
>JALOBO010000071.1 GCA_023228225.1 Clostridia bacterium
CAAGCTCGCGCGGGGCAAAACCCAAAAATTTCCTATCATTTTTATTTGCGGCTCCCCCCACACCCCCCGCCGCGAAGCGGAAAATTTGAAAGGAAGGAAATTTTTGGTTTTGCTGCCGCCGCTTCATATTTACCTTTTGGTTATTTTTTGCTACCATAGTAATAAATTAACCAATCCCAACAACCATTACTTCAATTATAGTAATATATTACAATGTCTGCAAGCAAAAAATCAACAATAGCTCATAACATAAAGAAATACCGGCAAAAGCTCGGTATTTCTCAAGACCGTCTTTCTAAAATGGCGGATGTTACCTACAACACCATTATTAAAATTGAATCGGGAGGTAGTCAGAATCCAACCATTGATACGCTTTCAAAAATAGCTAAAGCTCTTGGCGTTAGTGTAGATGAGCTTCTAAAATAAATTTATGAATAAGTCTAAAAAAATAAAAGTTGCGCTTGTGGGTATAGGAAACTGTGCGAGTTCTCTTGTCCAAGGTGTTTCATTTTACTCAAGACCAGAAAGTACGACCGTCGGATTAATGCACCCAAATTTTGCTGGATTTAACGTGTCTGATATTGAATTTGTCGCCGCGTTTGATGTCGATAAAAGAAAAGTAGGAAAAGATCTTGCAGAAGCAATATTTCAAAAACCTAATTGCACAACGAAGTTTCAAGAGGTTGAACTATTAGATACTAAGGTACTGAGGGGGCATGTTTTAGACGGTGTGGCGCCCCATATGCGAGAATATTTTATTGTCGATGAAGAACAAGAATCGGTTGATATTGCGCAGGAATTACGCAAAAGCGGCGCAGAAATGCTTATCTCTTATTTACCCGTAGGTAGTGCCGAAGCGTCAAGATTTTATGCTAACGAGGCAATAAAAGCTGGTGTTGGATTTATTAACGCGATACCAGAATTCATTTGCTCAGACCCGGCATGGATTGCAAAGTTCAAAGAAAAAGGTATACCTTGTGTTGGCGATGATATAAAATCTCAATTTGGCGCGACTATCCTGCACAGGATTGTAACAAGATTTATTGAAGATCGCGGACATAAGATTGATAACACATATCAGCTAAATGTTGGTGGGAATACAGATTTTTTAAACATGAAAGATGAAAGTCGGCTGATTTCGAAAAGATTATCAAAAACGAACGCGGTGACCTCGATACTTGGAGAAAAAGATTTTGGGGTTCGAATTGGTCCTAGTGATTACATACCTCATCTTAATGACAATAAAATTTGCTATATAAATGTTAAGGGCAAGCAATTTGGAGAATTACCTTTTGAATTAGATATTAAATTGAGTGTTGAAGATAGCCCGAATAGTGCTGGGGTTATGATAGATGTTATCAGGGCTATGAAGGTTGCTATTGATCGTGGAGTTTCAGGAAATTTAGGGGCAATAAGCGCATATTATTTTAAATCACCAGAAGTTCAATATAGAGACGATATTGCCAGGACGATGGTTGAAGACTTTATCAATTTTAAGCAATAAAATTTATGATTTACGTACATAAAAAAGAATTATCAGAACCAGAGTATGAGTTCGTAGAACGTAAGGGCATTGGACATCCAGACACCTTATCCGATGCTCTTGCTGAGTTTTTGTCAGTTAACTACTCAAATTACACTCTGAAGAATTTTGGCGCAGTATTACATCATAACTTTGATAAAGTTGGGTTACTTGGTGGTGCTTCATTTGTAAAATTCGGCGAGGGATACCTAACAAAACCGATAAGAGTATTACTGAATGGTCGTGCTTCAACAAAATTTGGAGATAAAAATATCCCAGTTGAGGATTTGTTAAAATCTTGGGCTAGTGAGTTTCTCTTAAACAAATTTAGAAATCTAATAAAAGAAAGTGACTTAGAAATCCATTACAACTTAAGTACACAAAGCAGTCCTGGCAAAACTGAAGAATTTAAGTCAACGAATACTCCCAGAAAATTTTGGTTTGAACCAAGAAATTTTGACGACCTTCCGGAAATTAAAAAATTATTTTCTAATGATACTTCCCTGGGTGTGGGTTATGCTCCTCATTCTAAGTTAGAGAAACTTGTTTTAGATATTGAAGGAACCTTAAATTCTGAGAGTTTTAAAAAGGATCATCCGTGGATAGGATCCGACATTAAAATAATGGGTACGAGGCACGGTCAGCAGTTCGGTGTGACTTTATGTATACCGCAAATAGCCAACTATGTGTATTCGGTTGAGGAATATAGACAAAATTTAGAGCAGGCCAAACAATTTATTTTTAAGATTTCCCAAAATATTGGGATAAATAATCTCGAGCTATCGTGTAATACTCGTGATAATTTAGAAACAAAGGAACTTTACCTTACAGCGATCGGTTCATCGATAGAAAGTGGCGACGAAGGTTTGGTTGGTAGAGGAAATAGAGTAAACGGGATAATTTCACCCACAAGACTTATGAGTATGGAAGGGGCTTGTGGTAAAAATCCTGTTTATCATATCGGTAAGATTTACTATGTGGCTGCCAACGAAATGAGTAATAAAATATTTGAAAAGTTTGGCGTCGCAAATGAAGTCTCTTTAATTAGCCAAAGTGGCCGAGATTTACTTGATCCATGGAAGACATTTGTTACTTTATACAATTCAAATATAAGCGAAGAACAGGTTCGAATTTTTGTTGAAAACGAATTAAGAAATATTCCAGAAATAACTAGAAATCTGTTAGAGAATAAATTAAGATTATTTTAATGTTATGGAAAAGATGCCTAATCAAGAAAAAGAAATAACAAGACTGGAATATTTGACTACCCATGTGGGTCTAGTTAGGCAACTTGATGGAAAATATTTGCTTGCTGAAAGAGTGTATTCAGGAAATATTCAAAATGAAAGTTCATTAGAACATATATCCACAAGTAAGCCAGATGGGGTGCTTAGACCTGAGGGAGACACGACTATTTTTACTTCAGCCGGTATTCAACATCTTGAAACTCTCGAACGCGACAAAATTAATTTAGAAAGTGAAAAGTTTAAAATTGCACAACCAGTTGTTCGCAGTCAGTTTATGGATAAAATCAAAGAAGGTTATTCAACAGCCTTTATAGATGAAGCCATCGTTCAGCTTGGAGTATCCGATGAAGATTTTTTTAGTATGTGCAAACAGATGGTGATTGATTCATTGAATCATGATACAGATATACAAAAATACTATTTAACAATTGATATCCAAGATGATCGCTGGGGTCAAAAAAAGTTCACTAAACTAGTCGTCACTTTATATTATGACGGGAACGAAGTATCGGAAGGTGTGTATATAGATAAATTTCCTAAAGTTGATGGGCAGACTGTTTCCGTTGCCGAAACAACACACGGTGCTGAAAGATATAAGTGGATTCATAGAGAAAATAAAGACCAACCTTATTTTATTGACTTTGAAGAATTCTACCATTCTGATAATAAAGATGATGTCGCAAGAATTATAGATCCCGTCAGAACAGCCACATTAATGCTAATGCAGGGAGTTGTTCCATCCCATAAAGATCCCGGGTTTAGATTAAGACAGCTGATTAAAAGATTTGTTGAAAGAAATGCCGAGGCTTCTTTTTCTGAAGATAGACTTTTGAATTTATCATATGATTTTTGGTTAAGAAATAACGTCGAAGGGATTGTTGATAAGGTCGGAGCTCGTGAATTATTAAAGAAAGAAATGATACGTGCTCAAAATGTACATATCGTCAACCGTGTCGAAAGAGATACGGGCAAAAAAATTAAGGTCGATGTGAATTTAGGTACAGATGAATTTATTAAAAGAATCTATTCTTCATCTCCAGAGGAGATTATTGGAGTAGTAAAAAGTATTAATTTAAAAAGATATGAGTAAACTTTTTTTAAGCGGTGGCGGCGATATAGAGACATCATATCTGTTTGACAGTTTATTCTTTGATTCATTACCGCAGAATGCAAATATACTCTATGTTCCTGTTGCAATGGCAACCACCATGACTAAAACAGAGGCGGCTTTCGATTGGTTTTCAAAATTGATTTCACGTCACTCGAGCAACGACAGGGATTTGGATTTTACCATGTGGAACGATGGAGATTCCTTGCCCATTTTACACAATTACGATGCAGTATATGTTGGTGGTGGCAATACGTACAGACTCTTGATGGTGTTAGAAAAATCAGGAATGCTTGACGCTCTAAAAAAATACATTAGAAATGGTGGTGTCTACTATGGCGGAAGCGCTGGCGCCGTGATTACCGGTAAAGACTTACGAACAGTAGAGGAAGAAAATTTAGAAAATTATTCAAAGCACGATGGTATGAATTTTGTTAATAATATCTCCGTGTTCCCGCATTTTTCAAATAGTGAAGAGCAAGAAAGCGCCGTTGGAAATATTTGTCGTAAATATGTCTTAAGGATAGCTGCGCTTCCTGAAAATTCCGGTCTTATTATCGATGAGCAAGGTATAGGTGTTCACGGTAATATACATTTATATGAACAAGAGAAGGAAACTATTTTTTATACATCTGGGCAAATTATCAAGTAGCTCCGGGCATACGGCGCGATTACGCTATGAGTTAGAGGACATCAGCAAGATGGCGGATGTTTCTATTTTGTCTTTAACAGACGAACTTGATAAATTTTTCCTTAATAAATATCCAAATATACATTTTTATGCCCTACCGATTAAATTTAGTGGCTGGAAAGTAGTTAATTTGGGTAATATTGTAGGGCAAATAGATGAAATAATCAGCTTTTGTAGGCCAGATATTGTTATTTTATGTATTGAGATTTGGGATTTAATTTTAGAATTACATAAAAAAATATCGGACAAGGTAGCATTTTGCGGCATATGTCACGCGATGCCTTTTTTGGGTTCGCCCTTGAATCCAACAAAATCATTTGAATCAGACGTAAGGAAATTTGCTAATAAGCAAATATTAAAATACAGAAAAAACTATATTATCAAGCATTACAGAGAATTTCCTAAAATTATAAATTCCGGCTTATTAGTTGCAAACAATGCAACCGTCGCTTTCTATTTCAAAAAATATTTTCCGAAGTCATTGTTTTGGAGACAGGTGCCTCACGTTACAGTTGATCCGCTTAAGACGACTAAAACTTCAGATATTGACTATGATTTTTGTTATATGGCGAGAATGGAGAAAGGAAAGGGAGTAGAATATCTGCAAGATTTGTTTAACAGAATTTCAATCATGCTTGGTAGGAAAATCAGTGTAGCAATCATGGGCAGAGCCGATGATAAGTACTCCCAAGAAAAACTCAGACGCCTGCTTGAGAGTCAGAGTAAATCTTTTTCCGTTCGTTTTTTTGGTTGGGTGGATGATAAAACCAAAGCCACAATTTTAAGTAAAAGCGGTTGTTTTATTTACCCATCAATTTACGACAATTTTCCGACAGTTGTTAATGAAGCTATGGCTTATGGATTACCTGTGGCAATGTGGAATAATCTTTTTTATAGAGTTAACTATTCCGACGTAGAGTCTGTATCTGCGGCTACTCCTTTTAATGTTGAGCATCTGGCTTCAGTGGCCGTGAATCTGTTGCAAAGAAAATCTACTTTGAGTCGTCATTCTATAGAATACATAAAGAAAAATGGTGGTTCCAGATCAGTTGCAAAAGATGATCTTGTGCTATTTGATGAGATAATTAATCATTATGAAAGAAATAAATAATAATCTTGAAAGATTTTTTCCGAAAGAGAATGTCGTTGTAATGCTTCATGCCCACGCCGATGATGAATCTTTCTTATCTGCTGGTATTATAAACAGATTCATAGTGCACAATTATAATGTTTTATTGATCTATTTGGCCACAGGATTTATTGAAGAAGAAAAAATAACAACAATCAGACGGAAAGAGCTTGCTGAAGCCTTAAGAGTCCTGGGTGTAAAAAATGTAGAGTTTCTTGAGTATTGTGAACCTAAATATACTGAATATGGTAAACCTCTTTTTTTGCAATCCGCAAAGGATATTGTGGATGGAATCAGAACAATTATTGAAAAAAGGGGCATAAAACACTATACGCTTTTTTCATACGATAAAAATGGTGGCTACGGCAATAAAGACCACCTTGTAGTACATAAGGTTGGTAGATTGTTATTCAAAAATTCATCACCGCTTAGTTCACTATTTGAGGTAACAATCCCAAGAGAGATATATTTGTATTGGCTCGGAAAAAATAAAAATAATGTTCCTGAATCATACTTACCGAAACTAAATTATTGGTCAGAAGAATTCGGACTGAAAAACAAAGAGATCGACTATTTTTATTTATTAGATTCTAAACAAATTAAATTAAAAAAAGAAGCACTTGGTAAGCACATCTCACAAATGAAGAATACAGAATTTCCGCTTTCTCTTACCAATGCCGATTTTATAGAATTATTTGGTAGAGAATATTTTACGTATGTTGATAGGTCGATTCTGTGAGATACCACGAACGCCGCCGAAGCCACAGAGCGAACACAAAGTAAGCACCGAGCAGGCATCGTGAACGAATGTGAGCGGCCAATGCGAGGTGATTGCGAAGTGTGAGCGGACTATCGAACTACCACAAAACGCGGATATGGGAGCGCCTCGCGCCGACGCAAGCGACGGAGAAAAGGCGGGCGTAAATATGGCAAAAATGCTAAACTATACTTATTAGCCTTTTTGGAGGAGTGAAGCGGCGGCAGCAAAACCAAAAATTTCCTTCCTTTCAAATTTTCCGCTTCGCGGCGGGGGGTGTGGGGGGAGCCGCAAATAAAAATGATAGGAAATTTTTGGTTTTTGCCCCGCGCGAGCTTGTCGAGCGCGGGCGAGGCGCAAGTGTCATTCGTCAAAATCCTGCGGATTTTGTCCGAAATACATTCGAACTTCGTCCAATACACACCGCAATAAAATAA
>JALOBO010000072.1 GCA_023228225.1 Clostridia bacterium
TGTGGACCTTGAGGCAGAAGAGTTTGAAATTTATGGTAGAGGTATTCTTAAGAACGGTGAACAGCAGGAATATACTGATACATTCCCTGATTTACTGCCTAGTGTAAGAAAATTCTGTGATGATAATGACTTCAGCAAAATTACCTTACTTGGAGAAATTGTAGTACTGGACCCTGATGGTAATGAGTCTTTCAAAGGTATTGAGAGCAGATGCAACCGGAAAAAAGATATTGACATGTATGCTAAAAAGTTTCCTGCTCAGTTTATGCTATTTGATGCTTTGAATTTCAATGGTGACTTTAGGCAGCTATCCTTTCTGGCAAGAAGGCAGGAACTCGAATGGCACAAGGACATTATAAGAGAATCTGACAGGATGATATTAATTGACCAGTGCAGAACACAGGAGAGTAAGCAGGATCTTCTGGATAGAGTCAATTCAGGCAAGTATGGGCTTGAAGGTATAGTTGTTAAGGACCTGCAAAATAACTACTTTGAACCTGCGCTGAAGTATAAGTACAAATGCACAGAGGACGTGTTTTGGGAGGGTGCATATAAGGAAGGTAAAGGCAAGCACGAGGGGAGAGTTGGAAGCCTTGTGTGTTACCAGTACATTAATGGAAAGAAAGCAGAGGTTGCACAGGTAGGAGGAGGACTTACAGACAGCCTGAGAGATGAGCTTATGCAGATGATAGAAAAGGGTGATGTGTCAGCAGAGAACCCCAGGACGCTTGAGGTCCAGACGCATGAGCTCCTACCATCAGGGAAAATGAGGTACCCTAACTTTATCAGGTGGAGATTTGATAAGTCTGCCGGACAGTGTACCAGGGAGCTTAAACAGCCAGAAGAGGTTAAACCTGTGAAAACATTTAAGCAGGGGTTAGGTAGCTGGATTTAACGATAGTTGGGTTTAACTAGGTGATAATATGGGGATAATAAAATTTTTTTTCGAGTGGAAATATTGGGGTCCTACAATATTTTTTGTGTATTTAATTGCATTACTCATGGGGTCCTACTTGATACAACACGCGCTCGATTTAGGTATGCAGGCGACAGGCGCGCCACTCACAGCTATGTGTGAGCTTAACGTAACATCCATACAAGGCACAGAGTATATTTCACTATTTCCTGCACATTTATTACCTATAGTGTGCATAAAAACTCTTTGTATAGGGTTTATAAGTGGTATGCTGTGGGGTAGAGCTAGTCAGTGATAGGCACTTAAACCTATCATTGTTTCCTATTATTTTATATACTTTAAGATTATAGTAAGTGTAGTAACAGATTAAAAGAATAAGTTTAGGTGGAATAAATGGATTACACTTTTTATAAAACTAACATGACTGAACAAATCACAGCCTATCTTACAAGGGCAGGCTTCACAGGACACCAGGCGATTGTAGCAGAGGACCAGCAGGAAGTTCAAACTTATGTGCTCTGTGACAATACCAACATGCCTTACTATGACAACCAGTGTATAGAAGAGATCCTAAGCTACATTGACATGAACGCTGTGGCTAAAATGCACATGGAAGCACCCCAGTGAATAGCTATTCAGTGTATGATTAGCTTTATTTTCTTTTCTCTTTAACTCCTTCTCAACCAATACTTTTTTAAATAATGCCTACCACTTACACTATGGTGATTATGATAGCCACCATAGTAAGAAACCCAAGGCAGACTACCTGCCCTTTTACCTGCAACCCATGCGATATAGCATGCGATATAGCATGTGAGCTGTATGATGAGAATAGAAAAGAGTGCTGCATTAGATCCCTGTCCATTGCACTGTGGGATATAGGAGGGATTATGAGAAACAAAAAATAACGTCTACTACTTATTTAACGTGTGGTGTATATAACTTTACGCTGTATGCAAAGCTATAAATAGTGTAATAGTGTATATTACTATAGTGAGATGAATAATATGGGATACACACTATATGCAAAGATAGGTAACAGAACAGTTACTCAGGTATCGCTTGGATCAGGGTATACTCAGGCACAGCTAAAAGCTGCAAAACAGAAGCTAAGAAATCATTATGTAAAAAATATGGGTAACCCTGGAAGGTTTACTTATATTGTAAAATTTAATTAAACTCTTTTTAGTATTTGAAGAGTCAGGTTAATCCTGGCTCTTTTCTTTTTAGTTTATATACGACATTTCAGCGACAGGGCTATTTTCTTCTAATCCTAAAATATCAAAAAAGAAGGTATAATATACCTCAGATTCATCAAAACGACACTTCACACTGTTAACAGTCAAAAATCTAGTAGTCCCAATAAGTTAATTAATAAGGGACGAGCAAGTTAATGTCGTCGTCGTTTTAAGAAGTAATAAGTATTCAGCGACACTACTATAAGTTAAAAAAGTGTCGTTTTAGTTATTTTTAATGTCGCTGAAACATTACTTACTGCACAGATGCATTAATGTGGAATTTTTCTATGTCTCTTTGGGTTGTCCTGACTGTTTGAGAGATTCCTGACTGCTCACTTGCAAACTTATTTGCTTCTTTTGATGAATAACCTTGAGACAAAAAGTCCACATAAATTTGAGCGTGTGTAAATTTTTTATTCGACTGTACGTCCTTCTGAAGTTTTACCATCTCATCTTTTACACCTTCCATTTTATCCTGTGCGTCTTGCATTGATTTTGCGTTCATTTCTTCTTCAAGTTTAGTTCTCTTTTCCTCATACGGGAGTCTGATATGGTCAGGCGCAAGCGTGAACGCTGTATAGTTATACGCTATGCCCTTGTGCCTTACAAACGGGTAAATGTTATTTGAACCGTCTTTTTGATACATTTTCTGTACTGTAGATAATTTACCAAGGCAAATCCCCCTATCATACCATGCCTTTACCATTGTAACCTTATAATGTAAAAGTGTTCTTGCAATTTTATCTACAAAGTCCCTGGAAGGTGAAGACATCACCAGCAGGTTATTCTTTGTTCTGAATGTCTGCAACAGCTTTGTCATAACCTCGTTAACATCTGACTGCCAGTTCCTTGCAGTCATGCCTTCTGCACCAATATCATCTAGATTATAGATTCCAAACTTTTTCATACTTTTAGCTACACGAAAAACCTCATCCATGGTCATTATTGCAATATGATCTACATTATAATAATCTTCAGGTCTTCCTCCCATACGATCAGCAAAAAGAAGAGAAACGTCATAACACAGTCTATTACATGCGTTAGACTTTCCGGCTCCTGTGGGACCTTCGAAAAAGCAAATGATGTGTTGATTGTGACCACTACATATTTTGTTTGCTATAATTTCTGCAAATGTTATTGTCTCTTCTGGCTTATATTTCTTCAATGACCTCATCATCGTCAGTCTCCTCAAAAGTTGCTTTACTAGGGTTAGGTAATCCATTAGGGTAATACTTCTTCTCCAGCTTCTCAAGCTCACCGTTATCTATTGTAGCCATAACGCTCTGTCTTTCCATGATTGCTAGGAAATCGTCACAAAGCTCCATTACTTCACCAACAATATCTGTATTAATTTCTAATATTTCATCATTAGTATCATCAACGTCAAGCCCTTTGGCTTTTATTGCATGTATGCGCTCTTTCCTGCTTTCTTTAAGGCGTTTGCGCTCCACAGGTGAAGGTATAAAGTTAATAAGTACCACTGTTAATATTTCGATTCTCTTTTGAATAGATTGTGAGCTCTGGTCTAACCCGCCACAAACATCCACAAATTTAAAGAAAGAACTAAAGAGAAGGTTAGTATACTGAACTTTTGGTGCGACTTTTGCCGCAGGAGTCTGTAAACCTGTGCCATTCACTGCCATTATCTTTCCACCACACCAATCATAGCTAATTTTTCTGTAAACTTATCAAATAGCTTAAGTGACCGTCTGCAATAGCTTAATGAAATAGGACGGGCACAGTCATCTGCAATCCATATTTCTAAGTCACGTTTTAATTTAACGTCTGTGCTAAATGCTTTATTATACCTGACAATGTAATACAGTTCTATCATACACCGCTTGAAATGCTGCAGTGTGTCCCGCAGTTCAAAACGGTGATTATAGGAGATCTGAATTTGCATATCAGTTGCAAACTGGTTGAGGTAAAAATATACCTCAGCAGCTCTATTAACCTGTTCTATTTTCCCTACTATCACCGTATCAGCCATAGCTTAAACCGCTCCTGTCTGAGTATTCAATATGTAAACCCCTAACACAATAACTCCCACGATCATACAAAAGGCAATAATTTCACCTTTGTGCTTGTCTAGAAAGTCCTCTAGTCCTCTTTTGTCTCCCTGCTCCTGAAGAGTAAGTAAATTACTCACCATACTGCCAGTAAGCCCCATGCTGCATAGGTCTGCAGCTTCAGAGAGGCAAAGAGCCTCTGATTGAATAGGTATAAGTTTTATCTCTTCTCTGTAGGCTAATATTTTCTCTGCAAGCCTCTGTGAAACTCTCTCAATATCTACATTCTGCTGTCTAGCCATTTAGAACCCCTGCCTTTTCTCTTCTTCGTCTTCTACTTCTTCAAGTTCTTCCTCTGTTTCTTCTTCCTCAAGTTCTTCCTCAAGTTCTTCCTCAAGTTCTTCCTCAAGTTCCTCTTCTTCCTCAGGGTCCACAAAGAAATCTTCCGGCACTATATTTCTCATTGCAATACTTGAACTCACCAACATTCTGCAGTCTGCTGCAAACGTCTCTGTGGAATTAAACAGCAGTTCAAGAACTCTTCTCTCGTTTCCTATCCAGGAGAAATCAGGGTGGTTCCTAATTTTCTTTGCAAGCTGACAGAGAGCACTAGCATCATGAACATCCATTGGGAAATAGTACGGAAGTGGGTAGATATTAACTTCAGGACCTCTTTTCATTCTAATTCTGGAAGCTCTTTTTGTACTGCTTTTTACAAGGTCAGGATTAACGATAGTGAACTCGTTTTTTATAAGTCCTTTGTTGCGCTCATCTGGCTCAGATACAAAGGGTATCATAGTACCTGATCTGTCCACGACTAACCCCATAGGATTGCTGCCACACTCAGACATAATTTTTACTAGGTATGCAAATTTCTTTATTTTTGTCATTTGATTGAGTAGGTACATACTTAGCCCAAATAAGGCTAAAACAACTACCACAAGAATAATCATAATAGGCGTAGTGCCTGCAAGTACTGACATTTACTTTCCTCCGAACGACCAAAAACTTCTCTTTTTCTTAAGCTCTGCTGTTTCATATGGTCTTGTGACTTCCTGCACCTGAATACTGCGAGTTCCAAGTTCAGCATTAATAAGACGCTCTCTCTTTTCTCCTACTGACCTTGAGACATACGCTTCAAACACTGACATTACATTCTTTTCCAGTGCGCTAACATTCATACTAAGCATATCTTCCTGAGTCGCGGCACATCTGGTTAATTCAAGTTTCAACTGTGCAAATATTAGTACATACTTTAATGGATCATTCTGCCCAAACATGCCTAATTTTCTGATGCTGTTGTTGGCTAATACCTGCTCCCGTGCAAATAATGAGTAGACACAGGAAACCAACTCGCGCTTATACCTTTCTGTAACTGCTGCTGTCTTAATGTGCCCCATTATGTCTGCAAGGTAAGGACTCGCACCCATCATAGTGGCATATTTCAAGCTGTCATCTGAGAAGCTGGGGCGTTCTACATTACTTGCGCCAAATCCAAATGACGTACTGCCTAAATCATCGTCTTGATACTGATCTTCCTCTTCTGGTTCTTCGTTTAGATAGCCTTCGCTGTTCATATTTTCCTCCTGTTAAAACACCACCGTAACTTAGTTTCCTACTAATTTATATACTTCTAATGCCTATTAATTACTAAGGCAGAAGTAAAATTTAAAAGAGAGAAGAGGGATTAAGAAAACTCCCTCTGTTTAATCTTTTAAACCTTTAAGGGCTCTGATTGCGATTGCAACTGCAGCAATAACAATGACTGCGCCGAGGATTGCAACCCCAGAGGTCCAGACGTCAGCACCAGTGGTTGCGCTGGCAAAGTCGCCGCTCTCGTTGATTGGAAGTGAGGTGGACATGCTGTCTCCAAGTCCAGGTCCTAAATACAGGACGACCACTATCGTTAAAAGACCCATGCAGAAGGCTGTAATCTCTTCAATAATAGATACCATATTTTAAAACTCCTTTGTGTATATTATTTTACTGTTTTGTTTGTTTATTTGTTTATTTGTTTATTTGTTTAGGTAATAATACCCTACTACTATATACGCACTCTTTCTATTTAAAACTTTCTATACAGTTGTCAACAGGCTTAAAATTTGTATTTAGGCTGTGAAATACTGTCGAAAAGCTTATAGTCTTTTAGGACGTATATACTTTATACAGTAATTTGGTGATGCATTTGGTAGACAGTACACAAGAGTATAAAAGATGTATAACATGCAAGCAGCTAGTACCTTTACATGGTTTTAGTACTCGAAAAGGTGCCAAAGACGGACATCGAAACGAGTGTAGAAACTGTCAAGCGAGAAGAAACAAGCAGTGGGGAGAGAGCAACAAAGAGCATAAAGCAGAGTACAATAAAAAATACATTGAAGAAAATAAAGAAGCTATTACAACACAGCGTAAAAAGCATTGGGAAGAAAATAAAGAAGCTTTGTGTGCTAAAAACAAACAGTGGAGGGAAGAAAACAAAGAACACGTTCAGGTATACAATAAAGAAAAGTATGCAAACAATAAAGAAGCAAACCGAGAGCACAATAAAGCGTATTGGGCAGCCAATAAAGAAAGATTAAAAGAGCAAAATAAAAAGTGGAGAAAAGAGCACCCTGACTATTTAACAGAAAAACAAAAAGAGTGGAGAGAGAATAACAGAGAACACTATAAAGAGTACCATGAGAAATACAGAGAGGAG
>JALOBO010000006.1 GCA_023228225.1 Clostridia bacterium
CTATAAGTGAGTGGTTTAATACTGGTGCCGAGGGGTTGGAGCGTAAAGAAAACAGTTTAGTAAACTGTTTTTAGCGAACAACGGGTTTTGCAGGGCAAAACCCCGATGAATAAATTGCAATAAGTTAGTTAAATAGAAAGGTAATAATAAATTGCAATTTATGAATGCCGGCCAAGGCACCAAATAAAAAAAACACCAAATAAGGTGTTTTTTTTATTTGGTGCCGAGGGCCGGACTCGAACCGGCATGGAGTTGCCCCCGAGGGATTTTAAGTCCCTTGCGTCTACCATTTCGCCACTTCGGCATATTATCTTAAAAAAATTGGAGGTACCACCCAGATTTGAACTGGGGATCAGAGTTTTGCAGACTCTTGCCTTACCGCTTGGCTATGGTACCGTTTGGAGCGGAAGACGAGATTCGAACCCGCGACAACTGCCTTGGCAAGGCAGTGCTCTACCAACTGAGCTACTCCCGCATATTTTTGCTTGCAATTTGACGCATTACTGCGTTTCTGCTTTGCGTTCAGACCAGTCATTTATTATTTATAAACTCCTGTCCTGCACGCTTCGCGAGCCTTGTACTGCATTCAAATTACAGCAAAAATACTGTTAATTTGAATTGGCAATTTTAGAAAGCAATTTTTCTGCTGTCATATTGTCCTATTTAAAATAAATTAATTGCATTTTTATAACTTTGCTAGCTTTATTCCTTCTAAATAAGATTTGTTGCTCCATATTAATTTTTTACTGTGCTGTGTCATATGTATTGCATTAAATATTATATGTAATACTAAATTTAAATGCAAACCGTGAACGCTATTAATATATCAAATTTACTGAAAAAAAGCAAGGGTTTTTGTAAATTTAAATAAATATTTATGTCAATAAAAAAATGCAGCGATGTTATAAAATTTCGCTTGCATTTTTTAAATTACATTAATTGTAATATTTTAACGACAGTTTGATGTGTTTTTATTGCTGGTGTTTTTGTTGGTTGAATTATAATCGTTGTTGGTGCTATTTGCATTATTTGTTTTATTGGTGCTTTCGTTTTTTGCGGTTTCGGCCTGTTTGTTTTGATAATTGTTTGTTTTGTTGTGTGACATTAAAATTTTACCTCCATTATCAAGGTTTCACCTTGTTATGTATTTAGTATTACCAGAATTTTATATATGATACAAAAAAATCAAAATTTTCATCTATTTATATTAAAACTTTATTAGATTTTACAAAAAAATAAATAATTTTATATGAGTAATAATATTTTAATTACATACAATATTTGCGAGGTGAATTATGTGGGAATTGACTATTGAGGCAGAATCGGGCGATACAGAATGCTTAGAATTTTTACAACACAAACTGACAGCACATTTTAAAGATATTAACGGAGTGTTTGCTCATTACGCAGAAGCCGATAAATATTACATATTACTTGCGTGCAAACGAGAATATAAAGTAAGTACGAAAAAATTAGTAGATAGTACGATTGCTGATTTTTTAATAAATTTTTATAAACGTACCTATTTTATAAAAAATCTAACTTTACCAATACCAAATGAAATCGATATGCAGGCTTTTATTAAAGCATTAACAACATTTGACAGCACCGCCGATAAAGACTTTATATTGTCCAAATTAAAGTACAAAAACAAATTAATTATTAAGTCATTTTACGAATTTAGGCTTTACGAGTTAAAAACTAGGTGGGACGAACTTTGCGGACTTGCTAACAGCAATTCTTATTACTTATTAAACAAAGACACATTTAATGAATTATTACGCTTTTTAATTAGTAATTTAGAAAGTAAGTATGGGGAAGTGCATATTTTGTACGATGAGCAGGGATATACAATATGCGATTACTATTTAAAACAATTAAAAAATGATTTTGCAGAGCCAACAAGCGGACAAAATGATATACTATTACTGACTGCCTTAATTGAAATTGCACCGCAAAAAATAGTACTGCACTGTGATGTTAATCAAAATATTCAAATTTTAAAGGAAATTTATAACATATTTGAAGGTAGAGTGCAACTTGCAGAAAATAGAATTTTTTAAATTTTTAAATTTGTGCAAAAGATATTGACAATTAATTTATTTAAGGCTAATATATATTAATAAATCTTTATGTGAAAGCAAAAGACAAGTAAATATATTTTGATTGTTTAAGAGAGCGTTATCTGGTGTAATTAACGCACATAAAAATATATTGAAACCACTTTACGCTATAAAGATAAGTTTAATGTAAAGTGGCAAAAATATTTGCAATTAAGGTGGAACCGCGGAGAAATCCGTCCTTAAAACTGATGATAGTTTTAGGGTTTTTTATTTTAAAAACCTCAATTCGTGAGATGTTTTAAAGGAGAAGAATGAAATGAGTATTAAAAAAGAAATAAATTTAAAATTAGAAATTAGCAGGCACTCAATGGCACACGTGCTTGCAAAAGCGATTATGAGTTTGTATCCTGATACAAAACTTACAATTGGACCGGCGGTAGATGATGGTTTTTACTACGATTTAGATTTAAACCATGTAATTGTACCCGAAGATTTTGTTGCAATAGAAAAAACAATGTCTGCTATAATAAATAAGAGCGAAGCATTTAAAAGAAATGAATTGTCAAGAAATGATGCTTTAAAATTATTTGAAGATAATCCGTACAAGATGGAACTAATTAGCGATTTACCTGAAAATGAAGTCATATCGGTTTACTATCTTGGCGATGATTTTGTAGACCTTTGTCGCGGTCCTCACGTAGAAAATACTTCAAAACTTCAAAATATGGGGTTTAAAGTTAATAGAATTAGTGGTGCGTATTGGCGAGGTAGCGAAAAAAATAAAATGCTTCAACGTATTTATGTATATGCTTTTGCAAGTAAAAAAGAATTAAGTGATTATGTACTTATGCTTGAAGAAGCAAAAAAACGTGATCACCGCAAACTTGGTAAAGAATTAGGATTGTTTTTCATATCAGATTATGGGCCGGGTATGCCGACATATATGCCAAATGGTATGATTATTAAAAATGAACTTGTTAAATACTGGCGTGAAATGCATAAGTTGGCAGGCTATGAAGAAATTGAAACTCCGATTGCGTTAAATAAAGAATTATGGCTTACTTCTGGCCATTGGGATCACTACAAAAATAATATGTATATGTTTAATGTTGAAGGCGAAGAGTTTGCAATAAAGCCTATGAACTGTCCGGGTGGAATGCTTTATTATAAAGAAAGTATTCATTCTTATAAGGATTTACCGTTAAGGGTAGGCGAATTGGGTAAAGTGCATAGACACGAAGCGAGTGGCACGCTACACGGTTTATTTCGCGTAAGAGCGTTTACGCAAGATGATGCACACATTTTTATGTTGCCAGCGCAAGTAGAACAAGAAGTAAAAGGCGTTCTTGACTTAGTTGACAAAATGTATGACACATTTGGGCTTTCGTATCATCTTGAACTTTCTACTATGCCGGAAAATCATATTGGCGATATAAAAGATTGGGAATTTGCTGAAAATGAACTTAAAAATGCATTAATTAATATTGGTAAAGAGTTTGTTATAAATGAGGGCGATGGCGCTTTTTATGGACCTAAAATTGATATTCACATTAAAGATGCAATCGGTAGAACTTGGCAATGCGGGACTATTCAATTAGATATGCAAATGCCAAAACGCTTTGGACTTGAATATATAGATGTAGATGGTTCCAAAAAAGAACCATTAATGATTCACCGCGTAATTTATGGTTCTATTGATCGCTTTATTGGCATTATTATAGAAAATTATGCGGGTGCATTCCCTGTATGGCTTTCTCCGGTGCAAGCAAAAGTGCTTAGCATTACCGAACGCAATGCTACTTATGCAAATGAAATAAAAGCAAAACTTGATGAACAGGGCATTCGCGCATTAAGTGATAATCGCAGTGAAAAACTTGGTTATAAAGTACGCGAAGCGCAAATAAAAAAAGTACCTTATATGATTGTTGTGGGTGATAAAGAACAAGATGAACATACTATTAGTTTAAGAACTCGCGGGCAAGAAGGTCTTATAAACATGTCACTTGATGAGTTTATAACAAAAATAAAAGAGCAAATACAATCTAGAAAAGACTAAATTTTAATATCCCTTGCCAATTTGGCAAGGGATAGTTGTAGGAGTGAACGACTCTCAATTTTACATTTTATATTTCACATTCTACATTCAATAAATTTTATTAAATCTATTGACATAATATTATTTATGTGATATTATCCTTAATGTAAAGAAGAAGTATCCGCTTCTCACCTGTCGTAAAATATTATGATATGGTAATTGTTATGAATACAGCGATTAATTTAAAAAATGTAAATTGGTAACTTTTTTAAATTATGCTATGATTTATATGTGCGGGTGCTTTAAGCCCGCATTTTTTAATTTTTATATCGGGCATCAAAAATTCAAGGAGGATTAAAAGTATTTTTAAGGAATTATTGATTAACAACCAAATTCGCGAACGAGAAGTAAGAGTAATTGATGAAAACGGTACTCAACTCGGCATTATCAGCCTTGTTGAAGCCAATAAAATTGCCGACCAAAAAAACCTTGACCTTGTAAACATTTCTCCAAATGTCGTTCCACCTGTATGCAAAATAATGGATTACAGTAAATATCGCTTTGAACAAATTAAAAAAGAAAAAGAGGCACGCAAAAACCAAAAAACTGTTGCTTTAAAAGAAATGCAACTCTCTATGGTAATTAGTGAGCATGATATGTGTTATAAAGCAAAAAATGTAATTAGATTTTTGACTGATGGAGACAAGGTAAAAGTTGTTCTGAGAATGAGGGGGCGCCAGCAAGCCTACGCTGACCAAGGTATTGAAAAAATTAATAAGTTTTTCTCTATGATAGCCGATCATGGCATAGCCGAAAAACCAGCAGTAGTAGTAGGTCAATACATTATTATGATTGTAGTACCCAAAAAATAAAAGGAGAACAAAAATGCCTAAGCAAAAAACAAACAAAAGCGCAGCAAAGCGTTTTAAAGTTAGAGGTTCTGGCTCTATTAAACGTGCACAACAAAACAGAAGACATATTTTAACAAAAAAAGCTACTAAACGTAAGCGCCAATTAAGGCGTCCGGCAACAGTTAGCAAGTCACAAGATAAAATAATTAGACAAATGATTCAAGGTTAGGAGATGTGAAATATGAGAATTAAAAGAGGAGTAAACTCCAATAAAAAACGCAAAAAGATTTTAAAAGCAGCAAAAGGTTATTGGGGCAGTAGAAGCAAACTATACCGTGTTGCCAAAGGTACCCTGATTCATGCAGGTGGTCAAGCATATGTTGGTAGAAAAAACAAAAAACGCGATTATAGAAGACTTTGGATTGTTAGAATTAATGCGGCAGCAAGGTTGAATGGTTTATCATATAGTAAATTTATGTGTGGTCTTAAATCGGCTAATATAGAACTTAACCGCAAGGTACTCGCTGAATTAGCAGTTAATGATACAGTAGCATTTAACAATCTTGCCGATATAGCAAAAAAGAATATTGCAAAATAAAACAAATTGCCTGCTTATACAGGCATTTTTTGTGTAGAGGCAAATGTGAATAATATAATAACATCAGTAAGTAATCCTATTATTATAGATGCTAAAAAATTATTAGATAAAAAGTACCGCAAGTTATATAATGCGGTGCTTCTTGAAGGTGCAAAATTTATTTTTGATGCCTTTGATTCCAAATTACCTATATTAAAAGTATTCGTATTAAGTAACAAATTTGCAGATTATAAAGATTTTATAGAAAAAGCGAATTGTCCATACTATTTAATAGATGAACATTTAGTAAAATATTTATCAGAATCCGAGTCTCCACAAGGTTTATTTGCGGAATTTGATATTACAAAAAAAATGAGCAGACTCAAACCTCCTGATAGTAATTTTTTAGTGCTGGACTGTTTACAAGACCCGGGTAATCTCGGAACAATTGTTCGAACAGCAACAGCATGTGATTTTAACACAATTTACCTTATAAACTCTGTTGACTTTTTAAGTTCAAAAGTCATAAGAAGTTCGGCTGGTACAATATTTAAAATTAATGTTTATAACATAAGTTACGAAGAACTTTTAACGCTGGTTAAACAGCACAAACTAACACTAGTTAGCGCTGATATGAAAGGCGAAAACATATATAGTTTTAGTAAAGAACTGGGAAGATTTGGCATAGTAATAGGTAATGAAGGTAACGGAATTTCTCAAACGCTAAAACAAGCATGCAAATACAATGTAAGTTTACCTATGAAAAACAATGTAGAATCGTTAAATGCTGGAGTTTCCGCTTCTGTGCTTATGTACTTAATGCAGGAGGTAAAATAATATGTCAGGACATAGTAAGTGGGCAAATATTAAACGAACAAAAGGTAAAAACGATGCCGCAAAAGGTAAAATTTTTACAAAATTAGTAAAAGATATAGCAATCGCAGTAAAAATAGGCGGGGCAGACCCCGATTTAAACAGTAAATTAAGAGATGCTATTTTTACAGCAAAAGTAAACAATTTGCCAAACGACAACATTAATAGAACAATCAAAAAAGCAATGGGTGAATCTGATTCATCTAATTATGAAGAAGTTGTTTACGAAGGTTATGGACCAGGCGGTTCGGCAGTGATTATTTACACATTAACTGATAATAAAAACAGAACAGCCGGAGAAATTAGACATACTTTTGATAAATACGGTGGTGCATTGGGAATGGCAAACTGTGTATCTTACTTATTTAAACGCAAAGGCATTATTGTAATAGAAGATATTCCAAGCGTTAAAGAAGACGACTTAATGATGGATGCACTTGAAGCGGGTGCAGAAGATGTTGAAAATGATGAAGGTGTATATGAAATTATTACTGACCCAGCCGATATTAGTACTGTTAAACAGTATTTAGAGAACAAAAATTACATTTTGGTGTCTAGTGAGATTGAAATGGTTCCAGCAGTTTATATGCCATTAGATGAAGCGAAAATGGAAAGTTTTAAGAAATTACTTAATACATTTGAAGAATCTGATGATGTACAAGAAGTATACCATAATGTAGAACTTACAGAAGAAGAAGATTACGAGTAAGATTATTCCGTTTGCCTAACGGTCAAGCGAAACGATGCAACGTTAAAAAGATTGTATTTAAACTACTTAGCGTGTTCTATCTAAATCTAGTTAAAAACAAGGTAAAAATTGTACCTTGTTTTTATTTGTTTTAAAATGACAATGTAGAATGTAAAATTGTTTCATAAGATAACTAATTAGAAAACATGGTAAAATTTTTGATCTGTTTTTTGTTGTAAAAAATTTGTCGCAATATGTCAAAAGTGGGTGAGGGATAGATGAAAAACTAGTGATTTTTGCAATGTATAATGTAATTAATGTAAACGATTTGTGAGTTTTTAGGCAAACTATGTTTAACTTTTTTAGCGGTATTGTTGCGTTTCAGCACTGCATATTTTACTATTTTAAGTAATTATAAAATGCAAAAAATAGATTTTTATAAATTATTAATAAAATTCCAATGTATATTTATACATTTGTATAAATGTGTAGTACACAATATATTGATTGTATGCATAGTATACAGTCAGTATATTGTGTCGCACCCCAGAATTATGAATAAATATGCATATGCATAAAATGCTGAATTTCGCCCTGAATTTTTATGCATAAAACATTTGTATAAATATGCATAAAAGTCCTTGCATATTTATTTGTGATGTTGTATAATTATTGCGTACTAAAAAAACACACAGGAGATAACATGGCACGCACTTCAAGACAGTCTAAAATTTTAGAAATTATTAATCAAAAAGAAATAGAAACCCAAGATGAATTGGTAGCAGAATTAAGGGCCGAAAATTATGATGTAACTCAGGCTACAATTTCTAGGGATATTAAAGAATTAGGTCTTATAAAAATTATGGCCGATAGTAAAAGATACAAATATGCTCTTGTAGAATCTACTGAACAAGTTGTATCTAATAAATTGGTTAACATTTTTAAAGAGTGTGTAATTTCTATTAAAAGTGCGCGCAATTTAATTGTTATCAAAACTTTAAGAGGTATGGCTTTTGCCGCAAGTAATTTAATTGATAAGTTATCAATTAATGAAGTGCTTGGCTCAGTTGCAAGTGATGACACTATAATGGTTGTTGCCAGCGATGATAAATTTGTAACTGAAATACTTAGGAAAATAAGCGAAGCAACAGAGTAATAAAAAATACATAAGAAATACTTTTTTTCCACCTACCTAATGGTAGGTGGGATCTTTTTTTTCGTCGTCGCTACCGCTAGGCGAAATTTTTACCGCTTAAAATCAATCTTTTTGGCTATTTGTCTTAAAACAGAACGCCTATGCAACCACTGGTGCTATCGGCAACCTGTTTTAAACCAAATATCTCAAAAATCTTTAATTTTCTGCTACTTCACTTTTCTACCTAAACTAATAGAAAGAATAAAGTATTTATGTTTACAATACTTGTCTTTTTACCGTATATATACTATACTATTACTAATATTTATATATAAATACTGTTGTTGGGTGGAAGATTATGCTTGATACTTTAAATATACAAAATGTAGCACTTATTCCTAATTTAAAATTGGATTTAGGAGCAGGGTTAAATGTGCTTACTGGGGAAACCGGCTCAGGAAAATCCATTATTATTGGCTCTTTAAATTTTGTACTTGGCGACCGAGCGGATAAAACTATGATAAGAAACGGTGCGAATTTTGCAAAGGTTGAAGCGGTATTTTCTACAAATCATAGTGTTAATGTAAACCAAACATTAAATGAGTTAGGCATTATACCTGATGAATATACAATAATTTCTAGGCTTATAACAATAGAAGGTCGTAGTGATTGCCGTGTTAATGGAAGTCTAGTAACCGCACAAATGTTAAAACTGATTACAAGTCAGTTGGTTGATATTCACGGACAACATGAACATCAATCTTTGTTAAAAGTTAAAAATCATATTGACATTTTAGATAATTTTGCTGGCGCTGGCTTGAAAACATACAAAGATAACCTTATAAAAGCATATGACGAGCATACATTCATTATAGCGCAAATTGATTCGTTGGGTGGCTCAGATGCCGAAAGAAAAAGCGAAGCGGATATTTTACAATATCAAATTAATGAAATTGAAAAACTATATTTAAACGAAGCCGAAGAAGAAGAATTAATTAATACAATCAGCCGTCTTAACAATATTGAACGAATCGCAAACGGTATAAATGGCGCTTTTGTAGTGCTTGATGGTACGGATAGTATGGGGGTAAACTCATTGTTAAATTCGGCAATTACTTCATTAAATAGTTCTGTTAAATATGATAATTCATTAAACTTGATTAGCGAACGTTTAAATAGTGTCAAAATAGAACTAGGAGATATTACTGAAACTTTAAACGAATATGCTAGTTCATTAAATTATAACCAAAAAGAATTTGATAGGCTAGATTCACGCCTTGATTCAATAAAGATTGCTAAAAAAAAGTATGGTGGTAGCATAAAAGAAGTATTTAAATTTTTGGAAAGTGCTAAAAAACGAGCGGATTTAATCGAACATAGCGTAGAAATATATGATAAATTATTAGCACAAAAAGAATTAACATTTAAAAAAATGTATGACCTTTGCGTAAAAATATATGAAGTTCGTAAATCAAGTGCCGAAAAACTTGAAGGACTTATTACTGTTGAATTAAACGAATTAGGTATGGTTGGGGCACAGTTTAAGGTTTGCTTTACAGATGCACCAAAATTAGAAGAAGCACAAGATAAAATAACTAAAAATGGATTTGAGCAAGTAGAATTTATGTTTTCGGCTAATACAGGTGAACTTGTAAAATCGTTATCAAAGATTATTTCTGGTGGCGAAATGTCACGTTTTATGTTGGCTTTAAAATCTATTATTGCCGACCTAGATGATATTCCTACTATGGTATTTGATGAAATAGATACCGGAATAAGTGGCAAAATTGGACAAGTTGTAGCAACTAAATTTGCAAAAATTGCAAAAAGGCACCAAGTAATATCAGTATCGCACCTGCCACAAATTGCCGCAATGGCAGACAAGCATTATTTGGTATCAAAGAGTGTAATTGATGGAGTAACTATTGCAAAAGTAAATAAATTAAATTTTTCTGATGAACTTGTGGAGATTGCTAGGTTAATTGGTGGAAGTGATATTGGCACTTATGCTTTGCCACATGCTAGCGAAATGAAAAATTGGAGTAATTCCTTTAAACAGCAAATTATGTAATCTTTGCCAGTTTAAAAAGCGTATATTTAATCAAAATAAATTTAAACTATTCTTATATGAAAAAAATTAAGAATAGTTTTTTGTTTGTAGATACAAAAACCAAATGGACAAATATAAGAGTTAACAAATTTTGTAATTTAATTTTGCCGTTACTACTAATTATTATAGTATCCGCATTAACCTTTATAGGCACTAGATATTCAAATGCCTTATTATGTACCCAAGTAAATGCTAATTTATCTGCAAATGCTGTTATTTTAGAGCAGGAAGACCCCATATTTTTTAGTTTTTTTGGCAAGAAAGAAGAACAAAAGCCCGAAAATACAGAAAGAGTTATGGTGTATGCTGGTGGGTATCCGGTAGGATTTATTTTACAAGGTGATGGCGTTACAATCGTAGGTACAACAGATGTAGAAACAGTATCAGGTACAGTTAATACATTAATAAAATGTGATATTAAAGCCGGTGATATTATTAAAAAAATACAAGGTGAAAATATTTTATCATCAGAGCACATTACCGAAATAATAAATACCGAAGAAAATGCGGGGAAAGAGCTTACAATAGAATTATGCCGAAATGATAAAATAATTACAACAAAATTAACGCCCGCATTAGAAGTGCAATCGCAAAAATATAAACTTGGAGTATGGGTGCGTGATGATATGTCCGGCGTGGGCACATTAACATATGTGCGTGCGGACAATTCACGATTTGGGGCATTAGGACACCCTGTATGTGATTCCGATACTGGCGGGATTTATAATGTTAAAAGCGGTGATATGTATGCAAGCAATATAATTAGTATTACAAAAGGCAAAAAAGGTAAAGCCGGTGAATTAAGAGGTATGTTTTTGCAGGGTAAAAGCGTGCAAGGAGAAGTTGATAAAAATTGCAAGTTTGGTGTTTTTGGTGTGATTACAGAATGTTCTCCCTATTATAATGATGAAAATCTTATGCCTATTGGTTTAAAAAATGAAGTTAAAATTGGGAAAGCACAAATTATAGCGTGTATAGATGGCAAAGAGCCAGAAAGATATGATATAGAAATTGTAAAACTAAATAGCCAAAATAAATCTGCTTCAAAAGGGCTTGTTATAAAAGTGACCGATAAAGATTTATTAAGCAAAACCGGCGGAATAGTGCAGGGTATGAGTGGTAGCCCTATAATTCAAAATGGAAAACTTGTCGGTGCGGTAACGCATGTGTTTGTAAATGATCCTTCACGCGGATATGGAATATATGTGGACTGGATGATTAATAAATAATAGTTGCACAGCATGTAACTATTATTTATAGTGAAGAATGAAGAGTTAAGAGTGTATAGCTTCGCTCCGAAAAATAGCAAAACATTATTTCGCTTTACATATTAACAAATTAAATGACAATATTCTACAATATTTTACAAAAATAGTATAAAAAATATTTTAATTATGTGCTATAATCTTAGTGGTTATTTAAAAAGCCTTATTTGAAGGCTTTTTAAATATTAAAATTATATAAAATAATTTTGTAAAATATTGTTAAAGTTGTAGATTTTTGTAAAATAATGTGTTATAGTAAATTACTAAGTTAAATAGATTGGAGCATTATTTATATATGTGTACACAATTAGCCGCATTATTCTATTCTAAAAAACCACAGGAACTTATTTATAAAGTTGGTAAATCTTGCAAGGATATTAATATTGAAGTATTTTTTGTATTAGATTTTACTGATTTATTAATCAAAGTTCTACACATCAAGCCAAAAATTATTTTTGTAGATTTAAATTCTATTGCATTTCAGCGAGAAATTATTGATGTTTTTAATAATAAAGAATCGCCGTACTATGTTCCAAATGTAGTTATCGTGTCAGATGAAAAATTAAATGGGGAAATTTATAACGATTTTATAGTTTTTAAAACTACGGAAATCTCTGAAAAAATTAAAGATTACGAAGAAATAATCAAATACAACACAGAATCGGCAAAAATACCAAAACTGGAACAGAAGCACGGCGTTATTTGTACAGAAATCCGTAACAATCTATTAAATTTTGGTTTTTCATCTGCACACAATGGCTTCCAATATATTATTGAAGCGGTAAAAATAATAGTATTTAATAACAATGTTATAGGTACACTGCAACACGATGTTTATCCGCTAATTGCTATTAAATTTAGCACTAACAGTATCAATGTAGAACGAGATATTAGAAATGCTATTTACTGTGCGGTTTGTAAGTGCAAAGAAAAAACAGGCGGAATTAATGATTTATGTTTATATGATAATGAAAAAATAACTAACAGGCAGTTTATTACAATTATTGCTGATAAAATTTATAATGAAATATGTTGATAACTCCATATTTGTCATATATGATATATTTTAAGTTTGTTATTAATATATTTATTGTATGGTTAATGTAGTATTTGCAAGAAGAATCTATCAAATCAAAAACTTAATATATTTGTTTTTTGATAGATACAGAAAAATTTTTTACACACTCATATGTCTGTTTATTTTAGGACTTGCGGTTGGCGTTTTTTCTGCTTTTGAAATGGTTGATAGTCTAACTATTGTTGGGCTTAGAGATAACTTAATTATTAATATTTTTATTGACCGCACAAGTAATATTTCCTTTTTTTTAGGGCGTGCAGTAGTGTTTTTGCTTTTAATTAGTATAATATTTTGCTGTGGTTATAATACTTGTTTGATTCCTATTAATGTTATTATTTTATTTTACCAAAGCTATTTTATTGGTTTGAACTGTGCAATTTTAATTATCGCATTTAATTTTGTTGGGATTATAAATATATTTTTACTGCTTTTACCGTGTTATTTAATAATAATATTTGCATATATTGGATTTAGTTGTATTTGCATAAAAAACGCATGCGAAAGGCATAAGTTTGGAATGCTACAACGGGCAATTTGCAGAGAATGCCATTTTCCAATGCTCATTTTTATTTGCATTGGAGTATTAGGACATTTATTAGAATGTTGGTTTTTAAATATTATAATAATTACTGTTTGAGTATTTATTATAATTACAAATAGTACTTTAATTTTAATCATATTTTTGCATTATTGAATAAAAAAGTTATGGCTTCACAAAATATGGTTAAAGGAAGGTACAAAAAATGAAAAAACTTTTCTCTTTAATTTTATTTATTGTTATGAGCATAAGTGGTTTGTACGGTGGAACAATAAAAACATTTGCCGAAGAGGGCATAGGTCCACAGATTATGGCAAAATCCGCATACCTAATGGATTATAACACTGGTGCGGTTATTTATGAACAAGATAGTGAAAGACATTTACCCATTGCAAGTATGGTTAAGATTATGACGCTTTTACTTACATATGAACATATTGATAAAGGAATGCTTTCGTTAAATCAAGAAATTTTAGTAAGTGAAAATGCGGCTGGCATGGGTGGTTCGCAAGTGTTTTTAGATGCCAACGCTATCTATAAACTAGAAGATTTGTTAAAGGGCGTAATCGTAGCATCTGCAAACGATGCAAGTGTGGCGCTTGCGGAAACTATTAGCGGAAGCGAAGAAAGTTTTGTAGTTTTAATGAATCAAAAAGCCACAGAACTTGGAATGACCAATACCAATTTTGCGAATTGTTCGGGGCTTCCTGCTGCAAATCAATATTCTTGCGTAAAAGATGTTTCACTTGTTATGAAATCATTATTAAAACATTCACATTATTTTACTTTAAGTAAAATTTGGCTTCAAGATTTAGTTCACCCTTCTGGCAGAAAGACTGAACTCGCTAATACTAATAAATTGGTACGTTACTATAAAGGTTGTGATGCTGGTAAAACTGGCTCTACAAATGAGGCGGGATATTGTGTAAGTGCTTCTGCAATAAAGGGCAATATGCGATTAATTGCCACTGTTGCAGGCTCTTCTAATAGTAAAGAACGCTTTGCATCTGCTAGTAATTTATTTAATTATGGATTTGCTAATTATGAAAATAAAATAATTATTGGGGCATTATCACCACTAAAAGACAAACCAAGAGTAAGTGGTAGTAAGATAAAAGAGATTGCAGTGGCATCAGAACAAAGTTATTACGCCTTATCCAAAAAAGGTGAACAGTCTGAATTTACTATTAATTATGAAATTAACAACAAGATTAAAGCACCTATAAAAGTGGGACAAAGTGTAGGCAAAATAATTGTAATAAAAAATGGCACAGTTGTGTTTGAAACATCAATCATAGCACTTGAAAACGCAGATAAACAATCATTCTTTGATACAATAAAAGAAATTTTTGGTGCATAAAATAAAATCTACAAATTAACTCATAAAAATCGGAAACTTATACATTTTTGTTCCCGATTTTTTTATGCTTTGTAAGGCGTTTTTGACATTTTGGTTGACTTATATTATTTCATACTATATAATTGCCTTATGTTAGATATTCTTTTATCCGATATGTCGGGCATTCAGATTTTAATATACTTATTGTCATTTTTGCTGGCAATTTTATTTGCACTTAGTTTGCATGAGTATGCTCATGCCTATATTGCTGTAAAACAAGGCGATATTACTCCAAAAGCACTTGGTAGATTATCATTAAATCCTCTAAGACACATTGACCCATTAGGATTTTTATTTTTAATGTTATTTGGTTTTGGGTGGGCAAAACCTGTACCCATTAATCCAACAAAATTTAAAAATTTTAGAAAAGGCTTGTTTTTAACTTCTATCGCTGGGGTTACTATGAATTTAATCCTAGCAATATTTAGTATGGGTTTTTTGGTTTTAACTAATAAATATTTCAATAACAATAACAATGCAAGTTTGTTTTTACTGATTTTCTTTTTACAGTTTACCTATATTAATATTGGGCTTGCAATATTTAATTTACTCCCAATTTATCCACTTGATGGATTTAATATGCTGGTATCTTGTCTTAAATTTAATAGCCCATTTTTAAACTTTATGCGTAAGTACGGGACTTATATTTTGCTTGGGCTTATGATTTCTGGACTTTTATCAATTGGAATATCTTATGTAATAGATTTTATTGCAAACCCACTAGAAATGTTTTGGAACTGGGTTTTTAGCATTTAGGCGGAGAATATGGAAAACGAAGAAGAACTTATCACCACTGTGTATAATGATGCAGAAGATACAATCGATGATGCCGATAAGTATAGGTTTAAATTAGAAAATTTTGAAGGTCCACTTGACTTATTATTACATTTAATTCACGAAGCAAAAATGGACATTAAAAACATTCAAATTTCCAAAATTACAGAGCAATATCTATCCTACTTATTTGAATTAAAAATATTTGAGTTAGAACCTACAAGTGAATTTGTACAAACAGCAGCAACTCTATTAGAAATAAAATCTAGGTCAATGCTACCGCGCTTAGAAAATGAAGATAATGATGAACTCGACCCTGAAAAAAAATTAATTCTACAATTACAGCAATACAAACTATTCAAAGAATCAGCACAAAAACTTGCAGAAATAGAGGAAACTGACCGATTTTACAGGCTACCAGATAAATCATCTGGCGAATACCGTTTTGTGCTTGGCTCTCTTACGCTTAATGGTTTGTTAGATGCTTTTAGCGATATTTTAATAAAAGTTGAAGAAAGAGAAGAGCCGACACAGTATAAAAAAATTGAAAAAGACCGTTTTACCGTAGCACAGAAAATTGCTTCAATAAAAGATGCTCTTATAATAAAAAAAAGTTTCTATTTTTCGGAATTATTTGAAAATGATTATTCAAAGGGCGAAATTATTACAACATTTTTAGCATTATTAGAACTGTTAAAAATGCAGATTGTATACGCTGAGCAAGATGGAATTTATAAAAAAATAAAAATAATTAGTGTTGAAGAGGAAAATATTGATGAATAAACTAAGTAATGTAATTTTATCTATACTGTTAATGTCTGGCGAAAGCGTTGCTATTAATGATATTACTGAAAAACTTTATGTAATGCGTGCGGATATTGATAATGCAATAACAGACATTAAAAAAATGTATGGCAAAGAGAATGGCATTCATCTATTACATTTTAATGATAAAATTCAATTGGCAACAAACCCCGATTATGCAGAAGAAATTGCCTCAGTATTAAATCCTATTAAGGAAAGGCAATTATCGAAAACCGCATTAGAAACCGCCGCTATAATTGCTTATAAGCAACCTGTTACACGCCTAGAAATTGAGGAAATTAGAGGCGTAAACAGTGACTATGCACTGCAATTATTGTTAAAGCATAGTTTGATTACTGTTATAGGCAGAAAAGATACAATTGGAAAACCGCTTTTATTTGGAACTACTGATGAATTTTTAAAGCGTTTTGATTTGACTTCTATTTCGCAGTTGCCTGATTATGATGAATTATTAAATAGAATAAAATTAATACGCGAGAATGAAAACAAAGATGATTCGCTTTACAATAATTTTGTAATACCGGAAGAAGAACAAGTAGTAGATTATGTAGTAACACAAAGTGGGAAAGGCAAACTACCTGAGGATAGCGAAGTCTGCAAAACTGATACGGAGGAAAGTGACATTATAACCGCATAATTTAATATAAATATTAAAACAATTAAAAATGCATAGCAAATCAGCAAATGCATTTTTTTTATTGCAATTACAAATAATATTTTTATGAAAGTATTGTTAATTATCATAATAATTTTATTCATATTATTGTTTACGCCGATAGTTTATTATGTTAAAGCAGACATTAATTTATTATGTGGAAAAGCACAAGTCTTAGCAAAAATATTTGGAATAACTATTATTAAGGGTAATTTAAGTTTAGAATATGATGCAAAGTTAAAATACATAAGTATAAAAGGTAAAGAATCTATTATTAAAATAATTGATGATAGCGAATTTATGAATTTTTTAGATGCATTTATATCAATAATGCTAAAAAAGATTATAGTTTATAGTTTATATTTAAATTTTATATTTGGTTCAATAATAAATGCTGCAAGTGTGGGGCTTGTATGTAGTGCATATATGACATTAATAAATACACTATGTGCTATAAATTATAACAAATTAAAGCATACTAACTTTGATATTATGCCACTTTATACTGAAAACGCAATAAAATTCAATTTTTTAGCAAGTGGACACTTTACATTATTTCAAATAATATCTGCAATTATAAAAGCTTTGACTTACTTAATTATAAAAAATAAAAAGGCGGTAACAAATAATGAACTTAAATGAAAAACATCCAATAGAAAAACTTATGGGTGAAGCAATGGAAAGAATTAAAACTGTAATTGATGTTGATACAATAATCGGCGAGCCTATTATATCACCAAATGGCAGTACAGTTGTGCCTGTATCAAAAGTTAGTGTAGGTTTTCTTTCGGGCGGGGGAGAATATAACGAAACAACTTTTAAAAAAACCGATCGCGATTATCCCTTTGCTGGTGGCTCAGGTGTAGGTTTTACTGTAACCCCAATAGGCTTTTTAAATTTGTCGGGTGATGAAATAAAAATGATTAATGCAAAATGTCCTGATCACCCTTATGAGCATTTAACAGAATTGTTTACTAAACTTATAGAGGTAATAACCGAAGCAATTAAAAAATGAGGGGAATATTTATGGCCTTTTTTAAGCGAATAAGCAAAATATTTTTAATTTGTTTAACTTGTTTTTTAATAGTTAATAGTATTTCTGTGTCTTATATAGTGCAAAAATATTCTTATGCCGATGCTTTATGCTCTGGAAAATCAATGCTGGTGATGGAAAGCAATTCTAAACGAGTGCTATACAGTAAAAATATGAATGTTAAACTCCCTATGGCTAGCACTACAAAAGTTATTACGGCTTTAACAGTTATTATTAATTGTACTAATTTAAATGAGATAATACGCATTAATGACAAGGCGGTAGGGGTAGAAGGTTCATCTATATATTTAAAGAGAGGTGAAAATATAAGTGTAATTGACTTACTGTACGGGCTTATGTTATCTTCTGGCAATGATTCGGCAACCGCTCTTGCATACCATGTAGGAGGCAGTATAGAGGGTTTTGCCTCACTTATGAATAACCTTGCAGAAAAACTTGGTGCAGTAAATAGTCACTTTGTCAATCCTCACGGATTAGATAATCCCGAACATTATACAACAGCATACGATTTAGCATTAATTTCATCGTATGCTATTAATAACGATACATTTCGAGAAATAGTATCTACTAGACAAAAAAGAATAGGGGAAGGAGATAATATTAGACTTGTAGTAAATAAAAATAAACTTTTAAAAAGTCTTGATGGGGCGATTGGCATTAAAACTGGGTTTACAAAACGAGCAGGGCGTTGTTTAGTTAGTGCCGCCGAACGAAACGGAATGCGTATTGTATGCGTTGTGTTATGTTGTGGTCCTATGTTTGAAGAGAGTGCGGTTCTTATTAATAAAGCATTTTTAGAATTTCAAAATTATGAAGTTTTACCACCATATCAATACATTACCACTATACCAGTAGAAAACGGTCAAAAAGATGAAGTATATGTGTATTCTGTAAAGTCATTTAATTATCCAATTAAAGATGAAGAAAACATAAATATTAATGTGATTTACGATATGCCAAATAAATTAATAGCACCTGTCGAAAAAAACGAGATTATAGGCGAAATAAAAGTTTTTTATGAAAATCATTTGATTTTTTCCGAAAAAATATATAGTATGGAAGAGATAAATACTATCAATATTTTAAGTGGCTTTGAAAAAATTGTAAAAAAATGGTAATATCATTAAAATGACTGAGGGAATAGAAATGCGTTTGAACAAGTTTCTGGCAAGGTGCGGAGTTGCGTCACGCCGATCAAGTGATTTATTAATAAATAACGGTAAAGTTACAGTTAACGGCAAACTAGCAAATGCAATGGGTATTATTATTAATCCGGATAAAGATATTGTTACCTGTAACGGCGTGGTAGTTGAATTTGCACAAGATATTGTGTATTATATGCTAAATAAGCCCAAGGGCTATGTAACCACAGTTACCGACCCATACAACAGGCCCACAGTTATGCAACTATTAAGTGGCATAAATCTGCGGGTTTTTCCTATTGGAAGGCTTGATTTTGCTACCGAAGGATTGCTACTTATTACTAATGATGGGGACCTAACAAATAAACTTACGCACCCCAGCCATAATATACAAAAAATTTATCAAGTTACAGTAACTGGCACACTTAATGAAAATAATATTAAAGAATTAGAATCTGGTATGGTTATAGATGGATATAAAACCGCACCCGCAAGCGTTGAAATTATAACACAGTTAGAAAATAGTATTGATGTCAATGTTAAAATACATGAAGGCAGAAATAGACAAGTTAGAAAAATGTTTGAGCAAATAGGTAAAGAAATTACTCATTTAAAGCGTGTTCAGATAGGCGAAATTAAACTAGGCAAGTTAAAACGAGGCGAATATAGGGCGCTCACCAAAGATGAAATTAATTATTTAAAGAATATTAAGTAAATATCTTACTATTAACAAAAATTGTAAATTAAAACAATTAAAAAGAACTGTTTTTTTGAGCAAAACATTTGCTTAAAAAAATTTGAAATTTTATACTATCTTAAATAATGTTTTAGGAGCGTATATGACTAGTATTACAATAGATGGACCAGCAGGAGCGGGTAAAACTACTGTTGCAAAGGCGTTAAGCGAAAAATTGGGCTATATTTATTTTAATACTGGTGCGGTTTACAGATCAATCGCATATTGCTATTTAGTTAATCCTTTTGATTTGACTAAAACTATAAAACTAAAAAAATTTTTATCACAAATTAATTTAAAAATAATAAATAAAAATAATGTTCAATTTATATGGTTAGATAATATTGATATAACTCAAAAATTATCAACTCCCGAAATGGATTATTGGTCATCTAAAATATCGCAGTATAAAGAAGTGCGAGAGTTTGCGGTATCTTTACAAAGAAATTTTGCATATCACCAAAATATAGTCATAGAAGGACGTGATATAGGCTCTAATGTGTTACCTAATGCCAAATTTAAGTTTTATCTTACCGCAAGTGTAGATGTGCGAGCAAAGCGGAGGCGAAAGCAATATTTAGAGCAGGGTGGCGAATATGCGTTAATTTCTTACGAAAAAATATTGCAAGATATAATAGAGCGAGATAAAACAGATACCGAGCGAGCAATTTCGCCATTAATAGTACCAAAGGGGGCAATTATTATTAATAGTGACCGATTGACAATATTAGAAGTGGTTAATAATATGTTTAATATTTGTAAGGGCGGATAAAATGTTTTATAAAATTATAAGATTTTTATTATATTTGCCAATTAAAATTTTGTACCCAACAAAATTTATAAATTTAGAAAATTTGCCTAAAAACCGTGCAATACTAGTATGCAATCATTTTACGCTTGTTGATATTTTGATTTTGATTGTTTTAATTAAGCGACCACTATACACTTGGGCTAAAAAAGAATTATTTAAAAATAATTTTATGGCATGGTGTTATAAATCTATGCGCGGAATACCAGTAGATAGAATAAACACAGGGCTAAGCACAATAAAAAAATCCATTGAAGTTTTACAAAACGAAAAATTATTATGCATTTTTCCGGAAGGAACTCGCAATAACACAAATCAAGAAAAAATTAAAATAAAAAATGGTGTAATTTTGGTTGCTTTAAAAGCCAAATCACCAATAATTCCTTCTATTTTTATTAAAAAACCAAAAATTTTTACACAAAATTATTTGATTATAGGTCAGCCTGTAAGTTTAGATAAATTCTATAACGGAGAAAATAACAAAAAAATTTTGAGTGATGCAGGCAAGTGTTTATCCGAAAAAATGGAAGAATTGAGAAATAATTTTTTTAAAAACAGTTAAAATAATAATATTAGGCATATTTGGTTGTAAAAAAAAAACAATTCTGTTATACTACACTCGTTGTAAATTAATTTAATAACACTATACTATAATTTAAAGGACAAATATAAAAATGGAAACAACGTTTACCAAAGAAGATAACTTTAAAGATTTATTTGAGAGTACATTTACAAGTTACGCCAAGGGCAAACTGTTAAAAGGCAAAGTCGTTGCAGTAACTAGTTTGGGTATTGTGGTAAATATAGGCGGTAAGAAAGACGGCTTTATTGAAAATGCTCAAATTAAACCTGATGAACTTGCCAAAATTATAATAGATGAAGAAATTTATGCCCTAGTTCTTGATAGTACTGCCGGCGAAAACGGTTGCATTTTACTTTCAAAAATTAAAGCAGATGAAGTTGTAAAATCTGATGAAATTGCACTTACAGTTAAAGAGAACGATGAGTTTGAACTTATAATTGATTCCGCGGTAAAAGGCGGTTTAGTTGCTAAACTAGGCTCATTTAAAGTGTTTATTCCACTAAGTCATGTATCTACTAAGTTCATAAAAGATTTAAGCGTATACATCGGCAAACAATTTAAAGTTACTGTACTTGAAATTGATCATTTAGAAAAACGAATTACTGCCTCCATTAAAGTTTCTGCCGAACGCGACAGAAATAAAGTTGAAAGTAATTTTTGGAATAATATTTTTACAAATAAAATTGTAAAAGGTATTGTAAAGCGTTTTGCTGCTTTTGGTGCATTTATAGATGTTGACGGTATAGATTGCCTTGCTCACATTTCAGATTTATCATATGATAAAATTGCTACACCGTCAGATGTGTTAGAACTTGACAAGACTTATGATTTTAAAGTTCTTAGTGTGGATAAGGAGTCAAGAAGAGTTTCATTAGGCTACAAACAACTTATGCCACACCCAGCAGAAGAACTTTTTAAGAAATATAGTGTCGGACAAGTAGTAAAAGGTAAAGTTGTTAAACTATTTCCATTTGGTGCGCTTATTGAATTAGAAAAAAATGTAGATGGTTTATTACATTTATCCGAAGCCTCACACATTTATATCAAAAACATTAATGAAGTAGCAAAAGTTGGCGATGAACTTGAAGTTAAAATTATTAGCATTGATATTGAAAATAGAAAAATTTCTTTCAGTTTGAAAGCACTTGAAGATTACACTAATGTTACTACCGATACAGAAAATGAGTAATATAGGTTGGATTGTGTTATTAACTGGCATTAGGTCATTAAAATACAATTTCTTTTTAAAGTAGGTTAACATGGCTAAATTATATGTAGTAGCAACACCCATAGGCAATTTAAATGATGTTTCAGCGCGTGTAAAAAACATTCTTAGCAGTGTTAAATTAATTGCTTCCGAAGATACCCGCCAAACATTAAAATTATTAAATAAATTTAATATATCAGCCCCACTAATTTCTTATCATAAATTCAATGAAAGCCAAAGAGCCGAAGAAATTATTAATAAAATGCTAACAGAAAATGTAGATATTGCAATTGTTAGCGATGCAGGTACGCCCGCAATTTCTGATCCCGGTGCAATACTCGTTAAACTTGCACATGAACACGGAATTGAAGTTATAGCCATAAGTGGGCCATGTGCATTAGTAAGCGCATTAAGTGTAAGTGGGCTTGATATAACTGAATTTGCATTTTTTGGGTTTTTACCGCGTGGAAAAAACGAAATAGAAAAAATATTTAATAAAATTAATTTAATGCAAATAAAAACTTTTGTATTATACGAATCACCGTTACGAATATTAAACACGTTAAAATTTATAAAAACGCATTTTTATGGCTGTAAAGTTAGTATAAGTAATGATTTATCAAAATTGCATGAACGCACATTGTGTGGTAAAATAGAAGATATATTTAACATATTAAGCAACGATGAAAATGCTAAAAAAGGTGAGTATGTAATAGTCGTACAAAAAAATGAAAATATTAAACAAGAAAAATTAGTAGTAGAGGACTATACTATTGAAGCAAAGTTAACAGACATAATGTTAAAACAAAAATGCACATTAAAAGATGCGCAAGCAGTGTTACACACTATGTGCCCAAATTATTCAAAAAAAGATATTTATACCGCTTCACTAAATTTAAAGAAGATTTTCCGTCCGCTATAAATTTGCAGGCGTCATTTTTTACAGTAAAACAATTAAATTTACACATAATCCGTAGTTATGTTTTATTTTTGTTTATTGATGTACTTTTGGGCAATTAGTGTCAATAGCCCTAGTAAAATTGCTACCGCCATTAAAATCATTGCTGTAACTGCACGAGTATTTTCGGAATCGGGAATAAGGTAACGAGTGCTAATAAACCCAGAGTATTCATTACCAAACTCATCTGAATAAATTATTTCTGTCCACGTATTCAAAGCGTTAAAATTTGTAGTTATATAAACGCGTGTATTATTTGAAAGTGTTAATCCGGAAATGGCAGACAATAAATCGCCTTCGGTCTTATAAACCGCTAAACCAGTTATTTCATCGGATAGTTTTATGTAAGCATTTGTTATTGCGGTATCTTGTGGAGATATAATAGTGCTATCTATAACCTGAGTTCGTTCGATATAACCAATACCATCATCAAGCACCACTTCATAAAATTTTAGCCCCGATAAATCGGAGTAATTTCTTACATTACTATTTAGGTTAAGAACAGTATTTTTATTTACAGATTGAACAATAAGGCTAGAACTTATAAACGGGTATTTATAAATATTTACAGTTGTTCTTATTACGCGTGCGGTATCAAATGAGAGTGCCTGTGTATCGTTTTCAATTACAAAAATGTCATCTCTACTTACATAGCCCGAAATATAGGATTGGCTATCAGTGTCGGCATAAATTATATAGTAATAGTCTTCACACTCACTTAATATAATTACAGAAGTATTTTCGTTTAATACAGTTTCTATAACTACTCGGCTTGGCGTACTATATAAAAGTGTTTCTGTGATACATACATTAGCAATATCGGGCGGGATAGTAAGCATTACACAATCGCTAATATTAACAGGGTGTGTGTAGTTTTGATTGGACACTGTTACAAAATTTTCAGAGTATAATGATTTGTTTAAATAAAGTACAGAGTGATTAGAAATACTTACAAAATAGATATCTCCTGTTAATTCGTTAATGCACATTCCAGACAAACTTGTACAATTAATATTGAGCGTACTGTCTAAACTATAAACGCCATTTGAATATGCCATTTTATATATTTTTACTGATTGGTCCGTCAATGTGTTCATAATATAAATGTTATTATCAAAACCATTAAAAATATCATTAATGAAATTAAACTGTGCCATATTAATTCCGGTATTATAATAATTTGTTGAACTAAAAACGCTAAGTAATTGATCAGTTATTTTAAGAAGAAAATTAGAATTATAAGAAGCATAAAGTTTAGTAGTTGCGTCAAAAGTTTTACCAATGTCAAAACCCTTTATAAATACTGAAAAATCAGTATCATCTATGCCAAGTTTAATTATAATGTTGTTTGTATAATCAATGGCGTAGATTGCATTGTCTTTGCCCACGATTAAATCGGCAATTTGCCCCATTTCTAGTGTCCCTAAATCGGAATTAACTGTGTTATATGATTTTACAAATTCTCCGCTAGTAGTAAAAACTTGTATACGATTTAGGTCATATACATAAATAAAATCACTATAATTGCACGTTATAAGAGAAGGCGATACAAAATAACCTTCTTCATTACCTAAACTTCCAAAACACGAAATGTTGTAAGTACTGTCATCAGTAAATGTTATTTCTTGTATTCTATTATTTAATGTATCGGCTACAATTAGTGTCCCTGTTTGTGTATAGCAAATGTCTTTTGGCATATAAAACCTGCCTATTTCACTGCCTTTACCGTATAAAAGTGCCGAAACAAATGTTACTCCGCCATTACTAACATCAAATTCTTTTATACTCAAATTACCAGTATCTGCTACAATAAGAGCATTATTTATTTCATCATAGAAAATTCCGTGTACGCTTGAAATACTTGCACGCAAGTTTTGGTTAACCGCCACAGCATAATTTGAGTACGAAAAAGTTGTTAGTCCTATTGTTAATAATCCGTGTGTGGAACTAGAAATTATTAGTTTATCTTCCGCAACTGTATTTAAGGCAAGGGTAATAGAGTTTATATTTTGAAAATCGTAGTACATTGAATATGTACTGTAAACTGTACCAGACATTTCTATTTTATAAACATTTTGTCTGCCTGCACCATTATCTGATGCGATAAATAAACAAGGTATATTATTTATATAACCGCCGGTAATAGCCAGTGCTGAATTTATAGCACTTAATGATAAATTAGTATTTGTGATATCATTTAATCGGGTTGGAATAATTGTACCAAATGACTCAGCCAATCTATAAACTATTATTGCAGAGGAGGTAAGCACATACAAATTGTAATTGTACTGTGAAATTTGCATAATAAACATATCTTGCGCATCTTCAATACTATCATCAATCCCAATATGCGTTTCTGTTAAATTGGATAAGTTAAATGCATTTATTAGTCCGCTACTAGAATCTAATACCAGAACCATATTTTTGTAAAATTGCATTTTAATAGGTTCATAAAGTACAGCAATACTGCGAGCGGTTTCTACGCCTTGTTCATATTTAATTACCACCTTTAATGAATAGTCAAGCACATACATAGCATCAGTTGTAACACAAACATCAACTGGCTGACTTAAATTGCTCACCATTCCATCAAGTTCAAGTGTAGCAGGGGTAGCATTAATTACTGCCTCGGCATTTAAAATAATCGGCGCGTCATTATATACCAAACATATTGAAATAAGTACAAGCGATAAAGTTAATAACAACGATTTTATTTTCATCTACAAATTTGCCTCTCATAATAGTATTATGTTTAAATTTGGTTTGTTTTTTTATGATGATAAAAGATTATAGCAAATATTACAACTTAATTCAAATACTATTCAATACTTTTTAATATATATATGCTAAATAAAACACTATACATAATGAAACTGAAAATTTGAATGTATATTATCATGTATTTCAAATAATTTTGTACAAAAATAAAATATTTTTAATATTTTTGTAAAAAAATGGCAGATAAAATTGACATTTTTTAAATAATTAATATACAATTAACTCGAATTGCGATATATTCGGGCATTTTACAATAGATAAAGCCAGAAAATAAAAAATTATGGGGGTTATTTATGGAATTGAAAGTTTGGGCAAAAACATTATTAACGGTATACAAGTATTTAGAAAAAATTGCCGGCACTATTGACAAACTTGTAGTGGACAAAAGTTTAAATACCATTTCTGATGATGCTTTTAATGTAGCAAATGAAATACTAAAATTGACTGAAAGAAAAATTACTTTAATCAATCTAAAAGTGTTAATTGAATCTGCGCTTTCTAAATTATCAGAGCAAAAAAGCAAACTTTTAATTCTTAAATTTTTTGACTGTCTTACCTGTGAAGATACAGCAAAACTTGAAGGAATAAGTATTCGTACATATTTTAGGCATATAGATAATGCGCTAACAACATTTACATCAGAATTAAAATTGCTAGGACTTGATGAAAATTATATAGATTATAATTTTAAACACGAAAAATGGCTTTATAGTTTATACAATAGATTGCTTGCACAAGAATTAAACAAAAAACAATCTTGCACACAAAAAGATAATATAGAACTTCAAAATAATATATTAAAACTTTTGTGTAATGCTTACGGAGCAAGAAGAAATCAAAGTTTTATTATGAAAGCATAAATAATTTAAAGGTCATCATCAAAATCTAATGATTTATCTATATCTCCAAAAGTTCTTTTGTGCGGTATGATAATGTCGTTGTTTTTAGGTTTTTCAATACGTTTAATTGTACTTTTATTAAAAGTGCGAGATGGCTTGAATAGTAAATAAATAAGAATTACAGCAGGTATTGCCATAAGTACAATAATAATTATCTGTTCGGTACTAGAAAAAATTTGCACAAGATTTAATCCAGTATTTTGATTGTTTTGCTCGGTAAAAGATATACTGTCTAATATAGTTACAGTTTCAGTGTTATCTGTAATTTTAGTTAAATTTCCGGTTAGAAAAGCATAAACATAGCCATAAACCGTATTTTGCGAAGATACATATTTTGTATAATACCATATAGTTCCACCGGAAGCAATGGCTAAATCGCCATCAATACTACCATAATAAACAGGAGTATTATCGTTAAGTGGAATAAGACCTACTTGCGAATAACTTCCTAATCGTGTGCTAGGCTCGTAACGGATACGACAATTTGAGTTGCCTACAATGCTATATGTTATATCTGTTAGATACGCCTTTTGTGGTACTTCTTTTATACACTGCACTTGCGATTTTAATACAAAGCCTGAAATATCAATATATTCGGCACTAAAAAAATCTCCACTTTCACCAGTAAGTTTTACAAAGTAACTTCGTGGTAATTTAAAATATAAATTAGCATAGTCGTTGTTTTCACTTGCAGTACGATATAGGTAAACATTTTCGTAAGATATTCGCGCATAATACACTTTTTCGGCAAAAGTTTTATCAGTTGGCCTATTAATAATAAAACTGCTAAATATTAAAAAAATTAAAGTGAATACAGCAACTAACTTTTTTAATGTGTGTACCATTATTTCTTAATTCCCCACAATAATTTTAAATATATAGTTTAAATACATATTAATTATACTAATAAAATTTCAAATTCAAATTAGTATTGATGTCGTATTAACAAAGTTGAGGTGGTAATTTGCAGGATTATGAGTTAATACAAAGAATACTTGCTATTGAACATGAACAAGCACTTAGGCAAGCACATAATAAATTAAGTTTTTACAACACAGGGGAATTAGTACATTATAAGCAAATTGAATTTCATAAATCAAGTAAGCGTAATCGTTGGGTATTTGGGGGTAATCGTAGTGGTAAAACCGAATGCGGTGCAGTAGAAACTGTATGGTTTGCTAGGGGTATACACCCTTATAGAAAAATAACTAGCGCGACTTTGGGGTGGGTTGTATCGTTATCACAGCAAGTACAGCGTGATGTAGCACAATTAAAGGTGCTTAATTATTTAAATCCTGAATGGATTATAGATATAGCAATGCTTTCAGGTAAAAAAGATTATCCGCAAAATGGTATTATTGACTATATTACAATAAAAAATGTGTTTGGAACAGTAAGTCGTATAGGCTTTAAAAGTTGTGACCAAGGTCGAGAAAAATTTCAGGGAACTTCATTAGACTATGTATGGTTTGATGAAGAGCCACCCGAAGAAATATATAAAGAATGCCGAATGCGAGTACTTGACACAAAAGGTGATATATGGAGTACAATGACTCCGCTTAAAGGGCTTACATGGGTATATGATGAAATTTACTTAAATAGTAAAGCCGATAATGAAGTATGGCATATTAATATGGAATGGGCGGACAATCCATACTTGGATAAAGATGAAATATCCGCTTTAACTAGCAGTATGAGTGAAGAAGAATTAGAAAGTAGAAAGTACGGTAGATTTATGAGTGGCACCGGCCTTGTTTATACAGAATTTGATGAGCGAATACATGTAATAGAACCATTTACAGTACCGCGCGAGTGGTACGATAATATATCAATTGACCCAGGTCTTAACAATCCTTTATCGGCACATTGGTACGCCGTTAATGGTGATGGAGTGGTTTATGTAATAGCCGAACATTATGTCGCGGGCAAAGATATAGCGTATCACGCCAGTATAATACACAACATATGTGATAATCTGGAATGGCAACGCGATAGTGGTGGCAGAATTTGTGCATTAATAGATTCCGCTGCAACGCAACGAACGCTGGCAAGCACAAAAAGTGTTGTTGAATTATTTTATGATTACGGTATTCTTGTTAACCCCAGAGTAAAAAAAGATATGTTTAGTGGAATTCAACGTGTTAAAAGTTACTTAAAAAATGCTAATGGCGTTGTTAAGTTATATATATTTAAAACTTGTACAAATTTAATTCGTGAAATTAAAAGTTACTGGTGGGGTGATGGAGATATACCAAAAAAGAAAGATGATCACTCACTAGATGAACTTAGATATTACATAATGGATAAGCCCGAAGCCTATAAACAAAAAGCCGAATTGACCGTAATTCAAAAAGACAAACAAAAATTAATCAGGCAATTAAAAAGGAAACAAATAACTTGAACTTAATTATTCAATTTTTGAAAGAAGTTTATAACACAATAAAAACCCTGATAACAGGTAAATAGTAACAATAGTTAAAGGTGGCTTTTATGAGAAAGGATAAAAATATTGAAGATGTATCAAAAAAGTGTAGTATTAAAAAATTATCTCGGGCGCTACTTAAAAAAGCACTCGGGTATTCCATAAACGAGATTGCCGAGGAGTATGTATCGGGCGAGAATGATGAGTTAAAATTAATTAAAAGAAAAGTTACTACAAAACACATTCCACCCGATATTCCTGCGGCAAAAATTTTAATTGAAATGCTTTCCTTGCAAACTAGCGATATTAAAGAGATGTCAGATGTTGAATTAGAACGAGAAAAGCACCGACTTATAGAAATAATATCAAAAGTAGGTAATTTAAACAGTACAGAAAATATGAAAAACATTGAATCTAGCACAGATAATGATGATTAAAATAATAATTATTTTAAAAGGAGAATTTATATGAATATTACAAAAAATGTGTACAAAATCAAATGTGATGTACATGGTTGCAAAAACAATGCTGAGTATCGGATAGAATTTAAAAAACTTTTAAGAAATTCTGACATGAATATATGCAAAGACTGTTTAAAATCACTATATATCGAAATGGCAAAAATTATTGTACCAAAAAGTCCGCAAAATATGCTCACAAAATCGGGATTCAAATTAGTTAAAAATAAGGAGCAGGAATAATGAAACAAGATAAAAAAATATTGAATAAACCTATGTTTTCAAAATCCGATAAAAAGTTCGTTGATAATGAGGATACAGGCGATATTGAGCAAAGTTTAATTGCCGAAATTACAGAAGATTTTAAAACTCGTCAATCCGAACGAAAATCCTATGAAAGCCAATGGCAACTTAATACTAACTTTTTGATTGGTAATCAGTATTGCACTATTACTCCGCAGGGCGAGGTACAAGATAACGATAAACAGTATTTTTGGCAAGAACGCGAAGTATATAATCATATTTCTGCTCTTGTTGAAACGAGACTCTCTAAACTTAATCGTTTTAAACCTGTTATGACAGTAATTCCAACCTCTGCCGATGAACACGACTTAAACTGTGCTAAACTTTCTAAAAATATTATTAATTCGGTCTATCATCGCATTGATATGAGCAAATTAATTTCTCAGGCCACAATGTGGAGTGAGGTTTGCGGAACAGCATTTTATAAAGTAATATGGGATTCTAATTCTGGACAAGTTGTTGCAAAAAATAGTTGTGGAGCACAGGTTCACGAAGGCGATATAGAGATTGTTGTTTGTCCGCCTTACGAAATTTTCCCGGATAATGTTTCGTGTAAAGAAATTGAAGAATGTCGTAGTGTAATTCATGCAAGGGCATATCATATTGACACTATCAAAGATATTTGGGGCGTAGAAGTACAGGGCGAAGATATTGATGTGTTTTCACTTGATAATGTGTCTACCGCCGGCGGATTAGGATATACCGCTTCTGTTGCTGTCGTTGCAAAGCAAATTAAACATAACCACGCAATAGTAATAGAAAAGTATGAAGCACCATCATTAAAATATCCCAATGGTCGTTTAATAATTATTGCAGGAAATAAACTTTTACATATTGGAGAAATGCCATATATTAATGGGGCTTCCGGTAAACGCACTTTCCCGTTTATAAAACAAAATGCAATAGAAAATAATACATCGTTATGGGGAACGAGCGTAATAGAACGAACTATACCAGTACAGCGGGCCTATAATGCTGTTAAAAATCGCAAACATGAATTTTTAAATCGTATTTCTATGGGCGTGCTTACTATTGAAGATGGCTCGGTTGATACCGAAAATTTAGAAGAGGAAGGGCTTTCTCCTGGTAAAGTACTTGTATACAGACAAGGTTCTAATCCACCAAGTATGATGGGAACCGAAAGTGTTCCACTTGATTTTACATATGAAGAAGAACGTTTATTAAACGAATTTATGGTAATTAGCGGAGTTAGCGATTTAATGCGTAACTCGCACTTAACAAATTCTAGTATTAGCGGGGTTGCACTAGAATTACTTGCAGAACAAGATGATACAAGATTATCTTCTACAATTGATAATATTAAAACAGCGGTTTGTACCGTATCAAAGCACATTCTAAGGCTTTATAAACAGTATGTAAAATTGCCACGACTTGCTAGGGTTGTGGGTAAAGAAGGCTCAATAGAAGTTTACTATTTTTCTAGTAGCGACATAACAAGTGAGGACATAATATTTGAAACTGAAACTCAATTGGGTGAAACACCTGTGCAGAAGCGCAATATGATATTAGAATTGCTAAAAGCCGGACTTTTACACGATGAAAACGGTAAATTATCTAATACTATGCGAATTAAAGCATTAGAATTAATGGGATTTGGCTTGTGGGATAATTCACAGGACCTATATAATTTGCATATAAAGCGTGCCAAAAAAGAAAATTTGCAGTTTTTAACAGATAAGGAATATTTTCAACCAGAGGAAATTGATAATCACGATTTGCATATTGATGAACATACCGCATTTATGCTTGGGGCGGAATATGAAAAAGCAGTTAAACATAATGAAAAATTGCGTGAAAATATGTTACAACATATTCGTGCACATAAACAAATAAAGCAATTTATGTTAGCGCAAGAAAATGCTTTGCCACTAGGTAATATTAAAGCAAAAAAATAGGAGTATTAGGTAATATGGAAGAAAAAAATTATGAGGGCACACCCGTTAGTACAGCGGATACTGAGCCTTTGGAACAACCACAAAGTATAGATACGCATACCGCAGATGCGGAAGAAAGTAAAGGCGGACAATCTATATTAGAGGGCTCCGAAATAGGGAAATTTAAAAGCGTGCAAGATTTATTGAATGCTTATAACAACCTTCAATCTGAATTTACACGCAAGTGTCAAAAACTCAGTGAATTGCAAAAATCTGTTTGCACAAGTACTGAAAATGTAGCCAATGTTGCTAATTTCGGTTTAGTTAATAATAATGAAAATGCTAATAACGATGGGATTTTAAAGCCTCAGTCTAATAGCATAATTGAAACCGATATTGTAGCAAAAACAAGTGAAGTACCGCAAATGAAATATGCCACTGAGGATTGGCAAGAAATTGTAGATGATTTTATAATAAAAAACCCCGAAGCAAAAAATTATGCAAAAGACATTTCCACACTAATACTTAAAGATAAAATAGTAGCGGAAAGTTCTAATCCCTTAGAATTAGCGTGGGCAAAAGTGCTTAGTATGCATTATAAAGAGCCGTCGGCGATTTGTAACGATGAAGAGTTTGTAAATAAATACATACTTACAAACGAAAATATAAGGCAAAAGGTTTTAATGGATTATCTACAACAAGTTTCAGAGCAGAAGTCCCCGCCTCTAATTGTTAAATCTTTGGGTTCAGGTTTGATACAATCAAAAACTAACAAGCCAAAAAACTTTAAAGAAGCAGCATATCTGGCGGAAGCAATGCTCAAAAGTTAAAATATTATAATAGGAGAAAATATGGTAACATTAACAAACGCGGAAAACGCCTTAAAAACCGTATATCTAGGCGTGGTTAGCAATCAGTTAAATACAAACATAAATCCACTGCTTGGCAAAATTAAACAAAGCACAGCAGATGTGTGGGGAAAAGAAGTAAGAAAACTTGCTCCATATGGCTTAAATGGTGGTATTGGTGCAGGAACAGAAGATGGCGATTTACCATCTGCCGCAGCAAATAATTATGTTCAGTTTGTATCATCGCTTAAAAACCTTTATGGTACAATAGAAATTTCTGACAAAGCGATACGAGCATCAGCAAATAATGCAGGTGCATTCGTTAATCTTTTGAATGCAGAAATGGAAGGGCTGGTTAAAGCAAGTAGTTTTAACTTTGGTCGTATGCTTTATGGCAATGGTTCAGGTATCATAGCAACAATTAGTGATTCAGATGATACCACTCAAACATTAACCGTAGATTCTGTACGCAATATTATGGAAGGAATGGTTATAGATATTTATGCTGGTTCAAGTGCAGTTGCTGGACTTACAGGTGCCAGAATTACAACTATTGATCGTAAATTGAGTACCGTAAAAATCGACAAAACATTTACACTAGCAGAGGTTACAGGCACATTAACAATGTCGGTACAAAATTCACGCGGACTTGAATTAACAGGTCTTGGTGCAATATTTGATGAAGATGTAACAACGCTTTACGGAGTAGACCGTACAGTGCAAGCCTGGATGAATCCATATAGCGTGGATATGACAAGTGCTACTGAATTAAGTGATATATCAATACAAACTGCAATTGACTATCTTGATGAGGTTGCAGGAAGTACAGTAGACTTTATAGTATGTTCCGCAGGCGTAAAACGAGCATATCAAGAATACTTGAATACTTATAAACGCAATGTAGACATTATGAATCTTGAAGGTGGTTATAAAGCCCTTTCATATAGTGGAATTCCACTTGTATCTGATAGATTTGTGCCTTCTGGCACCTTATATCTATTAAATACCAAGGAATTCACTTTACATCAACTTTGTGATTGGAAATGGCTTGAAGGCGAAGATGGCAGAGTAATTAAACAAAATGCAGGCAAGGCAACTTACACTGCAACGCTTGTAAAATACGCTGACTTAATTTGCGATAAACCAAGTGGTCAAGCAATGCTATATGATATTACAGAGGTTTAAAATTTATATTGTGTAGGTTATTATTGTTCGGGACAGTTGTCCCGAACAATATATTGTGTACTGCATTAATGAAATACACTACAAAGAGTATATGGGAGAAATATGGGTTTAATACAAATTAATGATGATGTATTAGATATTGCATCACGCATAAAAGAAATTGATGAATGTTATTATATAATGTTTAACACTACTAAACGGCGATTTGAAGTTCATAATTCTGGACAAGGCAACAATACGCTGGCCACCGTTATACCATATGATACGCTTGATGCACGTACAATTTGCTATTTACGCACGACACGGCGGGAACGAGCAAAAGAGTTAACAAAAGAAATTGAATTAACAAATGAACGCTTACAGCAAAATGCTTTGTCTTATGCAACCGCCGAAGCCGAAATTAAACTTAAAGATTATCTTAAATATGCAGATGATAAGCACGAAAATGTTGATTTCTCGGCGTTAAATTAAATTTTAGGAGAAAAAATTATGACCACAAATAATATTATAGAACTTGCGGCTTCATATCTAGAATTAGAAGATATTAATGAGTACTTATTAAATCCTGAGGGCGAGCATACAACAAATACATTAAAAATTTATTCAGCACTTGTTAAATGCGTAAGTTATGTTTACAGTCAAATTGCTACTGATTTATTACCATTAGTTTATAGCGAACAAATAGTATGCACAGATAAACAATTTAATATAAGTAACCTAACTAAGCGCGTTATTGATATTATTAGCATAACAAATGAAAATGCTAAAATAAATTTTAAAGTATATCCAACCTATGTTGAATGTATGTTAAATGACCTTAGCACTACTAATATTACCGTTAAATATTGTTATCTACCAGATTTTCCGACTAACGCAACAGATGATTTATTAGATTTTTGCGGTAAAATGACACCGCGCACTTTTGCATATGGAGTTGCCACAGAATACTGTATGATTACTGGTGCATATGATGAGGCTAATATTTGGGATAAGCGATTTAAAGACTGCGTATTAGCGATTTATCATAAAAAACGAGAAGTTAAAATTCCGCCTAGGAGGTGGTTATAGTGTTGTATACGAAGGTTTTAAATTTAAAAACTAACAGTCGCATAAAACTTGCTATAACAAATTTCGCCGGCGGAGTGGAAACTTCAATAGATCAAAATATTACTCCGTTTAAATACGCTAAGTGTTCTTACAATTTTAACCACACAAGCGGAGCATTAAAAGAAGCGCCTGGTTTTTCTGATTTAACAATACCAACAACATCTACTAGTAGCCTTCCTGTCCGAACGATGATAATGCCCGGTTCAGTAAATATTGTAGCAGCGTGGATATATAGATTTGTTGATGACGCTGGGGACTATGAACGCATTCATTATTTAATAGTTTACGCAAACGACAAGCATTTTTATTATACGCGCCTTTTTAGCATAAATCCGGAACTTGTGCAACTTCCTTATATAGCAGACTTTGATGAATGTCCTACCGTAGTAAATTTTCGCGTAGGTGGTATTGATTCATTAATTTTTACTTCTCCATCAAGCGGAATGCATATTTGGAAAGGTTGGATATATCCGTATTTGTTAGTTGGTGCGCCCGCACTAAGTTCTATGTGTGTTCATTACGAACGCATCTGGGGAACGCTTGCGGATTCTCAACGTAATACTGTTAAATTTAGTGATGACCTAAATCCTGAAAATTGGACAGAATCGCTTAATGAGGGTGGTTTTATTCAAATGTTAGATGAGGCTGGTCCGTTAAATAAAGTAATCAGTTTTTTGGATTATGTTTATGTAATTAGAGACTTTGGTATTGCCAGAATTACCGCTTATGCCGAACAAACAGATTTTGCCGTAACGCAGTTATTTGTTACAAGCGGAAAAATATTTGATAAAACTGCTTGCGTGTGTGGCGACAGAATAATGTTTTTTGCACAGGACGGACTTTATTCATTTAATGGACTTACGACTAAAAAAATAAATACCGGATTGGAAAATTTTTTTATAAGTACAAAAAATGAAAAATCATTTGGCGCTTACCATAATGGCAAATATTATCTTGCATGCTATCTTGAATACGGCGACGGAAAAGTGATTGGTTGCGAACAAACAAGTGGCTATTACAACAATTCGCTTATTGAATTTGATATTGATGAAAATACATATACAATAATTAGAGGTATAGACATTTTTACAATGTGTTCAATTCAAGATGACAGTGCCAGTAGGCTTGCAGTGTGTTTTAGAGATCAATATGCAACAAGGCTTGGACAACTTGATGACTCAGGTACATTCTTCGGAACAGATACGGTTAAACGCTGGATTTCTCCGTTTTCAGATTTAGGATACCCCGAACACATAAAAATTGTGAGAGAAATTCATATTTTGGCTAAAACTGATTGCAGTATAACAATTACAACCGATACTGATGCCAAGACATTCAATGTAATAGGTAAAAATTCCGTTACCAAAATACGAACCAATATTAAAGGAAGTTTATTTAAAATAGAATTTGAATGTACTGGTTCACTTGCTTACATATCTAACGCACATATAATTATGGATATTAAATAAGGAGGTGGCTAATGGATAGTGTAAATTCTGGTAGCGATTATGGTAAATTAGCGTATCTAAGAACTGAGGATTTGAGTCGCCAATTATCATATTATGGTAGCAAAATTAGAGCCACCGATGAATTGTTGACTAAAAGACAAACTTGTATTAAATTTGGTGGTTATGTAGATAAGCAGTTTTCTTATTCCGACCCATTTAGCACGCCTGAATATTCATTTATTTCCGCAAGCGCAGGCTACGCTGAAATACATGTAAGTATTTGCATTTATTCGGGAGGTACAGGACATATTGCTGTTATTCCATGTTTTAACAATATAGAATATGAACGACGACTTTACAAAACGACTTCCGTATCGCAGGATTTAAATACAAGCGTACTTGTGCCAGTGGTTGCGGGCGTTAATAAGATAAAAATTAAAACCATATATGGTTATATTACTATTCAACAAAATATTGCATCTTATGATATTTGCGTATGTGGCTATGACTTGTTTGCTATTTCTGACTGCTTTAAATTTGCAGTTTGTAGTAATGGTATAAAATTTGGTGCAACTTGGATTACACATAAGGCGATTAATTCGTATTTATCACCAGTTGAAAGTTTTTATTTACCTGCTTATGCTACAAGACTTATTGATAATGTTATTGATGTGGTGCCGAAATATTTTCCAATTTATGATTCTAGTACGGATACTTTTTCTACTTCTACAATGTTTGTAACATATATCACAAACATCGGATTTGCCTCATTTTTCTCATATGATGGCACAACGCAGGGATCAACTAACTCAGCAGTATCAGGGGCTAAAATAGGCGCATTCGAAGGAACTTATAATATAAACAGAAATGCGGTTATAGTGTATGTTTCAAGTACAGCCGAGCATGTTTATTACAGACATTTTTCTATGACTTCATTTGGAGAAATACAAACCCTTGATATACCTTACGAAGATTATATTAAAGTGACCAGTGTGCGTGAACCAACCGATAAGGTCGCGTTTATATTTACTAATTCTGATTTGCAAAATAAACTTGTAATATCTTGCACTATTCCAAGAACGGGTTATGACTTTACAATACCTTCAAACTATACCGATATAGGATACGGTTCGCGAGTAAATGCACGGTTTACAAGCGCAACCAATATAGAGGTAATTATGGCAACAGAAGATGGTGTGCTACAAAAAAATATTGATATCTCAGGAACAAGTCCCGTGATTACAAGTACCGAAAATTTAGGATTTTATGATGCAATTATAAAATGCACAGAAGGCAACTTTTACGTAATTAATAGGGCGGTTACTTATGTCGCAAATACTTAATAAAAAAGAAATACGCTATTTCGTAGCAAGCGAAAAGCACAAAGATTATTATAAAACCGGAGGTAATATAATGTACCAATTTAAAATTTCACCCGAAATAATCAAAATTGAAGATGACGAAGATGAAAAAGTAATAACCAGTAGTAGCACGGGTACTACTGAAAAAGCACCAACTACCGTTGATGAACTTATTAATTCATTTAGTACTATTGATTCTTCATACGGTTCACTGTCTAAAATAACAAGCGGTAATTCAAATGACATAGCCACTACGCTAGGTTTAGAAAAAATGAGTTATACAGAACCAACAGAAGAAGAAATTACTCAGCAAGCAGAAAACTCGCTTTCAGATTATAAACAAAATTCAGTATCAAATATTGAAGAAGAAACAGAAACGGAAAAAGAAAATTTACTTAACAGTAAAGCAGGCTTAATAAGTTCCGCTGATGAAGAAAAAACTGAAACCGCTTCTGTATATGCAAAGGCAAAAGACAGCACTGAAAAAGATGCGTTAAAACGCGGGCTAGCCCGTTCATCAATTGTTATCAATCAACTAGCGGCTTTCACAAATAATGAAATTAATGAGTATCAAAAAATTAGTGATGAATTAAGCAGTGCGTTAAAAAATATTGAAAATAGCATAGCGAATTTAGAAATAAAGAAACAAAATTCTTTAAACAATTTCAATATTACATATGCGATAAAATTAAGTGAAAAAATAGCCAATTTAGAAGCAGAACAAGAAGAAAAAGAGGCCGAAGTTATCAAGTATAATAATGAAATAGCCGAAAAAGAAGCGGAATATGCTCAAAAGATTAGTGAATCGGAAAGAAATAGTTATCAAGAGGAGTGGGAACGCCAATTGGCACTTGCAGAATACCAAAACAAATATGGCAGTCTACCTTCGGCTGATGCGATTGCAGCCGAAAAATATAATCTTGCATTAACATATTTTAATAATCTACCAAAGGATCAAGCCTTGGCGGAATTAGAATCTAATCAACTTTTAAAAGAACAACTCGGCAAATATTATTTTGAACTTTTTAATTTGCTAGGCGAAAGGAGTGAATAAATGTGGGAAAAAGCATTAGATCTTGCAATTAATAACGGTATTTGGGCGGTGCTATTTTTATGTTTACTTGTGTATCAACTAAAAGACAGCAAAACACGCGAAAAAAAGTATCAAGAAACAATACAGCAATTAAACAAAAGTTTATGTGTAGTATATGATATTAAAGAAGATGTTGGTTTAATCAAATCTTCTATCTTTGAAAAGAGAGGTGAATTAAGTGCTTAATTTTAAAGAAAAATTTAAAAGTTATGGCTTTATAATGGCTGTAACTGGTGCTATAATAATTTTTTTACAAAGTCTAGGCAGTGCATTTGGTTTTGAATTTGATGAAGCAAATATAACTTATATTGTAGATGCACTTTGCGGAGTGCTAATTGTGCTTGGTATAGTTGTTAAATCAGGTTCAAGTGGTACTAATATAGAATCAGAACCAACAGAAAACTTAGATAAAGAAAAAGAAACCGAAGATAAAACAGAAAACTCTGATGAGTAATTCAACAAAATAAATTAAAAAGCAGGTTGCAAAAATTGCACCCTGCTTTTTTAGTATTATTATTCTTATGCTTGCCTAAAATTATTAATTGATGTAAATTGTATTATATGTTTATTTATAAAAGTGGAGATATAAAATGATTGAATTAAAAAACATTATAAAAGAATATAAAGCGGGCGATTTGAAAATTTTGGCACTTAAAGATGTAAATTTGAATTTTGCTAAAAGCGAATTTGTTTGCGTGCTTGGTCCATCAGGCTGTGGCAAAACAACACTCCTAAATATTATCGGCGGACTAGACCATTACACTTCGGGTGATGTAATTGTTAACGGTAAGTCAACAAAAGATTTTAAAGATTCAAACTGGGACTCCTATCGCAATAATTCCGTGGGCTTTGTTTTTCAAACATATAATTTAATAGGACATCAAACAGTGCTTGAAAATGTAGAAATTGCTTTAAGACTTGCTGGAATTTCTGCCACCGCGCGCAAACAGCGTGCAATAATAGCATTAAATAAAATGGGACTTAGCAATCAATTATACAAAAAACCAAATCAATTATCGGGCGGACAAATGCAACGAGTTGCAATTGCAAGAGCAATGGTTAATGACCCCGACATTATACTTGCAGATGAACCAACCGGAGCATTAGATAGCGAAACAAGTGTACAAATAATAGACAAATTAAAAGAGATATCTAACGAGAAACTCGTGATAATGGTTACTCATAATGCAGAATTAGCCGAAAAATATAGTACGCGCGTTGTAAAAATGTTAGACGGTAAAATAATTTCAGATAGCAATCCACCAAAACTTGTTACGCCTAACGAAAATTTGAATAATACTAAAAATGAAAACAGTTTGCAAAAAAATACCGTCCAAAAAAAAGTCAAAAAAATTAAGGAAATAAAATTACCGAAAACTTCAATGTCATTTGGCTCGTCATTAAAATTAAGTTTAAAAAATTTACTCACTAAAAAGGGGCGAACAATTATTACTTCATTTGCAGGCAGTATTGGCATTATTGGTATTGCTTTAATACTTGCAATATCAACAGGCTTTACTAGTGCGATAAATACAGCAATGGGCGATGTTTTTACAAGTAATTCAATTTATATTTCATCTTCGGTTTTTTCAATTGATGGAACAATAGGCTTTAATTCTGGGCAGAATAAAACAGAATTTCCAGATGAAGATATAATTATTGTAGACTCCGATTTAAGTGGTGGATTAAGTTTCCACGAAAACATTATTACTGATGAATATATTGATTATCTTAATGCAATCGAAACAAATTTATGTTCATCAATTATATATTCACATTCAATAAATGCAAACTTAATTACTCTTGCAGATGCGGGTACGGCGATTACAATAAATTCAAGTAGCATTGGTTGGCATGAATTATCAAGTAACAGTGAATTTATAGAAGATAATTATGATTTAATTTCTGGGCATATGCCCGAAAATTCAAATCAAATTGTTATGGTTGTAGATGAATACAATATGATAGGTTCTTACATTCTTTTAGCACTTGGCATTGATTACACAGAAGGCGAAAATTTAAATTTCGCTGATATTTTATATAGGCAAATTAAACTTATAAACAATGATGATTATTATTATGAAGAAGATGGCTTGTACCACATTAATAATATTCAAAACTTATATACAAATGCAACAAACACACTTGAAATAAGCGGAATTATTAGACCATCTTCAAATTCCAATGGTTTTTTAGGAAAGGGAATTGCATACACGGGGGCTCTAAAAACTTATATTTTTGAACAATCTCAAAATTCGGAAATTGCACTTGCACAAACCGCATCGCCGAACATTGATTTGCTTAGCGGTCAATCTATTAATGAAGATTCATACACTGTGCGATTAAAACAGTTTGGTGCAATTCTTATTCCGGATTCAATTAGCATATATCCATTAGGTGTCAATGAACGCGAAGAAATCATTTATTATTTAAACGCTTATAACACTGACAAAGCAGAAGCCAACCAAATTATTTATGTTGATTATCAAGAAGAATTTGCAAAAACTCTTACTTCTATTGTCAATACAATAACTTATGTGCTCATTGCCTTTACTGCGATTTCGCTTTTTTTATCGTCAATTATGATTGGAATTATAACTTATATTTCTGTAATTGAACGCACACACGAAATTGGCATTCTAAGGAGTTTAGGAGCACGTAAAAAAGATATTGCAAGACTGTTTAATGCTGAAACATTTATTGTTGGGTTATTAGCAGGTGGTATTGGAATATTGGCTTCATTACTACTAATAATTCCAATAAATGCACTGATATCATCTTTGAATACAGGATTAGAATTTACGGCAAGTTTGCCAATTTATTATGCATTTGGATTGATAATTATTAGCATTTGCCTTACACTCATTGCAGGGTTAATACCGGCAAAAGTTGCTTCAAAAAAAGACCCGGTAAACGCACTTAGAACCGAATAAAAGTTTTATTTTGTATTATTAATTGAAGCAAAGCGACCATACACTCTTCATTCTTCACTAAAAATGCCACTAACAGTGGCATTTTTCTTATAGACTATATTTTTTTGACTTAACTAACAATGCATATACAAAAGTGCTTATTATGTAAGAACTTGAAAGTAGTGATGGAACAAGCCAATTTGCATAAAATTCTACTTGATTTAAATCGGTCATTCCTAAAAACAAATTAAATGCGTATATAAATACAAGTGTAGCAAGTGTAGCAATAATTTTAACAAACAAATTTAGTGAAAGATTAAAATTTGTGCTTGTTTTTTTGTCTGGATTTGCAAGATAAGCAATAAGACTTAAAAAGGGCAGAAAACAAACAAATAAAACTGCTAATATAAATAATGTATTTGAATTTTGTGCCAGCATATCATAATAGTCAAGCAAGATATAACTTCCGGCAATTGTTAGCATCATTATTACAAACATTATAATGCTTTGTACAAATTTAAGTTTGTTTTGTAGTACATAATTATAACTAAACTCTGAATCAGTTTTTTTGTTGTATGAATTAAATTTAATGTTCGATTTTTTTGTAATCTTATCGGCTTTTTCTGCATTTTCATCTGTTTGAGCGGATTGTTTTTTTGATGTAGAAAAATATTCTTTGATTGTGGCATCAAACATTGGTTTTGGTTTCGGTTTTGCTAATTCTTCAATCTTACTGTCTTGTCTATCTTCTTGTAAATTTACATCTTCTGATGATTTATTTTCTTCGTACTGTTCTTTAACATTAGATTTTACCAGTACTTTATCTGATAATTTGAAGTCAATAGGTGCGTATAAATCGCCTAAAATGCCTTTGTAATCTATTTCATTAACAGTTTCCGGTAAATCCTCATCTTTTTTAATTAAATTATCTTTTATAGTTTCATTATTAACTTGCGCTTTAATATTTTTTGCTTTGCCATAATCATCTGGATAATTAAATGATTTGATAGGGTAATATGATTTGGGAATTAAAGTTTCTTGCTTTACATTAATATTTGCAAAACTATTATTGGGTGTGTTTTCAAATTTTGTTGGAGTAGAATTAGGGGCAAGTTTATTATTTTCGGCCATTTCATTTATCGGTTGAAAAATAGTATTTTCCTGCTTTAAAACATCTTTAAATTCTTCAAAATTTAAATCTTCTTTTATAATATTTTCTTCTTTACTTGAATTTTCAGAAATAACTTTATCATCAAATGTAAAATCGCCTACAAATTCTTCACTTTGAACAGGACTTGAAATATTAAATTTAAAATCGCCAGAAGAAATAGAATGTTGTTTTTCAAAATAACTTTTATTATTAGCCGTTGATGTGGGCTTTTTTATGTCAGGCTCTGTATAATGAATTTGTGTTGACTTGCGTAATTCAATTTCTTTTAAATTTGCCGTGTTTTCTTCGATTACGGTTGTCCACTCTTTTCCTGCTTTAAGTTTTTGCTTTCCTTCAAGTATTTCTTTTGAGTCTTGTTCGGCTTTAATGATTTCGGCAAATTCAAAAAGCGATGAAGGTGGGGTGGTTGAAATTTCATTGTCAGTTTTTATTTCTTTTGCTTCGTTAACTTCATTTTTCGGTTGGTTAGCATTAACTATCGGCTTTTGAATAGGTAATTCCTCTGCAATTTCATTTATTCCTTCTAAATTTGAAAGCGGAGTATCGGTAACCATTGAATCTATAACAAGCCTAGATGCATTCCATTCATCTTTACTGCTTTCTATTTGTTTAGAACCCTGTTCGGTGAGTTTGTAATAATGCCTACGACCACCAATTTCACTATCAAGCCAGTAAGATGATATTAACCCCTGAGATTGTAGGCGTTTTAGCGTGCTGTATAATGTGGGCTGTTTAATAACAAATTTGCCTTGACTATTGCTTTCTATTATTTTAGCAATTTCATAACCATATTTATCTCCATCTAAAAGAGATTTTAAAATTACTGTACTAATATGTCCTTTTAATAGGTCGCCATTAAATTCCATAACATTCACCTCTGTACTATATATACAATAATATAAAAAAAAACAAATAATGTCAATAAAAATACTACTTGTTGTGTGATTTATATATTAAAATACTATAAAACAGTACTATATTTAGTATAATACTATGCGTTTTTTCGCATAAACTTAAAAATAACTTTACAAGTATATTAAATTATGATAGTGTTTTATAAAGGAAATTGATATGATAAATACCAATAATATTATTAGAAATAACAGAAAATTATTGACACTTACAATAGATAAACAAGGCAGGCTTTTAATAAAAGCACCGATAAATATGTCGGAGGAAACCATATTAGATTTTATTAGAAAGAAACAAAACTGGATTGATAGTAAGCAAAATATGATATTAAATGCACGTTCTTTACATAACGATATACTTTCTTACTCAGAATTACTATATTTGGGCACACTATATAAACCGCAATTTGTAGAAAATATAAAACTAGTAGAGTTAAACGGTGAATGTATTAGTATTCCGCTTAATACAAAAATAGAAAAAGTTAAAAAACTGCTTATAAAGTGGTATAAAATGCAGGCAGAAAAAGTACTCGTTAATCGTGTGGAATATTTCCTTCAAATTACGAATTTAAAGTGTAATTCTGTTAAGTTAATAAATTCTAAGTGTAAATGGGGGACTTGCGATAGTAAGCGTAATTTAGCGTTTAATTGGCGTACAGTAATGCTTCCACACAATATAATTGATTATATCGTGGTACACGAAATCACGCACCTAGTAGAAATGAATCACTCTGGTGCATTTTGGGAAGTGATTCAAGCACTAATTCCGGACTATAAATCCCACCGCAAATTACTAAAAGACAGTAATTATGTACTTGAATTATTTAGGTAAATTTTATTCCGCTTTCCTACCGGAAAAGCGGAACTAGGCACCGTTTAAACTGAATCTTTTTAACGCTTTAGCCCCAAACAGAACCACCTAGCGTATACATACGCGTCGGAACCTGTTTGGGGCTAAATCATTTAAAAATCTTTCAGTTTAAACTACTTTGCGTGTTCTATAACACAAAAAGATAATAATATTTTACATAAGTATGTTAACTAAATTTTTATGTCGAATATTTTCAATATAGTTGATTAGTATTATTATATAATTTTTGTTATTCATTAATAATTTAACTAAGCAATTATAGTAGGCGAGCGGGCCTATAATTTAGTAATTAATTAAAAATATACTTGTATATTAATATTGCAACTATTCGCTAAACACAGGTTTTACGAATAGTTAACACATTAAAACGTATTATAATCAGTTATAATATGTAAATCATACTAATTAATTATAAAACACCATAATTCGCAAAATAGAAATTATATAATTCTACAAAATTTTTATGTCGAATTTTCTGCCAAGTTTTTAGTACCCTATCAATATTCAACTACTTCATTTTTATAGAATACTATGCAAAATTATTTTATTTAATCTAAAATCTAGTTCTTTTGTATATGTAATCTTAAACAATGTATTGTATAATATTTTAGTATTCAACTTTTCACAACACGATTTTATTTATGTCTTAATATATTCCACTGTTTATTTTTAGCCTAAATACTAAATTAAATAGCATTAATTATTTGTATTTTGCGAATAGTTGTGATATTATATATTTGCTTTAACGAATAGTTTTTAAACAATATAAGTATTGTAAAAAAGGATTATATAAAAATATGATTAAGCAAAGTTATTTTATAGAACGAAACAACAAAAATATAATTAAATTAAGAAATGTAGTGAAAACTTTACCAACATTTGCAAGCGAATTTTTTTTGGGAATTGAATCGCAAACAAGTCCGCTTACTAGGCTCGGTTATGCTTATGATTTACGCGCATTTTTTGATTTTTTAACAAAAGAATTACCATGCGTTTATGGTAAAAATATCAATGAAATTAAACTGAGTGATTTAGAGCAAGTTTCTTCCACCCTACTTGAAGAGTATTTGGCTTATTTAAATCTGTATGACTGTAATGGTAAATCATATAGCGATAGTGAATATTCAAAAGCCAGAAAATTATCGGCCGTACGAAGTTTTTTTAGATATTATTTTAATAAAAACAAACTAAATTCAAACATTACTACAAAAGTTCAAATGCCAAAACTACATACAAAAGATATAGTTAAATTAGAAGTTGATGAAGTAGTAAAAATAATTGATCAGGCTGAATTTGGCGATGGACTTTCCGATAAGCAAAAAGCGTTTCATAAAAACACTAAATTGCGTGATATTGCTATGCTTACGCTGTTTTTAGGCACCGGAATTCGTGTCAGTGAATGTGTTGGACTTAATATTTCCGATATTGATTTTAACACAAATGGATTTAAAGTAACTCGTAAAGGTGGCAATCAGTCTATACTTTATTTTTCTGATGAAGTACGAAATGCTTTAATTAAGTATATAGATGAAAGAAAAGAAGTTAGAACCGAAGAAAATGAAGATGCATTATTTTTATCAATTCAAAAAAGTCGTATTGGCATTCGCGCAGTAGAAAAGTTAGTAAAAAAATATGCTCAGATTATTTCCCCACTTAAACACATAACCCCTCATAAATTGCGTAGCACATACGGAACGAATTTGTATCACGAAACACAAGATATTTATATTGTTGCCGATGTTTTAGGTCATAAAGATGTTAACACAACCAAAAAACATTATGCAGCAGTCAGTGAAGATTTACGCAGACAGGCTTCAACCAAAGTTCATTTAAGAGATAAACAATAAATGTAAATGTAGAATAAGACAAGATTTACTTTTGTAAATTTGATAAAATCATCATTGTAGCAATTTTAATGTGTTCATAGGTTAAGCCACCTTGCAAATATGCAATATATGGTGGTCTAATGGGCGAATCACAACTTAATTCAATTGTAGCACCTTGTACAAAACTACCGCCGGCCATTATAACTTTATCGGCGTAACCCGGCATATCCCATGGAATTGGAGTTGCATAACTGTCAATTGGCGAAGCACTTTGCACTGCCTGACAAAATGCAATAAGTTCTTTTTCATTATTAAATTTAATTAGTGATACAATATCGCCACTTAATTCTTTTGGTGTTGGACTTACATCGTAGCCTAATTCATTCATTGTAGTACGAATAAGTGAAGAACCTTTAAGTGCCTGTGATACCGTATGCGGTGCCATAAACAAACCTTGAAAGAATAGTCTATATCCCGCTTCATACGAGCCAACCGCTTGCATAAGTGCGGGTGAAGTAAGTTTGCATGTGATTAAATTAATGGCGCTTTTACAGCCAACAATATATGCCCCCGCCGGAGCAAGTCCCCCGCCTGCATTTTTAATCAACGAACCAACGACAATATCGGCGCCAACATCAGTAGGTTCTCGCGTTTCGGTAAATTCGCCGTAACAATTATCTACCATAATAAAAGATTGCGGGCTTTCTTTACGAATTATGTTTACTAACTCGCCTATTTGGTCTATTGATAATGCTTTTCGCCATGCGTAACCGCGTGAACGTTGCATAAATACAAGTTTTGGCTGTAATTCACGCACTTTTTTTGTGATTATATCGGTATTCGGTTTATTATTTAATAAATCAATTTGCTCGTATTTTACGCCTAAATCTTTAAGCGAACCGGTATCTTTATGTGCTGGGTCGCCAAAAATAACCTCATCAAGCGTGTCATAAGGCTTACCAGTAATGCTAAGCATAATATCATTAGGTCTTAAAATACCAAATAGCGCCATAGCAAGTGCATGTGAAGCACATGAAATATGTGGGGTTACAATTGCATTTTCTGCCCCAAACACATCAGCGAATAATTTACACAGCATATCTCTGCCAGCATCGCCATAACCATAACCTGTTGTACCTATAAAATGCCTTTCCGACACTTTATTTTTTTTAAATGCTTTAAGCACCTTGGCTTGATTTAAAAAAGCAATATTTTCTATTAATGCAAAAGGTTCAACGCATTTTTTCTCTGCATTTTCCACCAATATTCTTGATTGTTCACTATACATTTATTTGTCTTCCTTTTTAAAACTTGAAAATTTTTGTAATACTGAATTTATTGCTTTTTCTTTTTCGGAAATATCAAACCAATTAATATTTTTCATATGTTTTAGCCAAGTTAATTGTCGTTTTGCATAATGTCTTGTATTGTTTTTTATTAACTCTTTTGCTTCATCTAGTGTAATATTGCCTTCTAAATTTTCAATAATTTCTTTATAGCCTATTGCCTGCATACTTTGTGCTGTTTTTGGAACGCCTTGTGCAAGTAAATTTTTAACTTCTGTAACTAATCCGCTTTCAAACATTTTATCTACACGCAAATTTATGCGGTTATTAATAATTTCTCGATCAGCATTTAATGCAACAATATAAAAATCATAAGGCGATGTTTTATCTTGTTCTAAATTATGTTCTGATTTTGTTTTCCCAGTAAGTTCATATATTTCTAATGCTCTTATTATGCGTCGTTCATCATTTGATTTTTCGGCTTCGGCGGGGTCAATTTTTTTAAGTAAATCTAATAAATAATCATTTCCGAATTCATTAGATAAAGCCTTATATTTATTACGAATTTCCTCATTTTTAGGCAACTGTGCAAACGAATATGGGTATAGCAAACTTTCGGTATAAAGTCCTGTTCCGCCTACAATTATAGGTAATTTATGCTTTTTATACAAATCGGCAATAATCTTTTCTGCCTGTTCTTTGTATTCAGCAACACTGTATTCGTTTTGAGGCTCTAAAATATCAATTAAATGGTGCTTACATTGCATAAGTTCTTCTTGGGTGGCTTTTGCTGTGCCGATGTCCATTTGTTTATATATTTGCATAGAATCCGCCGAAATAATTTCGGCATTTAACTTTTTTGATATTTCTATTGCTAGATTAGTTTTGCCAGTTGCTGTTAATCCTACAATTAATAATAGCGGATTTTTCATTTTAATTCCTTTTGTTTTAGCGTTATGTTTAAAAAAATTAAAGAATTCTTTTAAACCATTTATCTATGTCTGTGCGTTTTACGACTACAACCACCGGTCTACCGTGCGGACAAAGTAAAGTTGTGTTATTTTCGATTAGTTTATTAAGCAGGTTTTGTGCCTCATTTTCTGATAATTCATCACCAGACTTAATTGCCGTTTTGCAAGCCATTTGAGCAAGCATATCTTTTACGGTGTCCGAGGTTTTTTGCATATTAAGTACAGAAATATCTTTAAGTACCGAATTAAAGAATGCCCCAATATTAATATCTTTAAGCGTAAGTGGTACAGTTGATATTTTAAACGCCCCACTGCCAAATTCTTCTATTTCGAAACCTAATGAATTTATCAATTCTGCATTACTAAGCAAAAACTCAGTTTCTAAATTATTTACATTTAATACAAACGGAAGTAAAAGTACTTGTCTTGATAAATTTGTGGTATCGGTTTGTGATTTTAGTTGGTCAAATAACAGTCTTTCGTGTGCAGCGTGCTGATCTATAAAATAAGCGTTTTGTTCATATTCAAAAACTAAATAAGTATTAAATAATTTACCGCAAAAATTAAACTTAGTATTAAGTGTAAATTTGCTTTGCTCGCTTTGTTGTTTTTGCTCAATCACGGTATCAATATGAAGCGGTGCATTTGTATTTTCTGTATTTTTTGTATTTAAGTTATTTAAAATACCGGTAAACAGTCCATTATCTTGCTTAACTCCGCTAAAATTTTTGTCAGTAAGAGTTTCGGCAAGTTTACCGATTACATTTTGATTATTAGCATTTTGCTCTACATTTTGTGTAGTATGTTGCGGAGCAACTTCTATAAGTGCAAGTTTACTCTTTGTATTTATTTGCTTAAAACTTGAACCCATAAATCCGCTTTCAAATTTTAATGGTTCTTTAAGTTGAGTATTAAAACTCGCATTATTATTTTCACTCCAATTATTTTTTAGAGTGGCAATATTATCGTTGTTCATAAGAGCATCAGACACACTGTTGTATACACTCATATATACCGCTTGTCCGTTTTCAAAGCGTACATCAAGTTTTTTCGGGTGAACATTGACATCAATTTTATCCAGCGGAATTGTTAAGTAAATAATAAAAAATGGAAAACGATTTTTCATCATATAACTTTCAAATGCATTATATACCGCTACCGCAACAGTTGAATTAACAACATAACGACCGTTTATTACAAGAGTTTGATATGTGCGGTTAGGCTTTGCAAATGAAGGCTTGCCAATAACACCGCTAACTATTAAGTCACTGTATTCGCCACTAATTTTTAGTGTATTTTGTGCTATGTCTTTGCCATAAACAGCAAAAATTGCATCTTCTAAATCTCTACCCGATGACCTAAAAATAACTTTATCATCAGCGCTATAACTAATTGCAATATTTGGATTTGCTAAAATAAGTCTTGCTACAAAATTTGTAATTTCGGTTTCTTCTTGCTTTGGCCTTTTTAAAAATTTTGCGCGAGCAGGAACATTGTAAAATAAATTATCTACCGTAATAAGAGTACCGTTAGGGCTACCTTTTGGCTCAGTGTTCAAAATAATGCCACCTTCAACATTAATGCTTTGTCCATTCTCTTGGTCAGTAGGTTTAGATATAATATTAATTTTAGATACTGCCGCAATACTTGCTAGTGCTTCACCTCGGAAACCAAGCGTGCCAATTTTTTCTAAATCTTCGGCAAATTTAATTTTGCTTGTGGCGTGTGGCATAAAAGCACGCGGTAAATCTTCTTCATAAATGCCCGAGCCGTTATCGCCTACTTTAATTCGCTTTATTCCGCCTTCAAATATTTCCAGTGTAATCTTTGTAGCACCAGCATCAATGCTGTTTTCTATAAGTTCTTTAACAATAGCGGCAGGGCGATCTACAACCTCACCCGCAGCAATTCTATTAAAAATGGAACTATCTAAAATGTTAATCTTTTGCATTTTTTACTCCTTATTTAATTTGTGTTGTAAATCTGCAACAATAACCATAGCATCAAATGGGGTTAATGCGTTTATATTTATTTCTTTTAACATATTAAGCACTTCAATTTCGCAAGATTTTTTACTATTTTTATTATCATTGGTAACAGTATTCTCTTTTAAACTATTAAGAGAAAAATTTGATACGATATCAGAACTTTCTATTTTTTGCAAAATCTTTTTTGCATTTAAAATTACTTCGTTAGGAAGCCCAGCAAGTGCGGCAACTTCTATACCAAAACTTTTATTAGTGCCACCACGCACGATTTTACGCAAAAAAGCAATCGTACCGCCCAAATCTTTTACATTAATTCGATAATTTTTAACGCCATCAAGCATACCTTCAAGTTCGGTTAACTCGTGATAATGCGTTGCAAACAGTGTTTTAGCATTAATATGTTTTGCCACATAATCAATAACAGCCCAAGCAATGCTTAACCCATCAAGCGTAGAAGTGCCTCGCCCTATTTCATCTAAAATAAGCAAACTTTTGCTTGTTGCATTGTGTAAAATATTGGCGACCTCAGTCATTTCTACCATAAATGTACTTTGTCCAAATGCTAAGTTATCACTAGCCCCCACACGTGTAAATATACGGTCCGTTAATGCAATTTCTGCGTAATCCGCTGGTACAAAACAGCCTATATGAGCCATTAAAACAATTAGTGCAACTTGCCTCATATATGTACTCTTGCCCGCCATATTAGGACCAGTAATAACCATAATACGATTATCCGTATTATTCAATTCAGTATCATTAGGCACAAATTGTTCATCTTTAAGTAACGCCTCTACAACTGCGTGTCTACCATTTACAATTTTAATATTTTCAGCGGTCATTATAGGACGAACATAATTATTTTTAACTGAAACTGTTGCAAAAGAATAAAGAGTATCAAGTAGTGCAATTTGTGAAGCGGTAATTTGTAAATCACTAACTTTTTGCAGTAATTTTGCACGCAAATCTTCAAATAATTGTAATTCTAATTTTAAGGATTTTTCTTCCGCTCCTAAAATTTTTTCTTCCATTGCTTTTAGTTCTTGTGTAATATATCTTTCGGCATTAGCAACTGTTTGTTTGCGTTGATATCTATAAGGCACTAATTCGCGTTGTGAATTTAATACTTCAATATAATAACCGAATATACGATTATAACTGATTTTAAGGTTTTTAATACCTGTTTGGGTGCGTTCTTCGTTTTCAAGTGCTACAATCCAATTTTTACCATCAGTAGAAGCCGATTTTATCTCATCAAGTTCGTTACTATAACCCGCCTTTATATAACCCCCATCTTTAAGTAGTGCTGGCGGGTCGTCATTTATAGCGGAACTTATTAAATTTACAGTTTCCGAAAAATCTAAAATATTTGAATTAATTTCACAAAAAATTTGACTGTCAAAATTTTCTAAAACACTTTTTAAATTTGGTAAAATTTCTAGCGAGTTTTTTAGTGCAATACAATCACGCGGATTAACATTGCCATAAGCAATTTTACCAGAAAGCCTTTCTATATCGCTGACTTTTGAAAGAAGTTGTTTGACTGACTCACGCAGTAAAGTTTTTTTGGTGAGTTCTTCAACCCCGCTAAGCCTATAATTAATATCTTCACGCTTTGCAAGCGGTTGCATTAAATAACTACGCAATTTGCGTGCGCCCATACTTGTTTCAGTTTGGTCAATAAGCCAAAGTAGCGAACCACGTCTTTTTTTATCACGCAAAGTTTCGGTAATTTCTAAATTTGTACGAGATATATTATCTAAATACATAAAACTGTCATCTCGTACTAAATTAATACGATTTATATGTGACAAACTGCGTTTTTGAGTTTGATTTAAGTATTCGATTAATGCACCAGCCGCACAAATTGCATTAGTACTATCTTCACAATCAAAAACAGTAAGCGAATGCACTTTTAATTGTGTTTTAAGCACTTTATAAGCTTGGTTATATTCGTATGACCAATTATAAAAATTACTAAATTTAGGTACTGAGGCGGTTTTTACTGCGGGAAGATCATAACTTTTTAAAAACATTTCATCGTTTGCAATAATTTCGGAAGGATTTATTCTAAGTAAAGCACCATTCAGTTCATCAAGATTTTTTTCTTCCGAAATATAAAATTCGCCAGTAGAAATATCTGCCCACGCTAGTCCTAAACTCTGCTCGCCAGAATATGCCGATATTATAAAATTATTTTTGCGTTCATCAAGCAAGCCATCTTCAATTAATGTGCCGGCGGTAATAACTCTTATTACATCGCGTTCAACAAGTGTTTTTCCATTTGGTTCGGTTATCTGTTCACATATTGCAACTTTATATCCTTGGTCAATAAGTTTTGCGATATAGCCATTAACTGCGTGATATGGTACACCGCACATCGGTGCGCGATCGGCAAGTCCGCAATCCCTACCTGTAAGCGTTAAATCAAGTGCTTTTGATGCGGTAATCGCATCATCAAAAAACATTTCATAAAAATCGCCCAGCCTATAAAAAAGTAATGAATCCTTATATTCTTCTTTTTTTTGCAAATAGTGTTGCATCATTGGTGAAAGTGCCATTTTTATTCTCCTAAATAAACTTCGCCTATTAGTTTAGAGCCTTTTACATTTGTAACTATAATATCAACAATTGAGCCAACACGCAAATTTGCATCTTTAATTCGCACAACTTTTCCAAATGAAGTGCTGGCGATTGCTTCTTTTTCGGTAACTTCTTCTATAAGCACTTCAAACTTTTTACCTATTTCTTCATCAGCCATTTTGTTGTTAATTTGTTTTTGAATTTCAAGTAGTCTATGAATGCGTTCGCGTTTAACCGCCAGTTCAATTTGGTTGGGCATTGTTTCCGCAACAGTACCGCTACGCTTGGAAAACATAAATACAAATGCACCATTATATCTAACTTTTTGTATTAAATCGCAAGTATCTTCAAAATCTTTTTCCGTTTCGCCCGGAAACCCAACAATAATATCAGTAGAAAGCGCTATATCGGGAATTTTTGTACGTAATTTTTCAATTAAATTTAAATAATGTTCCCTAGTATATCGCCTATTCATACGTTTAAGTACTTGTGTGCTACCGGACTGAACGGGTAAATGTAAATATTTGCTAACTTTTTTACATTCTTTAATAGCACTAATTAATTCATTAGATAAATCTTTTGGGTGCGAAGTCATAAATTTAATTCTGAACTCCCCCTCTATATTGTTTATAAGTCGTAAAAGTTTAGCAAAATCTACTTTTTCGCCATTTAAAGATGAAGAATATGAATTTACATTTTGTCCAAGTAGCGTTATTATTTTATAATTTTTCTGCTGGACAAGTTCTTTGACATCTTGTAAAATTTCTTCGGTTAGTCGGCTTACTTCTCTACCGCGAACATAAGGTACAATGCAATATGTGCAAAAGTTATTGCAACCATACATTATATTTACCCATGCATTAAGCGTACGATCGCGTATTATCGGTACATTTTTATCTGTATAGTCACAAGAATCTATTATTTCGTTTATTCGTTTTCTGTCATTAAGCACGCTAAGTATTGAATTAGATAATTTATTTATGTTGTGTGTGCCAAGTACAATGTTAATAAAGGGAAATTTTTTTATTAAATTTTCAGCAAAACCTTTTTGCTGTGTCATACAACCAACAACTGCTACAATAACATTGGGCCTTGATTTTTTAATGGTTTTTACAGCACCAATATTGCCTATTTCCTTAGTTTCTGCACTTTCTCTAATGCAACAAGTGTTAAATATAATAATATCGGCTAACTCTATATTGTCAGTTGCAGTGTAACTAAGTGCGTAAAGTTGCCCTGCAATTTTTTCGGATTCATGCACATTCATTTGGCAACCGTATGTAACTATATGGTAAAGTTTGGTATTCATAAATCCTCTATATGACAAAAGCATTAACAAACAAAATTTTGCTATTTAATTATACAATTAATTTAAAAAATTTTCAACTTATATGTCTAATATTTATTAATAATTTAGTAATACTAATTAAGTACAAATAAAAGGCAAATTATCAAATATGCGTAAAATACTTAAAATTATTATAATATTAATCTTGCTTGTGGGTGCAATATCTGCCTCTGCAATATTTTATATGGGTACACAAATTTTAAACACAAACGCAAATGTGGAGTTTGACAAATCCAAACTTTTAGAAGTCTATGCAAAAACCGAAATTTATGATAATAATGATGCTCTATTAGACCAGCAGTTGTATTCACACAGAGCGACCGCTAATCTATCTGAATTACCTGAATATACGTTAAACGCATTTATCAGTATAGAAGACAAGCGATTTTACAGTCATAATGGATTAAACTATGGCAGAATTGCAAAAGCGATATTTCATAATATTGCAAATCCAAATGATTTGCAAGGTGGTTCAACAATTAGCCAGCAACTCATAAAAAACACTCATTTAACAGGGGAAAAAACCTTAACCCGCAAACTAACCGAAATGCTACTAACTAAAAAACTTGAAGCACAATTCTCAAAAAACGATATTTTGGAAACATATTTGAATGTAATATATTTTGGTAATAATTCATACGGTATAGAATCTGCTTCACAAAACTTTTTTAACAAAAGTGCCAAAGAATTAGATATTGCTGAAAGCGCTATGCTTGCCGCTATGATAAAATCGCCAAGATTATATTCGCCACTTTACAATCCTGATAAATGTTTAAGTCGGCGAAATTTGGTTTTAAACGAAATGCTTGAAGACAAACACATAACTAATTCTGAATATCAAAAAGCGATTAATACTGAATTAAAGATATCTAATTCTACTCTTAAAGAATTAGAACAAAGTAATACTTATGCAGCGGCGGCGCTTAGCGAAAGTGCAGATCTGTTAAATTTAACGGAACGTGAACTGATTATGTCAGGTATTAAAATTTATACATATTTAGATAAAAACTTAACTGAGGATGTACGAGATATCGTTTCAAATCCGGAATTATACCCAAAAAACGAGGTTATAGATAATGCGGTAGTTATTTTAGATAACAAAACAGGCGGAGTCAATGCTTTTATAGGCAAAGGCACGCAAAATGTTTCTACCGTAAAAAGGCAACCCGGCTCTGCAATTAAACCTATTCTGGTTTACGCCCCCGCCTTTGAATATCGACTTATTACACCAGCAACACCAATACTTGATGAACCAATAGACATTAGCGGTTACACTCCTCAAAATGTCAAAAATGATTTTAGCGGTTGGATAAGTGTACGCAAAGCAATAGCAGAATCTAAAAATATTCCAGCGGTTAAAACTTTGAGTTATGTAGGCATAGAACGCGCAAAAACTTTTGCGGAAAAAAGTGGAATTTGTTTTGCACCTAACGACAATAATTTAGCACTAAGTTTAGGCGGATTTACATATGGTGTTACCCCGTTACAAATGGCAAATAGTTATATGAGTTTTGCTAATGGCGGAAATTTTATACCAGTTTCATTTGTGCGTAAACTAGTTGATGAAAATGGCAAAACATTATATGAAAATACTAAAAATCCCATAAAAATTATGGGTGAAGATACTGCTTATTTAATAACCGATGTATTAAAAACTGCTGTAATCGATGGCACAGCAAAAAAATTAAATTCATTAAATTTTGACGTGGCATCAAAAACAGGTACGGTAGGTACAGACAGTGGCAATTCAGATGCGTGGAATTTATCCTATACCACACAACATACTATGTGTATTTGGTATGGAGCGCCACAAAACACAAAAATGCCTGATAATTGTAATGGAGGAACATACCCAAGTATTATGTCGCGTGAAATTTATAAAAAACTTTATTCAAAAAACACCCCGCCGGCGTTTACCGTTCCCGAAACAGTTATTGAACAAAAAATAGATAATAAAGAACTTGCTGAAAATCAAAAAGTATTATTAGCAAATGATTTTATACCAGATAGGTATGTAACCACAGAAATTTTTAGTACTAAAAATCTACCACAGGAAATTTCAAAAAATTTTATGGAACTTAATATTAAAAATTTTAATGTAGAAATTGTTTTCGGTTTACCCGTAATAACTTTTACTCCCGAAAATTATGTAACATATGAAATAGTGCGTAAAGAAGGCATTAAAGAAACAATCCTTTCAGTTATTACAAATACCGCCGAAACAGTTAAATATACTGACAAAACAATAAAACCCAAAACATACAATGAGTATTTTATTAAAGCCACTATAAAAAATCCTAAAACAGAACAAATATTAACAGAAGAAAGCACATCAATAAAAATATATTTAGAGAATATAAACTTAAATAAAGATGAAAATAATACACAGATTGAAAAAGCAAAAAACATAAAAGATGAATTAATAAAAAAACAAACAGAAGAATTAAAATCAAAAATGCAAAACAAGTCCACGAAATGGTATTTTAAAATCGTTACAAACATTATTTAAATAACATAGGCAAATTATTTATTTTTAATTTTTAATATCTTGTATATAAATTTTTCTAATTTATCTTGATATTTATAGAATAAAAATATAGTTACTCCAAGCAAAATTATTATAATTGGCCAAACATAAAGACCCCAGCCACTATACGGCACTAGCGTCCCGCTAACAAAATATGCTATGGGAAAAATAGCAACCGGTCTTGTAATTAAGTTTGCTAAAAAGAAAAATCCATAAGACATTTCGGTAGTACCTGCCACTAAGCATAATAAATCATCGGGAAAAATAGGTAATAAAAACATTGCAATAAGTAGAAATTTGCCTTTTTTATTTAGCATTTTAGCGTATTTATGCGCACTGTCATCGCCAACAACCCATTTAATTAATCTAAATCCAAATATTTTTCCTAAAATAAATGCCGTCATTGCGCCAAGCATTATTCCAATAAGGCTTAATATTGAAGCCCAAAATGGACCATAAATCGCAACACCGGCTAATACAGTAACCATTGCTGGAATAGGAATAAAAGTTACTTGCAAAAATGAAATAAAAATATAAACAAACACACCAAAACTGCCTGTTGACAGTATAAATTCTTTTATATCGGTGATTGATGAAAAATGTTGTGTTACACCTAATCTTTGTAATATGTAATATAAGAAAACTATTATACCTCCGATAGCAATAAGCAAAAAACATGTTCTAAAAGCAGGAACATTTTTTTGGGAATAAAACATAGTAGTTAAAAATACAATAACAATAACAACTACGAGTAGTGCTATTGTAATAAATTCATTTGTAGCCGAAAAATACTCAAAAGCCCCATATATGATTAATAAAGTGGAAATCAAATATATAACTATGCTTGGAACGCTAACTTTCATCTTACCTCTTTGCTTATTTAATATATGTAATAATATAACTTGTAATACCAATTTATAAAGTTAAATGTAGAAAATAAAATGCAAAATTATAAGTCGCTAACGCTTCAAAATTCATAATTAAAAAATTATTTCTTTTTAAAAATTGCTTTAAACATTCCTCTAAAAAAACTTATTATCTTACCAGCAAACAGTACAATCGTTTCAGAGTTTTCAAATGCAAATCCCTTGCAAAGTGCTTTGCCAAGCACCATAAAGGCAGCAATAATACTACTAACAATTGTGCCTATAACTATATCGCCACCAATAGAATTAATAATATTAAGTGCAAGTGCAGCACCTGCGGCACCGCTTAAAATACCACAAATATCACCGATTACATCAGATGAAAAACTAGAAACTTTATCTGCATTTTTTACAAGCGCAATAGCCTCTCTGGCCCCGACTATTTTTTTTGCAGCCATAGCAAGTAATGGTTCTTCAAGACACGCTGCCGCAGCAACACCTAACATATCAAACATAATGCTAACAATCATTAATATTAAAATTAAAAATATCGCAATTATTATGCCTGCACCCGAAAGAATAATTTCGGATATTACGCTAAAAAGTAAAGATAACGCAAGAGTTAAAACACCAATTTGAAGTGGCCATTTTAGGTTGCTAAACTTTTTAGTAATTTTTTTGTTATTGTTTACAATAGCACTTTTAACTGGCGATTTCGCAACATTAACAATAGTTTGATTAGTAACTTGTGGCATAACCGCAATGACATTTTGTTGTTTAATTTCTACTTGTTCAGACTGTTTGCTAGTGCTTAATCTATTTTTCATATTATCCCTTTAATATATATTGTGTGTTATACGTATATAATACACAATATATGTGCATTATATAAATATATATATTTACGAAGGCTCCATATTAAGTAAACCTTGCGGCTTAGGTTCAGTAGGTTTTCCCCTATTGCCACTTGCTGTCACCAAACAAGCAGTTTCCTTTTAAGGCAAAAGTGTTAACATTACTAATTAACAGACTGAATTGCCACTCAGACCACATTGTAATCCCTAATATGAATATTTTACAGTCTAGAAGCTTTCCTTGACAGTTATCTATATAACTAGCCTTTTTCGCAAAATCAGTTTCATTAACCAGATAAACATTTCTAGTGGCCACCAAAAATATTTACGACATTAAATTCACATAATCTCACTCAAGGCAGGCTACACTGTACACAGCTAAATTTTGCCGCATCACAGGTTTAATCCTAAACAGTAATAATATCAACTATCACCATAATAGGTCTCCGCGAATATTGGGTACGCCTTCCATATGCCGTTATGAACCGCCCACTATTCTTTCTTCCAGCATTCACCCCAATTTGGGCAATCAGGGCAAACACAAGAAGGTTCATCGATGTGCCATATAACGCTCTTCCTCGCCTTCACCATACAAATAACTGACTAGAATACTGCGCCTTCGTAAAATATATAAGAAAATTATATCATAAATTTAATATAATTTCAATGATTTATATGATAATTTTATCCAATTTGCCTTTTTCTATTTTATATTTCCAAAAAATTGCAAATGTATAAAAATTTGTAAGAATGGATATTATATCTTTGTTCAAAAATTTTAGGAGAACAAAATGTCTAACAAAGTTATAATTTGCGGGGTTAACACTTCTACCCTGCCAATGCTTAAAAATAAACAAATTACCGAATTGATGCAAAAAGTCAAGCAAGGCGATAAAGAAGCACGGCACGAATTTATAATTGGCAATATGCGTCTTGTATTAAGCGTTGTACAGCGTTTTATGAATAGAAAAGAGAATATTGATGACATATTTCAAGTTGGCTGTATAGGTCTTATTAAGGCTATGGAAAATTTTAACACCGAATTAAATGTTCGGTTTTCTACCTATGCTGTACCAATGATTATAGGTGAAATCAGACGATATTTAAGAGATAATAGCAGTGTGCGTGTTAGTCGCAGTATGCGTGATACAGCATATAAAGCATTAAAATCACGCGAAAAATTGCTTATTGAAAGCGAAGCCGAACCTTCAATAGAAGATATAGCAAAGGACATTGAATTACCTATGAAAGAAGTTGCATGTGCCTTAGATGCAATTAGCGAACCGCTTTCACTATTTGACCCTGTATATCATGATGGAACAGAAACAGTAAAACTAATGGATCAAATATCTGACAATAAAAATAATTCTGACAGTTGGTTAGAAAGTGTTACATTGCAAAATGCATTAGTAAAATTAAACAGACGCGAAAAAGAAATTTTATTTTTAAGGTATTATGATGGAAAAACTCAAATTGAAGTATCCGATGAAGTTGGAATTTCACAAGCACAAGTTAGCCGACTAGAAAAAAATGCGATAGACCATATAAAACACATAATAGACGGTTAATTTATTCCGCTCGCATAACGGACGAGCGGAACTTTTCATCATAAAAACGCAATCTTTTTAACACTTTTGCTTAAAACAGAACCACCTAGCGTATACATACGCGTCAGAACCTGTTTTAAGTAAAATTATTTAAAAATCTTTGCGTTTATACTGCTTAGCGTGTCCTGCTTAAATAAAGATATATTATTGCTGTATCTTTGAATAGAAAGGTGAAGTAGCATAAAGTTAGGAATTTTAAGATGATTTCTGTGCAAACAGGTTCCCAATAGCACCAGTGGTCGCATCGGGGTTCTGTTTGCACAGAAAGCGATTAAAATAACAACTTTATGCGATGATAATTTCCACCTAGCGGTAGCGAAGGCGGAATAACATTTTATAATAGTTTATCAATATCTTTTTTTAGTCTAATAAGAATACGCTTTTCTAAGCGAGATATATAAGATTGTGAAATACCCATCATTTCGGCAACTTCTTTTTGAGTTTTTTCGGTACAACCATTTAAACCATACCGCCATTTTATAATTAACATCTCTTTTTCTTTAAGTTTTTCAAGTGATTTTATAAGTATTTCCTTTTCTACTTCTTTTTCCATATTTTTAGGCATCGCATCGCTTTCTGTGCCCAACACGTCAGCAATTAATAGTTCATTGCCATCAAAATCTAACGCAAGCGGTTCATCTAACGAAATTTCTGCTCTTAATTTTACCGTACGCCTTAAATACATTAAAATTTCATTTTGAATACAACGAGTAGCATAAGTTGCTAGTTTAATGTTTTTGCTAAAATTAAAAGTTTTTACTGCTTTAATTAATCCCATCGTTCCAATAGATATTAAATCTTCTATTTCCGCACCGGTATGTTCAAATTTTTTAGCAATAAACACTACCAATCGCAAATTATGTTCAATGAGTTTAGCACGCACATAGTCACTATCAATCCCCCATTCTTTAATTAGTTCTTCTTCTTCAATTTTTGTAAGCGGTTTTGCAAGTGCCTCACTACCGCTAATGTAATAAATTAGTTCCTCATCAATACTAAAATCAGGTTCAAAAATTTTCGCTACTAATTGAATGATTTTTTCTTTAATGTTAAACATAAGTTCTCCTTTTGAATTTTTTATACAACATTTTTTCTTTCAATAATACTTTGGTGTAGTAAAATTTCGCAGTCGCCAAAAATTCTAAAATTTCGCAAGTTTACTGCCAAATATGGTTTGTCTATTATATTCACAGAAGTATCAAAGTATATCAAAATTTTTTCTACATTAAATATTAGCATACGACTATGCTTTTCGCTTATTCCACTAAAATTAGCAAAATATGAATTGTTAATAGGCGTTTGTCCGCATAAAACTTTTATAAGCACTTCTCTATTAAAAAGTTTTTCAAACAAATTCATAGTAATTACGCTAATTCCTTTACCCGATATTTTGTCGTAAATTTGATTTCCAGTATCCAAAAATGCATTGCAGTCCAATTCTTTTTCTTGATTAATGATTTTAATTTTATAAACATAAGCATCAGTTTGTTTTTTACGGAGTAAATAGTTTATAAGTTTATACATCAGCCAAAAAAAACCACTGACTAGCCCTAAAATTAACCCAACGGGAATATTCGATTGATAGTTCAAGTTGGCTGATAATGTAAATTGAGGATCTAAAACTAACAACATTCCAATACACATTCCGCCCATTATAAAAGTAAAAACTAAAAATATCAAAAACGCAATTAAATAGTACGCTACACGCTTAAAATAAAATGCTGTAAGCACCATAAGTAAACCTATAATAAATTTTACCATAAGTAACAATATTGTAGGTAAGGTGATTAATGGCATTACAAAAGCAAAAGCAGTGCCTAGTAGTGCAGAAAAAAATAATCTTAGCGGTTTAACTTTTATTTTTAATGCATTACCAGTCAAAAATAATATTAAAGTATTTATAACAAGATTATCAAAAAGTACACATTCAATATATATTGTCATAACACACCGCTTTAATTTGTATAAATTATTATAACAATTTATAAACGCAAAAAAAGAACAGAATAAATCTGTTCTTAAATAATTATGTACAAAAATGTAATACTCCAAATTAAATCATCATTCTCATATAAAACATTTGCCAAAATTAATAAATTTTACTTATTTCTTAATTTACGTAAAAATGGCGGAACGCTAGACTCTTCAATTTTTACTCTTGAAGTCATAGTTGGCTTTATCTCAGGCGAAGCAACTACTTGTGCAGGCTGTTGTTCAGTTTTTTGTTCAAACTGTTTTGTTATTGTATTTCCAAACAAACTTTTGCCTGGAATTGTAAATTGAGAAGCCAAAAATTCTTGATATCTTTGCGAATCATAGCCAAAAGCATTCGGTTTTCGGCTCTCATTTTTTTCTTCTGTTTTAACGCTTTCAGCAATTGCACCAGGAGCATTAAAGCCAGTGGCAATAACTGTAATTTCAACTTCTTCATTTTCAAAAGAATCATCAATTCCCATTCCAAATATAATATTGCAATCTGGGTCAACTACATCTCGCACTGCATTTGCGGCTTCATATACTTCATCAAGCGGAATATCAAGCCCGCCTTTGAAGTTGAGAATAACACCCTTTGCACCTTCAATAGTGGTTTCTAATAATGGGCTGGCAACGGCTTGTCTAACGGCCTCCATAGTCTTATTTTCGCCCTTAGCGCGACCAATACCCATATGTGCCATACCTTTATTTTTCATAATTGTTTTTACATCGGCAAAGTCTAAATTAATAAGTGAAGGGGAAACAATTAAATCGGAAATACCTTGAATACCTTGGCGTAAAACTTCATCAGCATATCTAAATACCTCTACCATAGCAGTGCCTTTTGGAACTATACGCATAAGTTTGTCATTAGGAATTATAACAATCGTATCAACGCATTTTCTTAATGCTTCAATTCCAATATCTGCATTTTTCATTCTAATCTTGCCTTCAAAACTAAAAGGCTTTGTTACAACCGCAATTGTAAGAATACCCATTTCTTTGGCTATACTTGCAATAACCGGTGCTGCACCTGTTCCAGTACCACCACCCATACCTGCTGTAATAAATACAAGATCGGTATCTTTAAGAAGTTCGGCAATTTGAGAGCGACTTTCTTCTGCTGCCTTTTGACCAATATCTGGATCTGCACCTGCGCCTAAACCTTTTGTAAGTTTTTCGCCTATTGCAATTTGAGTAGGTGCCTTACTCATAAGTAACGCTTGTTTATCTGTGTTTATGGCTACAAATTGCGCACTGGTAATTCCGGCGGCAACCATTCGGTTAACAGCATTATTACCTCCGCCACCAATACCTACTACTTTAATGCTTGCTACCTGATAATTTTGGTTTATGTTATTCATTAAATTGTTCCTCCGATTTTATCTATTGTGTTTACTGAATATATTTTGTAAAAAGCCTTTTGAAGCATATTCATTTTGTTTAAGAGCCATATCAAGTAATCCAACGAATGATGAGTAATCCGGTTTACTAAGGTCTGGATCCTCTGGCGATACAATGCAAATTTCGCGTCCTGTAAGTTTAGATAAAAAATCTTTAATTCCTTTTATGTAACTAATTCCACCGCCCGTAATGTTAATTGGAATATAATCTGGATATTTATATTCTGCCGATGCAAGACATTTTAAGATTGTTTTCCCTATCATTTCCACCCTAGCCGATACAATTTCGTTTGTAGTTTTAGTTGATATAGGCTTTGTTGAAGTAGCACTGATTGCCGCTTCGTAAATATCGCTTTCGCTTGCATTTAAACTTAAAATTACTTTACGTTTTAATGATTCGGCTTGGTCAAATGTAAGATTTAAACATTCGGCAAGGTCAGAAGTTATGTAGCCACCACCTAATGAAAATGAGTTTAATAATAGCAGTCCTTCACCCTTTATTAAACACACTGTTGTTGTTGTGAATCCGCAATCTATGAGTATTGCATAACGCTCTCTATTTTCGGTATCCAAAACATTAAGCGCTGTGCAAAGCGGTTCTGATAAATAGTACACGCCTTCAAGTTTCAGTTCAGATAACAATTTGTTTACTGTGTTAATGAACCTATTTTCGGCTAACACATAAGAGGCATTTACACTTAACTGTTTAGTTACAAGTCCAAGCGAGTTAGTAAATCGTCGGTTATCATCTAAGGTAAAATATACAGGCGTAACGCTAATAATTGTGTAATCGGAATTTTTTGAAAAATCATCTGCCACTGTATAAACCGAGTCAATAAGTTTTTCTGTAATGCGTGTTTTCTTTTTAAAAGTTAGTGAGCCATTTTTACATATAGAATAAGAAAATTCGCCAGGTACACCAATATATAAATTTTTTATTTTAGTTTGAAGGTTCTTTTCCGCAAGAGTAAGTGCGGTATTAATTGAACTCTTTAAATTTTCGGGGCTTAAAAAATTGCCGTCTGCAAAACCTTCATATGGGGCTTCGCCTTTTGCTCTTATATTAAAAGTATTGTTAACATCTCGCGAGCCAACAGTTACAGTAATTTTAGATGAACCAAATTCTAATACAGCAACCTCTTTGTTAATCATTAGCGCTCCAAACTTAAAATGTTAATTAATTTATTAATAAATTATTATTTATTATGACTAATTATATATTAAATAATGAATTAAAGTCAATGAATTTATGTTAAATACTTTAAACTACCTAATTTCTAAGTTGGCAAAAAATTTGTTTCTATTTTCGGTTAGTATTTTTTTGAGTAGTTCTAATTTGTCTTTATCAAATTCCAGCGGAAATGTTGTACCAATAAGCGACAGCGGACCTTTCCAATTTGTACTTAATACAACTTTGCATTTTTTCTCATTAATGTAAAAATCATGCAGATTTTCCCACTGTATAAACTTAGAAAACAAATAAATTCCATTTTGTGTTACACCAGCATTTGCGGTTATTCTTATTATAAACATAGCGCAAACAGAAACGCACATTATAGATCCAGAAATATATAATGTTGTTAAAATAATTTCATTAACATTTAACACTTTCCAAATAAAAAATATTGAAGCCAAAACCGCTATAACCGAAAGTGTTATATACCCTATTTTAGAATTAGAAAGTTTTATCAAAACAGAAGAAGTGCGTAACTTTTTTTGCACTTTTGCCATTTTAATAATATAAAAAATACTGCCTATCACAAAAATAACTGTCGCTAAAATAATTAGTGTGCAAATTAATTTGTCATTTAAAGATGCCACATTGTCATATAATAATTTTGAAATCATTTTTTGCCTCTATTTATAATAACATAAAGAGTGGTATTAAACAAGCAATTTAACATATCAAAGCACTTTGTGAACACAGTTTATTACAAGATTTTTTATAATATGTCATTTATTTTATTTTGATTTTACCGCAAATTTTTTTAGTACCTCAGAATTGTAGGCATATTCATTTTTGTTTTTTTGCTTGTAAGCATTATCCGCAATTTCTATAAGTGTAGTAATAAGTTTAGAGAATTTAATTTTGCTTTCTTCCCATAAGTAAAATGCAAAAGAACCCGGTATCGTATTAATTTCGTTTATATAAACCGCATTTGTTGTATTGTCTATTAAATAATCAACCCTCACTACTCCTTTGCATTCAAAGGTTTTAAACACTGTACAAGTATAATTTTGTATCAAAATTTTAATTTCCTGTGTTATATTAGCAGGCAAAATCCGTGCCAAATTGTGCATACCTTTATTTTTGCCATTACCTTTGATATACTTATCTTCAAATGACAAAAACTTATGCCAATTAACAGGTTCTTCACATTCTGAAACCATTACATTGTCGGAAGTTCCTAATGCAGAACAGTTTATTTCTTTAAAATTTGTCAATGCTTTTTCTAGTATAATTCTACTATCATAATAACAAGCAATATCTATTGAATGTTTAAGTTCCGTGCGATTATTGCTAATAGTTATACCTATACTACTGCCCAAATTAGAAGGTTTAACAATAATAGGATAATTCAATTTGTTTTCTATATCTAATAAAACTTTTTCGCTATTAACATTAAATTCTTCACGCAAAATCCAAGTGTATGGCAAAATATTAAGTCCACACGCACTAAAAAGCATTTTCATAACAATTTTATCCATTGCACATGAAGCACCCAGCGTACCGGAAGAAGTGTAAGGTATACCAGATAATTCTAAAAGTCCTTGTAGTGTACCATCTTCTCCATTTAGTCCATGCATAGCCAAAATTACACAATCAATTTTTATATATTGTTTGAATGCTTTGCCACTTTTTTTATATAAAAAATTTGAACTCGGTAATATTACAACCTCAGTTTTTTGCACTTTATTATTAGATTTAAAATCTGCATAAATATTAATGTCTATAAATTTTTTACCCGTGTACCATTTGCCTTGTCTATCAATATAAATAGGAATAATATTATATTCATTTGAAGCGTTATGCACAACTTGCAGTCCAGTAATAATTGATATATCGTGTTCTACACTTTTACCACCATAAATTACAATAATATTTTTTTTCATTTTTTTATATTCCTTTATGTTAATTTGTATTTTGTATATTATTTATGAAATTGTATATTTATACATTTTGTTTATTAAAATTATATAAAATTATCGGGCAAATCATTCATAATAAGTAACACATCACCTGCATTTAAAATGTTTTTAAATTCTGTTTGTGCCGATATTAGAGTATCAAATTTTAAAATATTTTTTTTATTAAATCCACTGTCAATTAGGCCCTGTTTAATTTCTTGTGAATGAATTTTATTTACTATTAATACTAAGTCTGCAACAGTAGCAATTTTAGAGCCTAACTTATAATTTTCTTGCTTTTCAATACTGCCGAGTTCAATAATGCCTGGCGTCATTACAACCCTACGGTGATTAAATTTTGATAATACTTTTAGTGCTTGCTCCGTACCAACCACACTAGCATTGTATGAATCATCTAGAATAATTACTCCACTCTCTGTCTTTATCAGTTCAAGCCTATGTTCAATCGGTTTGATTTTATCTATGCCATTTATTATTTCTTTTATTGATAGTCCTAATTTGTAACTAAGTGCGACCGCCATAATAAGGTTTTCAATATTGTGTTCGCCTAATAATAATGTGTGGCAAGTTATTATGTTTTTATCTATATTTAAATCAAATGTAGTACCATTTTCGGTTACTACAACATTTTCGGCGCTTATAAAAGCCTGTTTATCATTAAGCGCAGTATAAATTTTGCCCGATAAATTTGTTTTTTCATATAATGATTTTACTAATTTATCATTGCCATTAAATACTGCAATTCCATTAACTGACAAATTTTCTATTAATTCATATTTTGTATGAGTAATATTCTCTATCGTTTTAAATGTTTCTAAATGCTGGTTGCCAATTGAAGTTAATATTGCGTGTTCGGGCTTGATAAGTTCACATAAATATCTTATATCACCCGAGTGTCTTGCGCCCATTTCTGCAATAAAAATATCCGTATCAGGCAGTAAAGCATTTAAAATTGTTTTTGTAATCCCCATTGGCGTATTAAAACTAGCCGGCGTAACACAAACTTTATATTTTTCATCTAGCAAAGTTTTTAAGATGAATTTTGTGCTGGTTTTACCATAACTACCAGTAATGCCAATTTTAATTAAGTTCTTCAAACCAGCCAGTTTTCGTTTTGCTTTTATTATGTAAAATCGTTTTATTAGTAGTTCAATCGGCTGTAATAAAATATTTGCAAGCAAAATTTGCAATGGTATAAGTATAGGTGTTATTGCCAATATAATGTACTGTAAATGTGATAATATGGTAAATGAAATAGCAACAAGCACTAATGTGTTTATGGCAATTATTAATCCAAAACAAATCAACAATCTTACTACTCTTGAAGTATATTTTAACTTAATTTTTTTATTTTCCTTGTGAATGTCATAAATATAAACACTAAAAAAATATATGTAATATAAAATCGGCAAGTAATTTAAAAATTCGCCACTATGCCTTTCTAGTAGTATATAAGTAGCCATAGTGCAATATATTGTAATTAAACTTAGAATTAAAACACGAATTAAAGTTTTACTATTTTTATTAAAAAGTGTTTTTAAAAAATTGGCACTTTTATAATTTAATAATTGAAAAATCTGTAAAAATTTATATGCTATAAAGCACACTAGTATACTATTAGAAATAGCACAAAGAATTAGTTTCACAAAATTTAAACCACAAAAAATATTCACGAGTTACCTCTATTTAAGAATATTATGATATTATTTAAAAATATGTTAAAGCAATCTAAATACGAATAATGCCCTCCGTTACAAATAACAAGTTTACTACCAAAAATTAGTTTATGTAATTTTTTTGCCATATAGATCGGGGTTTCACGGTCTTTTTTGCCCCAAAATATAAGTGTGTCTGCTTTAATTAGCGGTATTAAATCGGTTAAATCCGCATTTATAATGTTAATAAAAGTCTGTTTCATCACGTTATCTAAATCTTTGTAATTTGATGAGCCAAATTTTGTCAAATTAATTTTTAAAATGTGTTTTAAATTTAAAAATTTTGCTGTTTTATATACAGCAATTTTTAGTTTTTTAATTAAGTTAAAGCGAGGCTTAATTCCGGCGCTATTAACTAATATTAATTTATTTAAAATTTCGGGATACTGTGAAGCAATTATTAGCGCTACCCTGCCACCAAATGAATGTCCTACAATACTTAAATTGTCAATATTTAATGCTTTTATAAGGTCATAAACCATATCTGCATAATCATATATGGTTAAAGAGTTGTCGGATTTTGTGCTATGGCCAAAAGGCGGAAAATCTAAATTAATGCACTTATGTTGTTCACCTCTAAAAAGCAAATAGTCAATTACACCTTTAAAATTTAATTGATTGCCACCCCAGCCATGCAAAAATAATACCGGCTTTCCGCTACCTTGTACTGAATAATTAATGCCTATTTTAAATTTTTCTGAATAATGATTTATGTTAAGAACCTAATTTGTAGAAAATTTAAAAAAATTTTAAACATTAGTACACATAAAAATTCCGTGTTCGCCATCAGGATATGCATGTTTTCTAAGTGCAATTTCTTTAAAACCTAATTTAATATATAAGTTTTTTGCCTCAGTGTTGCTTTGTCTAACCAGCAAAGATATTTTATTTATCCCTTGTATTTTTGCATTCGCCTTAATATAATTAAATAAAATTGTAGCAAACCCCTGCCTTCGCTTACTTATGTCTATGGCTATTTTTAATAAGTCATATTCTTCATCTAAAATATCAAGAACCGCATAACCTATTACTGTTGTTTTTTCTATTAATACAAAACAAAGTCTATGCTCGGCATTTACAATATCTTGTTTAAAGGATTCTTTTGTCCACACTTCACCAGTAAAACATGCATTTTCAATCTGCATTACTTTATCTAAGTTGCTTTCGCTCATCTTTTGTATTTTTGTGTTAAACATTTGTCTTTTTTCCCTTTTTTATAAGGTCGTTTTCTGCCTGCGATAATCTTATATATAAAGGCATAATATTTTTAGAAGTATTTATGCAATTTAATTTTGCTTTCTTCTCTATCAATTCTATGTATTTTGAATTATTAAATTCTATTGCATTTACATTTGTAAACTCTGCATTACATAATTTATCTAATGTCTGTACAACAATATTTTTTCCACTAGAAAACTTTTTTGCTTCTTCAATCGTGTATGCGGTTGGAGCGACAATTTCTTTTAAACTATTATCGTACTCCGCAAAATAAATAAGACCAGAACCCGCATCAAGCATACTTACTATATTTTTACCATTTGTAAAATCACTTAAACTATTATATGCATAGTATTCAAGTGAGTTTACGCCCACAATATTTTTATTTAATGCGTATGCAAACGCTTTAACTGTGGCAAGTCCTATTCGTATTCCGGTAAATGAACCAGGACCAACTACAACTCCAAACAAATCCATTTCGTTTAATTTTGCATTTATTGCTTTGAGCAATTTGTCAATTGCAGTGATTAAACTTATGGAATGTTGCACATTATTTTCTTTAATTTCATATAATTTTCCTTTGTATTTAAGTGCAATACAAAGTGTATTTTCGGCTGTATTTATTGCTAAAATATTCATATTTTTAGTCCTTCAATTTTTATTATTCTTTCATTCGGATTTTTAGTTTTATCTAATTTTACAATTATTGATTTCTTTGGCAAAATAGGTGAAATATTTTGTGGCCATTCAATTACACAAATTCCGCGATCGGAATTTAAATATTCAATTAATCCAGTTTCTTGAATTTCATCAACATTGCTAATTCTATACATATCAAAGTGATAAAGTGGAATAGCACCATCAGCATATTCATTCATAATTGTAAAAGTTGGGCTTACCACATTTTCGGTTACCTTTAACGCCTTTGCAATACCTTTGGTAATTGCGGTTTTTCCCGCCCCAAGTTCGCCTATTAGTAGCACTACATCGCCTGCTTTAAGTTTTTTGCCTAATCTAGTGCCAAGTTTTTCTGTACCATGTGCACTGAAAGTTTTATAACTTGTTTTATTAAAATGTAATGAAAAAAGTTTAAACATTTTCATAACTCCTGCAAAAGCCCACAACCCAACAATAAAGTACTTTATATATACCAAAATTAATATGGGTGGAAGTAACATTTCTAATATTAATAATAGCACAATTGTACTAATAAAGCCAAATATAATTTTAAGTAGTGTGAAAACAAATGTTGTTTTTGGCTCATATTTAATAAAATGCTTTTCTAAATAATAACCTAGCATGGTTGCACTTAAAGTTCCGGCAATCGTATAAAACAAAGTATAAGTTTGGCTATAAATGAATAATTGTTTATACGCAACACCACAAGCAATAATAGTAAGCGGAATTACTATAAGCCCATAAAACTCCTCTTTGTCGCCAACTACTTTATACAATTTTGAAGCAAACACAGAAAATAATACGCCTGAAAACGTACCCACCAAAACATCTGATAAATAATGCTGACCTAAATAAATACGAGAAAAACAAACAAGTGTAATTAAAATAGTAATTGTAGTCAATAGAAGCCCTTTAAATTTTTTTAATTTTGTGTGGCTTTGTGCTTCTAAATAATATTGTTTATAAATTTGACTACCAATTAATGAAATCCCAAAAGCGTGTGAACTGGGCATAGATGTACCAGTATTTTCCGGCTCTAAATTAATTATTTCGTTTGATGAAGTATATGGCCTTGGACGATTAATTACAATTTTTAAACACGAATTAAATACCACTCCCGATAAATATATAAACATAAACTTAAAGGCGAATTTTTTATTATAACACCAATAAACAACAAGTGTGATTATTATAAAAAAATACTTGTTACCTAGTTCAGATATTATACTAAAAAAATTATTTAAAAATTCATTACCAAATGATTGAATGAATTTTACTATATTAATTTCCACATTTCGCTCCAAAATTTAAAATGGTTCTATTCTTATTAATAATTATTATTTTTTAAGTATACTTTTCATAAGTATACTTGTCAACCTTAAATAAAATTTAGTTATAAATTAATAATTTTTGTCAATAATCACAGTGATAGGAGTGTAATAATGCAAAAAATTTCTGTGTATGCCGATTTTGTGTTTAGAACATTAGTAATTTTTGTACTAAGTTTATTATGGTCTAGATTTTATATAAGTAACCAATATTTTGCACTACTTGTTAGTCTGATTTTGACTACATTTATTAGTGTCATTCTAGTTTTAATTAAACATAAAAAAGCACAGAAAATCTTTTCAAACAAAAAAGAAGAGCAACACATAAAAGCGTGCATAAATCAATTTGTGTATTCATTGAAGGAACAAAACTTGCAGTTTTTTTATGAACTGGCATCAAAAAAATATAACGCAATAAAGGAAGAAGAATGTATTTTTATAGCCGAACATAACGGAGTAATTTTAGTTCCCGCATTTTCCGCTATTAAAACAACTTCCGATATAATTATTAAAGCCTATGCTCTTGCTAAAAAATATAAAGCCCATAAAGCGGTAGTATGTTCAAAGGATTTTGATAATAATGCAATTACATTATCAAAGCAATTAGACGATGTAAAAATTTATTTATTAGATGACTGCGCAACATATACTAATTTATTAAAACCTATTAATTACTATCCCGAAATTACAGTAAATTTAAAATTTACAAATAAAATCACATTTAGAGAATTTTTAAACTTGGCTTTTAATAAAAGTAAAACAAAAAGTTATATATTTATGGCAATATTTTTGCTACTTGCGGGTTTTATAGTACGCTATAATTTATATTATATAATCTCAGCAACAATATTAATGCTATTTGCACTATTCTCATATTTTAACAAAGAATACAATGTAATAATTAAAGAAGATGTTTTTTAGAAATGTAGAATGTAAACTGCGGAAGAAGTTTTACTTACGATGTAAGACTTCCTGTTTTCAATTTTTATTAAAAAATCTATTCAATATCACTACTATTTGGTAAAACGAATGGTTTTTCAGTTAGTCCTTCAAGTTCTTTTGAAAGCATAGTTATTTTGCCACGAGTATGTTCAAGTTTGTCGTAACATATTTTAGATAATTCTACACCACGCTCAAATAGTTCGGTGCTTTTTTCTAGCGTGATATTAGGATTTTCTAATTCCTTAACAATTTTTTCTAATTCACTACTTGCTTCTTTAAAATTCAAATTTTTAATTTTTCCGTCTAACATATTACACCTTCCTTTTTATTTCAATTACATTTGTTTTTAAACTACCATCAATTAAACAAATATCAATATTTTCCCCTAAACTTACTTTGCTAATATCCGTAATAGCCCCTGCCAAACCATATAACTTTGCATAGCCCGCTTTTAATAAATTAATAGGATTCAACGCATTTAGACTATTTACCTTTAAATTAATGTCATTTAGATCATGCTGTAACTTTTGTTCAATAGATTTTTTTGAATTGATATATAGCGAATCAATGTTCATTTTGTATTCGCACGTGGCATGACTCATACTTTGTTTTAACATTCTTAGTTCAGAATTAAAATCGTTATAACAACTGTTTAATTTTGCAACAACAAAATTTTTAATTTTTGATACAAGCGTATTAAATATTTTGTTTTCTAAGGCGTTATCCGGAGTGCAAACTTCTGCTGCCGCCGATGGTGTTGCCACCCGCACCGAAGCCACAAAATCCGCAATTGTATAATCGGTTTCGTGTCCTATTGCCGAAACGGTAGGAATTTTACTGCTATAAATTGCCCGTGCGAGTAGTTCGGTATTAAATGGCTGTAAATCTTCTATTCCACCGCCACCGCGTGCAATAATTATAACGTCAACATTTGCATTTTGCATAACGCCCATTGCATCTGCGATTTCTTTTTCGGCACCAACGCCTTGAACTTTTATAGGATAAATTACAATATCGACACCACTATTTCGCCTGTTTGCAACAGTAATAATATCATGAACGACCGCTCCTGTTGGCGAAGTAATAACTCCTATTCTATTAATAATCTCAGGCAAAGGCAATTTTTTGCTTACATCAAATAGTCCTTCTTTTTCTAATTTATCTTTAAGTTCCAAAAACTTTTGATATAACACTCCCACACCATAAGAAACTATGCGGTTCACATTAAAATTAAGTCTGCCACCTTTAACATAGTAATTCGGGCTACCTGTAACGATAACCTGTTCACCATCTTTAAGTATAAAACCACCCAAATTAAAAGAAACACAAGGTAGAATTGCGCCTTGGTCTTTAACATTAAAATAAGCAACACCACGCACGATAGACACGCCCGAAACTTCGCCCAAAATAGAAATATTTGATAGCATTTCTTCCGCCTCAAATATTTGTCTAATGTATGTGTTAAATTGTGTAACAGTAATAAAATTCATTATTTTTTCTCACTATTAATAGTTGTCAAAATTTTTGCAAGCACCCCGTTAATAAAGCCCGAACTTTTATCAGTAGAATAGCGTTTAGATAATTCTACTGCTTCATTAATAGATACCGACTGCGGAATTTCCGGCAAGTACATAAGCTCGCAAGTTGATAAAATTAATACTGCAAGATCAATTTTATAAATTCTGGAAATAGTATAACCAATTAAATTATCGGTAATTATTTTAATAAGTTCATCATAATGCTCCGTGGCATTTTCATAAACTTTTTTTAAATATTCGCTATCATCTCCTATTAACTGTGCATTATAAAAAGATGAGAAATCAGGCAAATCAAATTTAACTATTTCCTTAGTAAAAGAATACTCAAATATTAATTTAAATGCGATTTCACGCGTGTTAGTTCTACTCATATTTTCTCCTGTAAGCATTAGTATTTTGCTATTATGCGTTTTGTATATACATTTAAGCCAAAAGCCCTTCAAAAATTGAAGAGCTTAAATCTTACAAAATATTAATTAGAAATTTGTGTGGATTAATCACACCAAAACTATAAAGTATGTTTACATAAACATTTTTAATAAAGTCTAATAACAGTACATTATTTACATATGGTAACCCGCTACATAATTCTTTTGTAACCAAATTATTAATACAGCACAACAAATAATTATTAGAATTACTATTGCCTTTAAAACAAGAAAAACTGTAAATATTTTGGGTTGTCATACTGCGTTTTATCTCCTCAAAGATTTCCTAAGGATTATAGCACAGTTTGATTATTTTAGCAATTATTCTACTGGTATAATTTTGATATTTTCAATATCAGTACTAGTTTGCTCCTGAATTATTTGAACTATTTGTGCAACTTCGGCTGTTGTAAGCGTAGCGCATTTTACTATTACATTAACGCCACTTGTAGAAATTGTTACAATACAATCAGTAAAACCTTTTGCTTTAATAAGCCCTTCGGTGATAAGTTCTGTTTCCATTTCCGATACTAATTCCATCTTTCCGGTTTCGGCGTTAGCAACAGCAGTTTCAGTAGCACTATCACTTGCAATTATCGCTTCAAGATATAACATTTCTTGGTCACGTGTACTTGTTCTATCTGAGCGGTAAGTATCAAAGAAACCACTTGCAGTAACATTAGTACCGGTATCTACTGTATCGGAATTAAGTTTAATGTTTAGATACCCTGTAAGGGCTAAAAGTACCAGCATACATGAAAGTACAATTATTTTAGTTTTTTTGTTTAACATATTATACTCCTTTATTTACCTGTAAAAATTTCAATTTTTTGCGTAGAAATGCCTAGAATTGCGGAAACGGCTTTTAAAATTTCTAATTTTACTTTAATGTTGTCCGCACCCTCAGCAACGACAATCACCCCCTTTATTTCCGGCTGAATTTCTTGCAGTATTAGCGGCGAACTTGTGCCTTGGTCAGTAACCAAAATTGGCGTTTCAATAATTGTTACCGAAGTATTTGTATTTATAGTGCTGCCGCTTTGTGTAGTAGAAGTGGAATTATTTCTTTCTTCGGTTGAAGTTGCAATAACGAGTTGAGAACTGCCAGTAGTTGTAATCATAACACTTACTTTTCCAGCTCCGTTAATATTGGCTAAAATATTAGACAATTTAGTTTCTAACTCATTTACATACTCTGATGTGGAGGTATAAACCGTATTTGTAGTGTCAGCACTGGAACTATCGCTTGTACTAAATGTACTAAAAAATATTAAAAGTACAATCGCACATAATACAACTGCAATAATTAATTCAATGTTTTTTACGGATTTTAATTTTTTAAATATGGGCAAATCCAAAATGTTAGTTTTTTTTGGTTTTACATTACTATCCATAAACGGTTATAATACCCTCCTCTACACCTGTTTGCTGTGTGATAATTTTTTTAACCACCTCGTACTTATTACTATTTATATTCGCAATATTTTTATCAATGACTAAATTAGCCAAATCAGCATAAATTCTCTCTATCTGCATATTTTCACTGTATATATCAGCGGTAATGTTTATATATATACCACTATAACCGCTGTTGTTCAGTTCGGTTTGGATATCATTTTTAAGCGCATTTAATTTTTGAACATTAATTTGTGAGATAAATGAAATGTCTATTGAAACTTCTTCTGTATCTAAAAAATCATATAAGGAAAAATCAGAGTTTAACAATTTTGGCAATGGTGAAATAACTGTAAAGATAACAAAAAACGCAAAAACACTTTTTAGATACCTATTTGTTTGTCCTTCGGGCAAAATTATATCTATTAATACTCCAAGTAACACTACACCCGATATACTTAAAATCCAAGTAGAAAAAGTCATTTAAAACCCCTTTATAAAACATTTGAGGTGCACATAACAAGTACCACGGTAATAAAGTACATAAATGCAACACCAATAATTGTAATATTAAGCATACTCAAATTTTTTCCTGCCGAACTTAAAAATGATGAAATACGCGAATCAGCAATAGGCTCTAAAATTGCACTTACAAGTTTAAGCATTAAAATAAACACTGCAATTTTAACAATCGGCATTATTATAGTAGCAATCATAAGTAATAAACCACTTACACCAACCGCATTTTTAATAAGAACACTACCGGCAAGTATCAAATCAAAACCTTCCGATAAATAACCGCCCAAAATCGGCACATAACTTTTTAATGCAAATTTTGCAGTGCGTATTGATATGCCGTCGTGAGTTGCTGCGGTAATGCCTTGAATTGACAAAAACGCCATAAAAATTGTAAACACAAAGCCAACAATATACTTAAACGCACTGTTAAAAAAAGCCACAAACTTGTCCAATTTAACATTACCAGAAAGATTACTAATAATGCTAAATACTGTCGCAAAAATAAAAATCGGTAGCACAATGGAATTAAAAATTTGCATAATCCCACCAGAAAGCAGTAAAACCGCAGGCTTATACACACTTACTGACACTGTACTTCCTAGTGCGGTCATAATAGTAAGTAAAATTGGAAAAGCAATATCCATTTGTGTTTTCATACTATTTAATGCGTTAGTTGTTACATTAACTAATTGCATAATTGCACTAACAATAAGCACAATTACTACACCATAGCAAACAAAGTGTACAATATCTGCCACAGATTTATTTCCAACATTAGACCGTATTTGTGATATTAAACTGCACAGTATTGTAATTGCCATTATCGTGGCAAGTAGTGGCATAAAAGAAAGTATCTCGGAAAAAAATATACTAAATATAGCCGAGAATACATTATCATAACCACCTGATAAGTCGCCAGAAATTATCGTTTTTACTTTGCTCAAAAAACTGGTATTTCCAAATATTTTATATTCATCGGAGTCTAAATCCGAAAGCAATTTTTCAAATTCGCCAAAATCTAAACTATTTAACTGTATAGTAATTTGTTCTTGCAATTCGCCATATGTATCATCAGTATCTTCTGCAACTATGCAAGAATGCGGAATAAAAGATAATGCAACCGTTATCACAAAAATTATTATTATAATCAATAATCGTGTATTATTATTTTTCATTTTCATGGCAGTATACTCTCAATAATTTCTATTAATGAAGTTATAATTGGCAGTGCAAGCACCATAATAACAATTTTACCACCTAAAAGGACTTTATCTGCAATATTAGCCGAACCGCTATCTAAGCAAACATTAGCGCCAAATTCAGTGATATAACCTACGCCTATAATTTTTAAGATAGCGGTAAAAAGGTCTTTACTTACGCCAGTCTTGTCCACAATTATATTAAAAACATTAAAAACATCGGAAAGCATATTTATAACCATAACCAAAATTACAAGAGAGCCGGCAATACCTAATACAACGGCAATTTCCGGCTTAATTTGCTTAACAACAAGCACGCATATACTAGTTACAATACCTACACCAATAATTTTAATTATCTCCATGTACACTACCGCCTTTAAAAACTTAGTATAGCGAAAACAATGATTTTACGGTTTCAAAAAGTTGACTTACTAAATTTAGTACCATAAAAAGTACAATTACCACGCCTGCAAGTGTACAAAGAGTTGCAATTTCATCTTTGTTTGAATGTTTTAGCACTTGATTTACAACTGATAGTAAAATCCCAATAGCGGCAATTTTAAAAATAATACTTACATCCATATTAACCTCACTAGTAATGTTTATGCATAGGTTAGTTTTGTTATTATTAAAACATAAACACTAATTTGTTTATATTAGTAAAATACCTGCTAGAATTCCAATAAGTACCCCAAGTTTTAGCGCCAGAGGTGCATACTTTTTGTTTTCTTCGGTTGCTTCTATATGATATTTTGTAAAAACAGTTTTAAAATTTTTAATTGTTGCAATTTGAGTTATGCTATCACTTTTTCCGAGTTCGTATAACAATGACATAAACATTTCTGCCTCTTCTCGTTTAAAATAAATACTACTTATAGGCTGATTAAATTCTAATAATTTTCCATTATCTAATATCTGTTTATATTGGTTTAGAAGTTTATTTAATTCAGGTGCAAATTGCACATTCCGATTTAAAAGAATTTGCTTTACCGGCGTATGTAAAAAATCTATGTCGTTGCTTAAACAATCACAAAATAATAAAATATCGCTCATCAGTGTATATCGCTTTTTATAATATGAGGATAGTCCATATCCAACATATGAAATTCCACCTACAATCAAAATAATTAAAAATAATTGCATTACAACTCCTATGGGCAATATAAGCACTTTAAGTTCTGGTCAAAAATGCCTTCATAAGTACCCGGTCCGCACCTATTAGATAAAACTATAAACCTGCTAAACATTTGTTTTCTAAAAATATCTTCAAAATCTTTTTTAACTTTTAAATCATATACTCCATAAGCGTGTGCACTAGCAATTACTTTTACCCCTGAGCCTATTGCATACATAATAGCAGATACATCATCGCTAGTTGCTAATTCATCAACCATTACAATATCCGGTCGCATACTTCTTATGCCTTGAACCAAGCCGAAATATTTGGAGCAGTTTGTATAAATATCAGTAAATACACCAACATCAAGTTCGGGCACTCCGTTGGATACAGCACCAATTTCGGCTCGTTCATCAATAATAAGCAGATTATATCCATAATTATGATGAGAAAACTGCCACGCAAGGTCGCGTAAAAAAGTAGTTTTTCCCGCACCCGGTGGAGAGATAACAAGCGTATTTTTAAATCCATTTTCTGTTATAAATTTCAATGCATTTAAAGAGCAATTTTGTACAGAATGAGGAATACGAATATTAATTGAAGTAAAATTTTTTAAAGTTTTAATTACCCCCTGCTCTTCTACAATTTCACCACAAAGTCCAATTCTCATTCCGCCTTTAACAGTAATAAAACCTTGTTTAATTTGTCCATTTATTGCATACAGCGAAAAATCTGATGCCTTATAAATGACTTCTTCAATTTGCTCTTTACTACATATTATTGAATTCACACATTTGTCTGTTATACCATCAGTAGATAAGTATGCAACGCCTCCCATTACACTAACCATTATTGGCTTGTTAACTCTTAATCTAATTTCACACAACTTATCTAAATTAAGCTTGTCCGCAATAACACTATATATTTCACTTGGCAAAATGTTTTCTAGCATTTTTTACTCCTAATACATGCTTGTACATATTTAAATATATTTTTAATCACAAAATATATACATAAATTTACTTGCAGAGAAAAAACGAAATATAAAACTTCGTTTTTTCAGGCGTGCTAACAATTACAAAAAGCCGTTTATTTAAACGACTTCCAAAATTTTACATTTTGCATTTTACATTGCATAATTTTATTTGCTAGTAAATAAAATTATGCTCTATCAACATATTCTCCGGTTCTTGTGTCAACTCTAATTTTATCTCCATTATTCACAAATAGCGGAACGCCAATTTTATAGCCTGTTTCTAGTGTGGCCGGTTTGTTGCCTGATCTTGATGTATCTCCCTGAATTCCCGGTTCGCACTCTATAATTTGTAATACAACAAAAGTGGGTGCCTCAACTGAAAAAGGAACATCTTTAAAAAGTTTTACTGTTACAGACATGCCATCTTTAACAAAATTAAGTGCATCTTCTACAATTTCGCGATTAAGTGGTAATTGCTCATATGTTTCATTATCCATAAAGTAATAGATATCACCATCATTATACAAATATTGCATTTCTTTTGTATCAATAATAGCGGGCTCAAATTTATCGGCTGGATTAAATGTTTTTTCTAATTGTTGTCCCGTCATAACATTTCTAACTTTTGTACGAACAAATGGCGAACCTTTTCCGGGCTTAACATGCATAAACTCCACTATTGTAAACACGTTGCCTTCCATTTCAAAAGTAACACCTTTTCTAAATTCTCCTGCACTAATCATAATAATTTTCTCCTAAATTTGTAAATTAATATATTGAAAGTAAAAATTTAATTTTAAGTTTTTACGCTAGAAAAATAATCATTTAATACTTTCATAAATTTGTTTAAGTAAAAGGGCATCTTCTGCCATAGTTCCGCCCGACTCGCTAATAATAAATGGTGTCATTTTATATTCGTGTAAAATTTCGGCAAGTGGTGCAAATTCTGGTCCATAAATCGTGTCCGCCATTGTTAAATGCCTAATTTCGCCTTTTAATCCATATTCAATTTTAGAAAAATGTATGTGCATGTTTTTTGCCCGTTCGCCTATTGCATCAAAAGCCTTATCAATTACTTTTCTAAAATCATTTTTGGTTTTAAGTGAGCCATTTGTAATAGCGTTGATATGCCCAAAATCAAAAGTTGGAACAATACATTTGTCAATTTTGCAAATTTCTACAATTTCATCAACACTACCTATATAAGATGTCCGTCCCATAGTTTCTGGACAAAGCAACATATCTCCATATCCGCCTGAATAAACCATTTCTATTAATTCGGTAAATCGTTTCTTAACATTATTATATGCATCTATACGCATTTGTTTGGTAAGTGAGCCAGAATGAATTACAATTCTTTTTCCGCCCATTATTTTTAGCGTGTGTAAACATTGCATTATGTAGTTAAATGATTTTAATACCAATTCCTCATTAGTACTTGCAAAGTTTACATAGTATGGAGAATGCACACTAAACTCTATATTATATAATTTTGCTTGTTCGGCTAAAATAAGAGCGGTATCATCACTCATATTTACGCCACGAACAAACGGATATTCAAAAGCATTAAGCCCCATTTGATTTATCCACTTTGGTGCTTCGGCTGTACGAGTATAACCTTGATTATAAAATGATTCACTGTTGCCAGCAGGTCCAAACCTTATCATAAAATCTCCAATTTAAACCTAATAATACTTATTAAGTATAGCCATTTTACCGTATTAAATCAAGTTTATACTATAAATAAATTTAGTTTTTATTGCAAAAAATTTATTTTAAGTTTTAGTTTTCCGCAAGTTAATTCGCCGAGTCCAGCAAATTTATTATTACACATTATTTTTACATGATTTATACCTATTATTTTACAGTTTAAAATCATTCCATTTACAAGTTTAACCATTTCTTCATTTGTAACTGGTACACTGATTAAATTTTGAAGCATATCTTCGGTAGGTATAATTTCAAATTTCCCATTTTTTAATTTTTCTAGCGTTACCGAATTTTGAATATCAAATAATCCTGATTTTGTACGAATAATAGCAGTCATAACCGCAAATGTTCCTAAACTCGTGGCAAGATCATAACATAAACTTCTAATATAAGTTCCGGTTGAACAAACAATTTCAAATAAGTAGGATTTTTCACTAATTTTTTCTAATAATTTAAAATCGTAAATATGCACTTTGCGCGCTGAAATTTCAAATTCCTTGCCTGCCCTAGCCAAATCATAGGCTCTTTTGCCATCTATTTTTATAGCAGAATACATAGGCGGAACTTGCATAATATCTCCTAAAAATCCCGTTAATTTTTCGGTAATATCATTTTCCGTAGGTATTAAGCCACCCTCAAAAATTGTTACACCCTCACTGTCAATAGTATCGGTGCGCCAACCAAAACTAAATATAGCGCGATACGTCTTATGCTTTTCGGAAATCAAATTAAAAAGTTTTGCAGATTTGCCAATAGCAATAGGAAGCACGCCTGTACCATATGGGTCAAGCGTACCCATATGCCCAACACTTTTTACTTTAAGAGTTCTTTTTACCATGCCCACAATAGCAGCAGAAGTGCAACCAGTAGGTTTTAAAACATTAATAAATCCGTGCATATTTTTTCCTATTAAATAAATAATAATTAAATATAAATAAATAATTAATTAAATAATATTTTAATTATTAAATATTATTATCTTGTTATAAATATTTTAAAATTTAATAAATTCCAGTTCATTTTTGCATTCTGTAAGTATTTGATTAAAAATTGTATTATAATCACCGCTTATATTAAATCCTGCTGCTTTTGCGTGTCCGCCACCGCCAAAATGCATGGCAATTTTATTTGAGTCTGCTTTATCTTTACTTCTTAAACTTACTGTATATTTATTAGGTTTTTCTTCGGTAATCATTACAGATATCTCTGCACTATCAATTGATAATCCGTGCGAAACGATTGTATGAGTATCATAAACCGAACAGCCAGTTTCTTCTAAGTCCTTAAAAAATACAGGAATAATAATAATTTTATCATTTTCAAAATACATAAATGAGTTATACATTTTAGAAATCAATTTAAGTCTGTTTTTTGTATTACGTTTAAATAAATAAAAATTTACAATTTTCATATTTGCACCTAATTTAAGCAAGTCGCCGGCAACATAATAAGTTTCAGGTTTGGTATTATCAAATGTAAAACAGCCTGTATCGCCTGAAATAGCGGCATAAATTGCAGTGGCTATTTTTGCATCAATCTCAACACCTAATAATTTTATCAATTCAAAAATTATTTCCCCTGCACTAGACACATCACTATCAATATAGTTAATATTTCCAAACTTAGCATTACCACTATGGTGGTCAATATTAATTATTACAGCCGATTTATATATTAATTTTGTATAAATACCAAGTCGGTCAGCAGTGGCTGTGTCAATAACTATAAACAAATCATATTTGTTTTTTTGATTTTTGTTTAAAATTTCACTTGTGCCTATAAAATTATAGTTAAATGAAGGGATATCATCACAAAAGATATCCACAATTTTGTTCATTTTTAAAAGTGCATAGTATAAAGCGGAAGTGCTACCTAAACTATCGGCATCTGTTTTTATATGTCCGCAAATTGCAATTTTTTGTGCGTGTTTAATGTTTTCGATAATATTTAATAATGCACCAATATCTTTCATTATTCCTCATCTTTTGGTTTACTTTCTTTAATCTTATTAAAGATTTCATCTAATTTAGAACTGTATTCTATGCTGTCATCAAGTACAAAATGAAGTTCGGGAACAGTGCGAACAATAAGCCTTTTTGACAATTCACTTCTCATATAACCACTGGCCTTGAAAAGTGTATTAAATACTTCTTTTTTATGCTGGTCATCATTATAAATACTTAAAAATATTTTTGCATGTCTTAAATCGTTTGTGGTTTCTACTCTTAAAACGCTAATAAGACCTTTTATTCGTGGGTCTTTTAAATCATTTGCTAATATGTCACTTAATTCTTTTTGAATTTCAGCGTTTAATCTTTGTAATCTTGTAGTATCCATAATTTTTCCTTTTGCAAATATCAACTATCATTTACAACACTTCTTGCGTTATATAACATTCAATGGTATCATCTTCTTTAAAATCACTAAATTTATCAAGTTTAACTCCACATTCATAGCCAACCGCAACTTCTTTCTTTTCATCTTTTTGTATTTTTAGGGATAAGATTTTGCCTTCTCCAATTTTTTGTCCAGCACGCATAATTATTGCTTTTGCACCTCGTACAAACTTACCATCTGTGATATAACTGCCGGCAATAACACCAACGCTACTAATTTTAAATACAGCACGAATAGTCGCTCTTCCAATAAACACTTCTTGATATATTCGCTCTTTTAGTCCAAGAACGGCAATTTTTAAATCTTCTACTGCCTCATAAATTATGTTGTAAATTTTAATTTTAATTTTATCTCGTTCAATAATTTCTCTTGCTCCACTATCTGGTTTAACATTAAAACCAACAATCATAGCACCAGTAGCACTAGCCAAAAGTGCATCAGTTTCGGTTATATTGCCAACTGCCGAATGAATGCAATTTACTTTTACTTCTTGATTAGAAAGTGCTTCTAATGAATTTTTAAGTGCTTCAATGGAACCTTGAACATCGGCTTTAATAATAATGTTAATATTTTTAAGTTTACTTTCCTCAACTTTTTTTTGTAAATCTTCAAGCGTAGTTGCTACGCCAGAATGCAATATTTTATCTGCCATTACTTTATTTTTTCGTTCTTCAACTAGTTGTTTGGACATTTTTTCATCTACTGCAAACACAAAATCACCTGCAACTGGAACAGAATCTAATCCTGTAACTGATACGGGGGTAGAAGGACCAGCAGATTTAATTTTTTGTCCTTTGTCATTTTCTAATACTCTAATTCTACCCGTAGATAAGCCAGCAACTATCGTATCGCCAACATTAAGTGTGCCATTTTGCACTAAAATTGTAGCAATTGGACCTTTTGCATTATCAAGTCTTGATTCTATAATTGTACCAGATGCCTTACGCTCATAATTTGCTTTAAGTTCTTGAACATCGGCAACTAGCAAAATAGTTTCTAATAATTTGTCAATATTTAATTGTTGTTTTGCAGATATAGGAACCATAATAGTATCACCGCCCCATTCCTCAGCAAGCAGATTATGCTCAGTTAATTGTTGCTTAATGCGGTCGACATCTGCACCTGCTTTATCAATCTTATTAATTGCAACAATCATTGGAACCTTTGCGGATTTAATATGATTAATTGCTTCAACAGTTTGTGGCATTACACCATCATCGGCGGCAACAACAAGAATAGCAACATCAGTTACTTTTGCACCTCTTGCACGCATTGCAGTAAATGCTTCGTGACCCGGAGTATCAATAAATGTTATTATTCTATCATCAACTTTGACTGTATAAGCACCAATATGCTGTGTTATACCGCCCGATTCACCTTCTACAACATTTGTACTGCGAATTGCATCTAATAAAGAAGTCTTACCATGGTCTACATGTCCCATAATAGTAACAACTGGGGGTCTAGGTTGCAATTTTTCTTGTTTATCAACTTCTTCAATTTGATTATCTTTGAGTTGTTCTTCAAATGTCTTATCAAGTTTTTGTTCAAGCGTAATTTTAAATTCGCCAGCTATTAATTCTGCTGCTTCAAAATCTATTACCGTGTTAATAGTAACCATCATACCCAATAGCATGAACTTTTTAATAATTTCGGCTACTGGTTTTCCTATTTTTTCGGATAAAATCTTTACTGTTAGATTTTTTGTAGTAATAATTGCATGTTCAACAGGTGGTTGTATAATTTGAATATGCTCTTTAAGTTTTTTGCTTGAACGAAGTCTACGATTACTTATTATGTCATCATCAACTTCATCGTTAAGAATACCCATACGAAGTAACACACGTTTGCTTGAAGTTTTCTTTTCTAAATCATGTGTCCTATCGGAAGTCTTCTTTTTGTTACCAATAGTTCGTTCCGGTCCGCGTAATTCATCTGCACTAATTGCAAAAGATTGGTCGCCCAAAATTCTAGATACTGGGCTAATATTTGCGTTTTGTGGCTTAGAAAATCTGTTATCGCCATTAAATGTACGCGTTTGAGTATTTCTATTACCTTGATAACCAGTTGTGCCGGTTGCATTTGGAGTATATGGTCTTGGTGGAAAAGTCCTATTATTTTGATAATTTGGATTAGGATTTTGTCCTTGATAACCTACCCCCTGTGGTCTAGCGCCCTGATAACCAGTTGTACCGGTTGCATTTGGAGTATATGGTCTTGGTGGAAAAGTCCTATTATTTTGATAATTTGGATTAGGATTTTGTCCTTGATAACCTGTCCCCTGTGGTCTACTTTGATAATTTGAATTAGGACTTTGTCCTTGGTAACCTGCACCTTGTGGTTTATTATAATTATTTCTACCTTGATAATTTGAATTTTGAGATCTATTTACATAATTTAGTCGTTTATTTTCATTTTGTCCTTGCAAATTTACATCTTGATTAGAAATGCTCGCTTTTGATGGGTCAATTTCAGTTGTCATTTGGCTATTCGTTAACACTTTATCAGTTGGTTTTTCAATTAACTCTGATTGAGTTTCAATATTTTGAGGTGGCAAAGTTGAAACTTCTTGAACAGGAGTTTTAGATACATCAATTTCAGTAGATTTTTCATTTACAACTATTTTTACTTCTGCATCTTGTATTTTTACAATATCATCGGTTTTTGGTAAAGCATTTGCCAATTCAATCGCTTGGGCTTTTTTAACTATATTATCATATTTTTCTTGTGCCAAACGCAAAACCTTGTCAACTTCTTGTCTAGCATGTCTTACATTATTAAGAACATTAATAATTGTACCTTGACTTTTAATAGTTGATAATTGTTTTAGGTTATCAATGTTGTAACCTTGCTGAGTTTTGTTTTCATTTGTATTTGTGTTATTATTCAATTACTCCACCTCTTATTTTTTGCATTTCATTAATTAAATTTTGGTATATTTCCGAACTAACATTTGTACTATACACTCGGTTTAAACATTTGCATTTTTGCATTTTGTTAATACAATCATCGCTCCTACAAATATATGTTCCTCTTCCTTGTACTTTGCCTACATTATCTAATTTTATATTTCCATCTAAATCACGGACAATTCTAATTAAATCACTTTTAGCCGACATTTTTTTACAAACTATGCACATTCTTTGCGGAATTTTTTTAATTTTTTCGGACATTTTTATTCCTACCCTATTATTCTATTGAATCTATATCTGCAAAAAGATTTGTTTCTGTTATTTCATCGGCTTTTTCAGCACTTACAGAATCGGCATCTTCAATTGCAACGATTGGTTCTTGCTGTAATGCATTAGCAACACTTTCACTTTTAACATCAATTTTCCAACCAGTTAACCGAGCGGCTAATCTAGCATTTTGCCCACTCTTGCCGATGGCAAGCGAAAGTTTATCATCAGGCACAATTACTCTTGCGCCCTTTGTGTCATAATCTACTTGAACGCTAATAACTTTTGCGGGGCTTAATGCACGTGCAATGTATTCAAATATATCTTCTGACCAACGAATTATATCTATTTTTTCGCCAGAAAGTTCTGCCACAACAGCGTTAACACGCATACCTTTATTGCCAACACATGCCCCTACCGGATCTAAATTAACATTATCGCTGTGTACAGCAATTTTGGTACGATATCCTGCTTCTCTAACTATACTCTTAATAATGACTTCGCCAGTCATTATTTCGGGTGTTTCAAGTTCAAATAATTTGCAAACAAATTCTGGTGCACTTCGTGATACTATAATTTGAGGTCCACTATAACTATCTTTAATGTCTTTTACATAAACTTTAACTCTATCGCCAGCAACATATTTTTCACCAGGAATTTGTTCGGAAGCAAGCATAACTGCTTCGGTATTATTTCCAATATCTACAAAAACATTTTTACCTTCGGTACGTCTTACAATTGTAGTAAGCAATTGCGCTTCTTTTTCTGAAAGTTCGGTAAGCATAATTCCCCGTTCAGCTTCGCGTAATCTTTGCATAACAACCTGTTTTGCTGTTTGCGCAGCAATTCTGCCAAAATCTTTTGGTGTAACCTCCTCAGTAACTATATCACCTATTGCGAAAGATTTTTTAATAATTTGTGCATCTACTAGTGCAATTTCCTTATCAGGATCTTCTACTGTTTCTACAATCTTTTTATATGCATATACCCTAATTTGAGATTTTTCGGGAATTAGTTTTACTTGTGCAAGTTTGGCCTCACCAAAATTCTTTTTGTATGCAGAAGTTAGTGCTGCTTCCAAAGCCTCAATAAAATATTCTTTGCTTATTTTTTTCTGTTTTTCTAATGTGTCTAATGCTTCAAAAAAATCTTTGTTAATCATTTTATTTTCTTTTCTCCTTAAAATTTAATAACGGGCAACGCCGTCGCTATTTTTTCTTTATCTATTTGAAATTTGCCATTTAAAGTATCAAGCACTATGCTTGTATCCGTAATATCGGCAAGAATTCCCGTGTATAATTTTTGATTTTCAAGCGGTGCAAACAATTTAATTTCTATTTCCGTTCCTTTTGCACGCATAAAATCTTTATCAGTTTTGATAGGTCGGTCAAGTCCCATAGAAGATACATTAAATCTATAACTTACACCCTTTGTTGGATCAAGCGCTTCTAAAATAGGATCCACGGCATTAGAAATTTTTTCGCAATCATCAATGGTAATACCGCCCTCAGTAACAGGTTTATAAATGTAAAGCGTAAGATTCATACCATCAAACTTTTTTAAATATTCTACATCAACTAATTCATAACCTAAGTCAAGTATAACTTTTTCTGTAACTTCCTTTATTAAATCTGCAATTCGTTTTACCGCCACTTTCACCTCCTACTCAAACAATTAAGAGTGGGCTTTACCCACTCTTAACTCACTATTTAGCACATTATAGCATTATGTTTAGCAAATTGCAAGTTTTTATTTAACATTTTCACAAAGTTTAGAAAAAACTTGTGCGGTAGCAAGTGCATCATTTGTTGCTCTATGAGCATTATCAAGTGAAACTTTTAAATATTCGGCAATAGTCTTTAATCTATAATTCTTTAATCCGCGAATAAAAGTGCGTGCAAGTATTAAAGTATCAAATTGTTTGTGAGCAAAATGGTATCCCGTTTTTTTTGCTGCTGTCTCAATAAATGAATAATCAAAAGGCAGGTTGTGTCCAACAATTACACAATTTTCACAAAATTTAAAAAAGTCTGGTATAACTTGGTTTATAAGCGGTTTACCCGCTAAATCTGAATCAATAATACCGGTAATTTGTATAATTTCCTCAGACAATTTTCGTTCTGGATAAATAAGCGATGAAAAACTTTCAACAATTTCACCTTTTATCATTTTTACTGCGCCGATTTCTATTATGGTATCTATCTCATAATTAAGCCCTGTGGTTTCAACATCTAACACTACTACATCGTTATTAGATAAAAATTGAGGTATATGCTTATTGCTATCGTTTTCTAAAAAATTAGATTGTTCAGTATAAATCATTTTTTCGGGCTGTACATAAACATAATTTTGTGGTACAGGTTTATATGTAATTAATTCCAACTTAACTTCGGGCAATTTACAGTAACTGATATTTTTAACTCTTATACTAAGTTTACCGTTAAATTCGCTAATTTCGCCTTCCACCAAAATTTCTATTCCATCAGATAGTTTTTTAAATTTCGCGCGCGTTACCGCATTCGGAAAAAATACCGCATGCAAACTACCACTCCCATCATTTAAGATAAATGAAAAATAAGTATCGCCCGTTTCTATATTTTCGGATTGAATATTTTCTATATTCTGCATTATTGATACTTCACTAAACTTTACCGTTTTTTTGCGAGTTCGTTCAGTTAGTTCGCTTATTTTTCCTGCTAATATTACATACTTTACAGGTTGTTTAATATCTTTTATGTAATTAGGCATTCCTAAAATGACAGTACCTAACAGTAATTTGACATCACATATAGTCATTTTTTGAACAGTCGGCTCTGCTTGTGAAGCGCGAATAATTTCATTCCTTAATTTATCTCTTTGTTTAGAGATTGCTTGTTGATATTCTGTATCTTCATAGTTTTCTAAATTAACGCTAAAATTACCAAAATAATTAGTTGAAAAATATCTTTCAATATTTTTTCCTAATTCCTTTTTTACCGCGACTTCAAAAAATGTACTAAGAATACAAATATTAATTTGTACTTGTTCGTTAGTAATTTTAGATATAATTTTTTGTTGTAATATAGATGGATAAAGTGAACTAAAATTAATGCTTACAAATTCAAGAATTTGTTTAATTATTACTAATTCATCTAAATAACTTTTCTTAAATTTAGTTATGACAGTGCATTCATCTTTTAAATAATCACGCAAAAAGTTATTAATTTCTGCACGATCATTTTCTGAAACATCACCCAAACTATCAGCATATAGCATTGTTATAGTGCATTCATCGGTGCTTTTTGAATATACTGCTGATAACGGTTTAATTAGTGTATATTTATTATCAAAACGCTTTTTAAAAGCCTGCTCTAAAATGTTCATAATAATCCTTTTAAATTAATCTTAGGTAAAAACTTATGTTTATGAAAAAATGTGAATTAAATCAACAATAATAATAAATGCAAATAACACAACTAAGCCACCAAAATGAATATAGCCTTCTATTTTTCTGTTAATAGGCTTTTTTCTTATCCATTCTAATCCTACGAATACCATTCTAGCACCATCTAGTGCTGGAAATGGCAACAAGTTAAATACTGCAAGGTTTGCAGATATTAACGGCATTAACACAAGTAAATTTGCAAAACTCATCTTAGTGTATGTTGCTATGGCCCCTATTGTAGTAAGTGGTCCGCCTACTTGACTTAATGAAAGTGAACCAATAATTAGCATAACCAAAAAGTAAAGTACTTTATATGCAAAACTAACGGTTAGCGGAAAGGCTCTAATAAAAGATTCAAAAACATTAAATTTATAGTTTTGCATAGTAATGCCAATTCTGCCGACAGCAACAGAATCAATAAATTCGGTTGTGTCGTACTTAACAACTGTAACAGTTTGTTTTACACCATCTCTTTCAATAAGCAAATCAATACTTCCGCCGATTTCGGTATCAGCAATTACACTTGATAAATACTCATCTTCAAAATATGAAAACTCATTTCCATTCGCTCCATAAATAACATCACCAACTTCAATTTGTGTATTTAAGTTCCAATCAGCAGTTTCTATACTAGCAACTTGTACTATGTTAGAATAGCCTACAAATGTAAGCAGTATTGCTGAAAACAAGATTGCTGACAAAAAGTTAAATAAAACACCCGAAAATAATACAATCAGCCTTTTCCAAGGTTTTTGATTATTAAATGCTTTCGGATTATCACTATTTTCATCTTCACCTTCAAAAGCGCAATAGCCACCCAAAGGAACAAGTCTTAGTGAAACCTTTTCTCCGCTTTTATTAGTTTTAGACCATAAGGCCTTTCCAAATCCAATGGAAAATTCGTTAATTTTAAATTTTAAAATCTTGCCCGCCGTATAATGCCCCAATTCGTGAATTGTTACCATAAATAATAGTACGCCAATTGCAAGTAAAACATAAAACACTGTGGATAAAGTATTTAAAAAATCAAAATTTAATAAAGAAAAATTCAAATTAGCCTCCAAAGTTAAATTATAACAAAATTTATGATAAGAACAATAATTGTATGTTATTTACACTAATAATTGACTTGATTATGCAAAATTATTAATGACTACCAAAAAGAAAATAAGAACCCACGCGGAATTAAGCATAATGCTGTCCAGCCTGTCCATAAATCCGCCTTGACCGATAAATATTGTGCCGTAATCTTTTATACCTACTTTGCGTTTTAATACCGAAGCAACAAGATCGCCAATTTCCGATGCCACCGCACCTACTGTACCAAGTAATACAAAAGACCAAACTGTTAAATTATTAGCAAACGCAAAATTATAAGCAGGTATTGAATTAAAAATATAAAAAACTGCAATTGATGCTAATGTGCCTCCTAAAAATCCGCCAATAGCACCAGATATAGTTTTTTTAGGACTAATTCTGGGGCAAAGTTTAGGTCCCTTTACAGTTATTCCAACAAACAAAGCAAACATATCTGTAAATACTGTAATTGCACAAATAGAAATTATTGCTAGAAATCCTAAATCTGCCTGTGCTGAAATTCCTAAATCTTTTATTTCGGTCAAGTGATTAACCGCCAAAAGTGTAATTAATAGTAAGCACGGATATAATAAAATTTGCACCGATTTGACTATTTTATGAAGAGTATATGTTAAAACATCAGTTTTTAATTTCTGCTCAAAGTTTAAAGGATTTTCTTTTACAATACTCGCCATTTCATTTTTAGATTTATTGTACATAAGCAAACCAAAACTAAGCATCAATAAAACAGAAACAGCGAAACTGGATACAATGCAAAATAAAGTTTCCCACAAACTGAGCGAATCGCTGACTGCATATAAAATACTAATATATGAAAGCACTACAAATACAATAGGCGCAAATAAATATGTCCTATTTCCCCCAACTTTATATGCCTTGACAACTTCAATAATGCAACAAATTGTAATAGCCATAATAAATGCATCAAAAATATAAATTGATACAAATCTTAATGCTAATATACTTAATAAACATGCTACTAAAATTAAACCTGTAATTGTCCTTTTTTTCATATTATACCTCCATAATTTTTCATTAGATTGCACCAAAGCGCCTACATCTACTTTGATATTCAATTATTGCATTGTCAAGTTCTTTTTCTTTAAAATCGGGCCAATAAGTTTTAGGAAAATAAAATTCAGAATAGGCACTTTGATAGGGCATAAAATTGCTAAGTCGCATTTCCCCACTAGTTCTAACAATAAAATCTGGGTCTGGTAAATCGACGGTATACAAATACTTTTTAAAATCTTGTTCATCAATATTTTTAACACCAGATGCAATAATACTGTTTACTGCTCTAATAATTTCCGGCCTTCCGCCATAATTAATGCCTATATTAAATATATGTTTTGTGCAATTTTTCGTATCAAAAATTACTTTTTCAAATGCTTGCCTTATATCTTCCGGTAATTTTGATAAATCACCCATAGTAACAATTTTAATGCCTTGTTCAACAATTTTTTTTGTATCCTCATTTAAATATTCTCTAAGCAATCTGAAAATTTCATCAACTTCATCTTTCGGTCTTTTCCAGTTTTCAGTAGAAAAAGCATATAGAGAAATTATTTTAATACCTAACATTACTGAACGGTCAAGCACGCGCCTAAGTGCTTCAATACCCGCTTTATGCCCTAATGTGCGCGATAATTTTCTTTTTATTGCCCATCTACCATTGCCGTCCATAATAAATGCTATGTGTGTTGGCAAATTAGACATATCAATTTCAACTTTTTTTAATTTCAATTACTATCTCCTACTAAAATTATTTATTAAGAAAATCAGCCGTGTAAATACTTAAATTATTGCCTTCAATTTCAATTTTTACTACAAGTTTTAAGTTACCATTGACTCGTGAACTATTATCAAAAATGTTTACAATATTATAACCACGAGATGTAAGATTTAAAACTGCCTTATCAATAGGCATACCAATATATTTTTCAAACATTTTATATTTCCAATATTTCTTTTTCTTTATCTGCGGTGATTTTTTCAATCATAATATTGTAAGAATCTACAATTCTTTGAACATCATCTTCAACCGATGACATCATATCTTCTGAAATATTGCTGTCTTTTTTAATGCGTTTAAGCATTTCTAAACAATCTCTGCGATGATTTCTAACTCCAACCTTGGCGTTTTCAGTTTCTTTCCTGACATTTTTAACAAGTTCTTTGCGTCGCTCTTCGTTAAGTAAAGGAAAAATAATTCTTATGGCTTTTCCATCATCAGAAGGATTAAGAGTAGCATCAACTTCGTTAATTGCCTTAACTACTTCTCTAATTTTTGAAGTATCCCATAACGAAATTAGTAAAGTGCGTGCATCTGGCACAGAAATATTTGCCATATGTTGTAGTGGCGTTCTAGCGCCATAATAATCTATTGTTACTCTATCAAGTATGCGTGGATTGGCTCTGCCAGCTCTAATTGTAGAAAGTTCTCGTCTTAAAAAGTCCATAACACTTTCACAATTAGTTTTTAAAGTTTCAAAACTCTTATTAATTTCAGAATTTTCATAATACATAGATAACACCTTCTTATTAGTATATAATATACTGTATATTCTACAAGATTTGTGACTGTTTAGCAAACGAATTATATATATTTGGTTATTTTAAACACAGATTGGTAAAATAAAAATCCCGCACACCCTAATTTAAAGTGAACAGGACTAAATTGCGGAATTTATATCTATTGCAAAAAATAAAAGTTTTTTGTTGGAGATTTTTATTGTTTCAATGTAACCGCAAAGTGTAATTGTTAATGGGTTTAAATTCATTAAGCAATAACAGTATACTATTCAATTTTGTTGATGTCAATACCCAATTATTATAATTTAACATATTTTTAAATAATTGAACTTAAATGCAAACAAAATCTATCTTTCTTGTCCATTATCATTATTACTAGTTATATTTTTAGCATGTTGAATAATCGGATTATGTATAGTTGTTCTTTGTTGAACCCTGTATTTTATATGGTTAGATAATTTTAATTTCAAATAATCATATTTTGTATAACTTTGTTCTGTTTTTAATTCACTTAATTGTTTTTCAAGTTGGGCAACTTTCTTACCAATAGCATTTTGGTATATTCTTGTGCTTGCGCATATCAATGTTGATATAGCAGTAACAATAAGCATTAATCCACTAGTAATAAAACTTGTAAAGATAGAAAAAGTTCCCAACAAAATACTGCCTCCGTATATAGATTGCGCATACCAGCCGAAAGCACTTTCCTTTTTAGATAATTTTGACAAATTTTTTTCTACTAACTCTTGTTCATCATATAATCTAAGAAGTTTATCTTCAAGTAACTTTAAATTTTCTTTGCTACTTATCATTATTATCCTCCAAACATCAAAATTCTATCACATTAATAATAAATGTCAAAATGTTTTTAGTAATAACCTTTTCATTAAAAATTCACACACTAAAATTATGTGTTAGATTTATTTTTCTTGCTCATCATCTTGTACACTGACTAATTTTAATTTTCTTCTGTCATCTATTTTAATTCTAGGTTTTATTGTAATTGAATTTTGTTCTTTTGCTGATAATCTTGGGTCCACAGCAAGATTTGGGTCTATAATATGTTTAACTTCCGGCGTATTACTTTGATAAGTGTAATTTGACTGAGCCATAAGTACATTATACAAATCCAAATTCATTTTGTTAATTTTGTTATTTAAATTATTACATCTAGCCTGTTGTATTTTATAATTAGCAAACCCGCATAAATCAACTAATGGACAAACTGAGCCAAAGATTGCATACATAAAAAACTCGCTTTGCGGAATAGAAAATTGTCTAGCCACAAAAAAAATACCAACCAAACATACCGCACCAATAATAGATAAAACTAGATATAACGGGTGGGAATGTTTAAAATATTCACTACTTTTATTGAACTTTTTAATTTGATTTTGCAGGCGAACTTTATAAGCACAAAATTTAACTTGTAAACTAGCATAATCAATTTTATTATTAATAAATTCATTCATAAATCACCATAAATTATTTTAACATATGTGGATAAAAAAACCAAACAAAATTTGGTAAAAATTAACAATAGTAAAAAGCGGTGATATTACTTATTTGTAATTTGTTTTTGGATTTCTTCTGCAAAATTTTCAGATCGTTTTACAAGACCTTCACCCATTTCATAACGAGTAAATCTTCTAATTGTAATTTTTTCACCAATTGCTAAAATAGCCTCATTTAGTACTGTTGTAATAGTTTTTGAAGGATCTTTTACATAAAATTGCTCTAATAAGCAATTATCTTGATAATATTTTTTCACTCTTCCTTCTACCATTTTTTCTATGATAGCATTAGGCTTGCCTTCGTTTATAGCCTGTGCTTTAAAAATTTGTTTTTCATTTTCCAAATTTGCAAGATTTACATCGCTAATGGCAATGCATTCAGGTTTTGAAGCGGCGATTTGTAATGCAATATTTTTAACAAGTTCGTTAAACTGCGTACTGTTAGCAACAAAATCTGTTTCACAGTTTACCTCTAAAAGAACGCCAATTTTACCACCCATATGAATATATGAAGCAACAACACCTTCGGAGGCAATTCTGTCTGCTTTTTTTGCGGCAGTAGTGATGCCTTTTTCGCGTAAATATATGGCTGCTTTTTCAATATCACCATTAGAGTTTTCTAATGCTTTTTTGCAATCTAAAATACCCGCACCGGTGCTTTGTCTTAATTTTACAATATTTTCAGTTGTAATCATATTTGAACTCCTAATTAAATTATTGCGCTGATTCCGGATTAAAGGTTTCGTCATTATTTAAAACTTCTGAAAGATTAATTTCCTCATCTTTTATTTCTGCATTTTGTGGTTTAACTTGTAATCCTTCCCTAGCCTCAATAACTGCATCAGCCATAGCACTTGAAATAAGTTTTATTGCTCTAATAGCATCATCATTTCCCGGAATACAAACTGTTGTTTCATCAGGGTCACCATTTGTATCTACTAATCCAACAATAGGAATATTTAGCGTACGAGCCTCAGCGATAGCGATATGTTCTTTTTTAGTATCTATAATAAATAAAACACCGGGAAGAGAATGCATATCTTTAATACCGCCCAAATTTAATTGCAATTTTTCGCGTTCTTTATTAAGTTGTAATACTTCTTTTTTTGGAAGTAGTGCAAATTCGCCTAATTTTTCCATTTGATTTAATTTATTAAGCCTTTCAACACTTGACCTAATGGTTTTAAAGTTTGTTAAAGTTCCGCCAAGCCAACGCGAATTGATATAAAACATTCCACATCTTTCTGCTTCTTCTTTAATAGAGTCTTGCGCCTGTTTTTTTGTACCAACGAATAGTACTGTCTTGCCTTGCGCAACTGCATCTCTAATATAGTTGTAGGCTTTGTCAACTTGTACAACAGTATCTTCAAGATTTAAAATATGAATATCGTTACGTGCTGTAAAAATGTACTTTTTCATTTTAGGGTTCCATTTTCTTGTTTGATGCCCAAAATGGACACCTGCTTCTAAAAGTTGTTTCATTGAAATTACTGGCATAAAATTTTCCTCCTGTTTTAACCGCCTCAGTCCTACACCGACATTATCGGCAACAGTTTAATAACTGAGTGTGTAATTTTAAACGCTAGATTGTAACATATAGCAGGGGAAAAATCAAGCCATTTTTATAAATAATGCCGATAAACTAGCAAATATTTATTGCTAAGTTTAAAATAAAATTTTATTTAAAACAATAACCAAATTGTTAGATATAATTATTTAAGAATTAAAAAACGATGCAGTGGTTGCATCGTTTTAATAATACTAACATTAGTAAATATTTATAGTATTGCCGTTCCCCATTAAAACAGCATATTTAAAAATTATTTTTTAACGGGTTTAACTGGTGCTTTTTTTGCTGGTGGAGCCTTTTTTGCCGGTACTTTTTTTGCTACTGCCATTTAATATTACCTCCTTTTTATATTAACAGAGTCGCCTGCGACTCGACTTTATAAAGCAAGTAACTAATTATATTTACATTAAACGGTTTTTTTATTCTTATTTACGGGTTTTTTAGTTTTGGTTGTTGCTTTTTTAGTTGTAGCAGTTTTATTTTTGGGTTCAATCACTATTTTTTTTGCAGATGTTTTTTGTGGTTTTGGATTAACTTCTTCTTCATCAGTTTCTTCAAGCATATCTTCAAACTTGCCAAATACAGTGTCAATTAAATCTAAATCCTGAACGACTTCTAGGTAAACTTCACCACTGGTTGGTATATCTTTAACTAAAAATACAATCGCCTCATCATCGGCAATTCCTTCTATTTTTTGTGCCGGTTTTAATATTACATAATTTTTTAATAAGTGCGGAATCATGGCCACTTGATAAAACTCTATTGTGTTGCCGTTTTCATCTTGTAGTATTATATTTTCATCATTTTCGGTATCAAACAGTTGTTCACGCAAAGTTTTTTGTGGAACAGCCTTATCTTCTTCTACTTTAACTTCTTCTTTAACTTCGTTCTTTTTTGCCATTTTAATATTCCCCTTTAAAATCACTTTTTCTACTTATTCGGTCTAAATAATCTTGTAAAATTATGCTTGCGGATACTTGGTCAATATATAATCTACGATTTTCCCGTCTAACTTCGGCATTTATTAAAATTTTTTCGGCACTTACTGAGGTAAGCCTTTCATCTATAAATACAATTTTTGCTGTTGTATGGTCTGACAATTTTTGTGCAAAATCTTTTGTTTTTTCTACTCTAATTCCGCTTGTACCATCCATATTAATCGGAAGTCCAATTACAACAGTATCTACTTCTTTTAAATTTATAATATTTATTATGTGTTGAATGTCTTTTTCTATCTCAACTCGAGTATAAGTTTCGTATGCGTTTGCTATAATTCCCATAAGGTCACTTAAAGCAATTCCAATACGAACATCGCCATAGTCAAGACCCATTTTACGCTTGTACATAGCCCTCCAATTAAAGTATTTTTTAATACTGGCATATTTTAACACAATATAAAATAAATGACAAATAAAATTGCATATAAAAAACAGGTAAAATACAATTTTTTATACTACCTGTTTTTATACTTTTTATAGTTATTCTTGATTGGTTGTTTGCGCCATACTTTTTACGGCTTTTTTGACTTTTTTTTTGCCCTCTTTTACAAATTCTTTAACAGGCGGATAACTTTCTACTAAAATCGCACCTGCAATAAGACCAATAATCATACCGCAAAGCAGGCCTTCTTTCATACTCATAGATTGACCTCCTAGATACTTGTATTATGTGCATCTAGGAAAAAAATATTAAATAATGTATAAGGTAATATTTGGCATTTATTATTTTATAATTGTTTTTTTAAAATTGATTTAAAATTTTCAATGTTTTCCAATGTACGCTTAGATTTTTTAAGTTTAATGGATTGTTTATATAATCTATCTTTATAATCTATAACTGCAAATTTAATGGCTTGAACACAAATTTTTGCAATATAGTCTGGTAAACCGCTAATTAAATCTTCTTCCTTAATAGAAAGAGCATAATCAAGTGGCTTACCATTTATAAGTTCGCACATAAAATCTGCACAAGCAATTAAATCGGGATTTCCAAAAACTTCGGCTTGTGCTTTTATGATTCTTTCTTCTTCAACTTTTATGTAAACTCTAACAATAACTGAATTTAATTCATCATTAGATTGCCCTATCCCGTTAGCCCCACGCAATTTGCCCAAATTTTTAGGATTTAAAAAAATATCCATAATTTGCTGACTATACATTTTTTATTTCCCTCCTTTAATTTTTACGAGCGGAGAAATTGTGCGTAGTTTTTTAACGCATACAATAAGTTTTTCCATGGTGTAATCAATTTCTTCCTTACTGGTAGAAACATCAAGCGAAAATCTTATAGTGCTTTTTGCTTGTTCAAGTGTTAATTTAAGAGCAAGTAATGTATAAGGTAATTCTGTGCTACCCACCGAACATGCCGAACCTGTTGATACTGCAATACCCGCCATATCAAGCATAATAAGTAATGCCTCACCATTAATATTATTAAAAGTAATGCTAATATTATTAGCAAGTCTTTGATTTGGGTGTCCGTTAAGGCTTGTATCTTCTATTTCAGTTAATATACGATTTATAAAATAATTTCTTAGTTTTGTAATTTTTTCTACATTTACATCTAAATCGCGTTTAGCAATACTAATTGCCACACCAAAACCCACAATAGCGGGAGTGTTTATTGTGCCCGCACGCAGGTTATGTTCCTGACTGCCACCAATAATGAGTGGAGCAATTTTTACGCCTCGCCTTATATATAAAGCACCAGCACCTTTTGGTCCATGCAATTTATGCGAAGATATCGTCATGGCATCTATTTGAATATTATTAACATTTATATCTAAAAGTCCGGTTGCTTGCACGCAATCAGTATGAAAAATACTTCCTCGTTCTTTTGCTATGCTAGCAATTGCGTTTATAGATTGAATCGTGCCGATTTCATTATTT
>JALOBO010000016.1 GCA_023228225.1 Clostridia bacterium
AAAATGCGAAGATTAAGAGAAATAGACAAAAGTGAGGCACAGTTAACCAAAAAGCAAAATGAAATAGCACAAAAAGAAAAAGAGTTTTTGATTGCTACACAAGATCATATTTACTCCACTGAACTAAAAACAGAAATAATAAAAGAAGAAAAACAAGACTCCACTTTAACACCTTATGAACAGTTGAAAAAATTAAAACAAAAGTTAGATGATTGTGAAATTGATATTGAAGAATATACACAAAAAAGAAAAGAAATAATGGCAGGTTAAAATATGAATGAACAAATAGAAAAAATTTCTAGTGATATTGAGTCGTTGCAAAAATATAAAAAAGTCCTAGAAAATGAAATAATTCAACTAGATGATGAAATACTTTATCAAAATTTTGGTGTTTTTCACCCACAATATGATTTTGCTGACCTTGACCAATACGAAAACAGATTAGAAGAAATAAAAATCAAACAAAAGGAAATGATTAAAAACGCAACTGCTGCAACCTGCGGTATAAAATGGAAAGTTAATGGAAGTGAAAAAACTGGAAAAAAACTAATTGCTGAAAACATAAAACAAATAATTCGAACATTTAACATTGAGTGCGATATTATCGTTGATAAGGTTAGATTTAGCAACTATGAAAACAGCAAAGAAAGAATTTTAAAAGCATATGAACTGCAAAACAAACTTAACGAAACAAACAAAATAACAATTGCATGGGAATATTTTAATTTAAAAATTGAAGAGCTAGACTTATCTTTTGAATACCAACAAAAAAAGAAGGAAGAACGAGAAGAGCAAAGAGCTCAACGAGAGTTACAACGAGAAGAACAAAGAGTTCAAAGAGAAATTGAAGAGAGGCGAAAAGAGTACGAGAAAGAACAATCACATTATCAAAATGCAATGAAAAGAGTTGCAGAGCAATTGGCAGTTGAAGAAAGCGAAGAAAGAAAAATAGTGCTTACAGAAAAAAAAGAAGATCTTGAAAAACAACTAATTGATTGTGATGTTGCATTAAAAGACCTTGACTATAGAGAAGCAAACTATAGGGCTGGCTATGTTTATGTAATTTCAAATATTGGTGCTTTTGGCGAGAATATTTATAAAATTGGAATGACGCGAAGATTAGAACCAGATGAACGAATCGCCGAATTGAGTGGTGCCTCGGTTCCTTTTCGCTTTGATATTCATGCTATGATATTTTCAAACGATGCCCCAAAACTCGAAACAGCACTTCATAATGCCTTTGCTGATAAAAAACTTAATCTTGTTAATGGTAGGAAAGAATTTTTCAATGTTTCACTTGAAGAAATAAAAAAAGTTGTAGAAGAAAATCATGACAAAACAGTTGATTTTATTAACTTGCCCGAAGCCGAACAATTTAGAGAAACATTGATGTTGAGAAGAAAAAGTGGTGGAAAATAAAAAACGCAGAATTTCCTTCCATAAACCCATTTTCCCCTTTAATCCCCTTGACATAAATACTCTAACTGTGTATAATGCGTATATACAGTTTGGAGGTTTTTATGCTAAAAGTAACTAATTTATGTAAGAGTTATCCTACTTTTAAACTTGACAATGTTTCTTTTGAATTGCCGAAAGGTTATATAATGGGATTTTTAGGTATGAATGGTGCTGGCAAAACGACGACACTAAAATCCATTTTAAATATTGTAAAACCAGACAGTGGAGTGGTTGAAATTTTAGGACAAGATTTTGCTAGTAATGAAATAGTTTTAAAAAAGAAAATTGGTTTTTCGCTTGGGGAGGCGGATTATTATCAAAAAAGTAAAATTAAAAAAATTACTGATGTATACAAGCGTTTTTTTGATAATTGGAATGAAGATGGATATCAAAAATTTATTAAACGGTTTGATATAAATGAAAACAAAAATATAAGTGAGTTATCAACCGGTATGCGTGTAAAATATGCCTTGGCACTTGCACTTTCTCATAATGCCGAACTTTATATTTTTGATGAACCAACAAGCGGACTTGATCCGATTGCCCGTGATGAAATGCTAGATTTATTTCACGAGATTATAGAAAATGGCGACAAAAGTATTTTGTTTTCTACACATATAACATCAGACCTTGATAAATGTGCAGATTTTGTTTTGTTAATTAAAAACGGGAAAATTATTGCAAACACGACCAAAGATGATTTGATTTTGAATCATTTGTTAATTTCTGGAAAAAAAGAACAGTTAACCGAACAAATAAAAAGCAAGTTTATCGGTTATAAAACTTCTTCATATAATTTTACAGGACTTTTATTAAAAAGAGATTTTGATTTTAAGGGAGATTTTATTACCGAAACTCCTAATTTAGAAGACATTATGATTTATTATAATAAAGGAGCAAATGTATGAAAAATTTGTTATATAAAGAATTAAAACTAGTTTTACACCCTTCTGTATACTTTTTATTTGCATGTGTTATGATTTTATTAATTCCAGGTTATTACCCATATATTTTGGCATTTAGTTATGTTTTAATATGTTTTATTAACACATTTTTAACCGCAAGGGCAAATAACGATTTAAAGTTTACCGCAATGCTACCCGTATCCCGAAAAGACATAGTATTAGGTAAACATATGTTGGCTTGGTTTATTGAAATTGTTGAACTTTTAATTGCAATTCCATTTGCCATTATTTCCTCATATTTAATTTCGCCAAATGGTAACCCATTAGGGCTAGATGCAAATATTACACTATTTGCAGTGGTAATACTTGGTTATGCTGTGTTTAACATTATCTTCCTGCCTGGCTTTTTTAAAACAGGCTATAAAAGTGGAATGCCACTTTTGTTTGCGTTTTCGGGTTATTTTTTAGTTTATGGCATTGCCGAAACTTTGATAGCCGTTGTGCCAAGTATACGACTTAATTTTGACAGTTCATCACCAGATACAATATTATATAGATTAATATTTTTACTAGTAAGCATTGCTATTTATATAATTTTTAATATTATATCATTAAAAAAATCCGTATTAAATTTTAATAAGGTTAGTTTATAATGAATTTAGTTATACAGTACAAAGGCGAAAGCCCAATTTATGAGCAAATTTATGAGCAGATTGTTGCTCAAATTTTGGCAGGCAAATTACCTGCCAACGAATGTTTGCCGTCTATAAGAAGCATAGCAAAAGAGTTAAATGTTAGTGTAATTACCATAAAAACCGCTTACGAATTATTAGAGCAAAATCAATTTATATATATGGTGGCAGGCAAAGGCTGTTTTGTATCAGATAAACACAAAACGCAATTAAATAACAAAAAAATCGAAATTGCAGAAAAAAAATTGAATCCACAACTAGAATTTTATAAATCTTTGGGAATAAGTAAAGAAGAATTTATTAAACTAATCAATCAATTGTACAGTTTTTGAACTATCACTATTGCAATTCGTTTTTTGTTGTGTTATAATATTTGCACCGAGGGTTTTTGTATGAAAATTGCAGAGAGTTTACAAAATAAAATTAATAATATTGTTGATTATTATGATAAAGTTGTAAATACAACTTATAATATTAAAAAAACTAATATTCACGATTACTGGGTAGTCTTTGATAAAAATCAAAATCCTTTTTGGATTGAGTTTTGCGGTGCACACTGTGGTAGTGGATATAATACGAGATTAATGTTGCATATATATAGCGAGGATCGTTCTTATGATGACTTCCGCTTTCCAGAAGAAATTGGTGTTTGTAAATTTAGAATTATTAGAGACATTAGTGCCAATAACGAAATTTATGCTTGGGGCGAAGTGCTAATAATTAGAAACGAACAATACCAAAACCTAGGGCTTGGTTCGCAATTATTTGATATTATGGAATATATTTCCTATTCTATGGGCTCTAAAACCGTAAAGGCGGAAATTTGTTGTGCTGGCAATAAATCGCTTGAATATTTAGCAGAATTTTATACGAAAAAAGATTTTGAAATTGATTATTCACAGTATATAAAAGATATGGATTTATGTCCGCTTTTATATAAAGAGATAAATACTGAAAATATGAAAAATTTTAAATCAAATTTAATAAAAATACAAAAAGATAAAATAACATATAATGTTATTATTCCACGTGAGTGTACGAAAGAAGAAATAGACGATTTACAAAATAATATGTAATTTAAAATAAATTTAATTAACAAAGTGTGGCTAAATGCTATGCTTTTTTAAAATATTTTGCGTTGCTTTAATTATAAAGATAGGATTGTGCTTAAATTAAACCCTATTGTTGTGCAATATAGGTAGCGATTTATTCAATTTAAATTTATTTAACTTATTAAGCATTAGGTTTAACAATTTTAGTATTGACTTTATGCCAAGTTTAAGTTATAGTAATATAGTGTTTTATTTAAAATAAAGCAGTTTTGCTTGTTTATAATGCTCTTAATTAAAGGAGAAATTTATGCTAGAAACTTTAATAAATATTTTGGCCATAATTTTTATGGTAGGAATAGGGGGCTTTTTAATTGTTTTTGTAGGCAATTTATTGCTCTCAGCATTTGGTAAAAATCAGAAAGGTGTATTCTTTAAAAGCCCAAGTAATATAAAGAAAGGTGAAGAAATTAGCCAGCGCCCTGCTCTACTTGAAGCCGGACAAGTTTTAGATATAAATAATACATTATCTAATGATGAGTCCCAAGTACTTACTGGTGAAGCAAGAGCAGCACGACTTGAAGAACTTTTGGGTAGTATCAAACCGCAAGTTAAAGCAGGTATTGATGAAGCCGCTGCTCAGCGAGAAAAACTATTAGCCGATAAAAAAATGGCAAATAATGAATTCGAACTAGATGATGATTTTGATTTTGATGAAAATGCTGATGATAATTCTTTTGACATTAAAGATAGACTATTAAAACATTTAAGAAATGATAACACGGTAGATGTTGCAAAGCGTAAAACTCTTGCCGAACTTGAACAAGAGGCCATTGAAGAAAATAAACTTAGGGAAAAAGGTATTTTTAGTAATTCCGAAGGTGCTAATGATAAATTTGCATTTGATTTTGAAGACGAAAATGATGAGGAAGATGAAGATTTAGAATTAGAAAGTGAAGAAGATGACGACTTTTTAAAGGATTTCAAAAAAACTCATAATGTAGCCCAAGATGTTAAAAAAGCCGAAGATTTAAATAATGTTTTACCTGTGCCAATTTTTGAACCACAAAATTTAGAATTAGAACAAAAAATCGAAACGGTAAAACTTAAAAAGAAAGAAGAAACAGAAAAAATCAAACGCGAACTTGAAGCAGAACTTGTGGCGTTAAGAAAAGAAAAAGAATTGTTAGAAAAAGAAAAAACTATTAAAATAAAAAATGAGGTAGCAGAAACTGAGAAGTTAAGAGATGAACTAAATAAACAAAAAGCACAAGCCGAAGAAGAAAAACAAAAATTAACTACGGCAATGAAAAAACTTGAAGCAGAGAAAAAGATAGCACAAAAAAGTAACAAAACAAACGAAGATAACATAAAAAAACAAACCGAAGATTTAGTAAAAAATCTTAAAAAAATGGAAGAACTTAAAAATCAACTTGAAATCGAAATTGCAAAAAACAAAGAAGAAAAGCAAAAACTTGAAAAAGAACGCTTAAATTTTGAAGTCGAAAAAACTGCTATACTCAGCAAAAAGAAAGCCGATGAAGATGATAGCACAAAACTCAAAAAAGTTGTATCTTTTGGACTTGCCAGCGAGGAAGTTTACGAAAAACATATTGTTAATTTAAATGAACGCCTAAAAGCAAATGAAAAAGAACTTAAACGAACTAAAAAAGAATATATTCCACTTGATAAAGTAAGACGAACATTAGAAAATGATAAGAAAAAACTAAGAACAAAAGAAGCAATTGTTGCAAAAAAGAAAGTAATGCTATATGGAGTTAATAACTATGTAGATATTAACGATGAACACGCAAAAGAATTAAGTAGAGAACTAGATTTACTTGAAGGTCTTAGATTGTCTGTTCAAAATTGTGAAGAAGTGTTGCAAAAAAATAAAGACCGTTTGCCAATACTTGAAGCAAATTACAATTTATTAAAAGACCGTGATGAAGACTTTAAACGCGAGATTGCTGAATATGAAAATGCGTTGGAATTATTTAAAAGCAAAAAGTAAATTTTATCGTCTGCAAAAATTTGCAGGCGATAGTTTATAGTGTTGAGGAGTTCGGACAATAATTATATAAAAACAACCTTACATATACAGGCAGAATAAAATAGTTGTAAACATTATTATTTAATGTTATACTTGGCTAATTAAAGGTGAAAAAATGGGATTTTTTGATTATTTTAAACCAAATAAAAACGTGTCAAAAACTAAAATCAAGTTAGGGCTTGCTTTAAGCGGAGGTGCTACTAGGGGTTGTGCACACATTGGCGCCATAAGGGCTTTTGAAGAAAACGGAATTGATTTTGATTTTATTGCAGGAACGAGTGCAGGCAGTTTGGTGGGCGCCTTTTATTGTGCCGGTTTAGACAGTAATAAAATGGAAGAAGCACTAAAACAAATTAAATCAAGCGAAATTAAAAATAGCAAATTGTTTTTTATGCCTTCAAAAACAGAAGGTATTGAGGCTTTAATAACAAAAAATTTGGGAGATATATTATTTAGCGATTTAAAAAAACCTTTTTGTGCTGTTTCGGTTGATCTTAAAACTGGCCACGAAGCACGCTTAACAAGTGGGAATTTAGCAAAAGCCGTTGCCGGAAGTTGTGCTGTTCCCGGTTTTTTTAATCCAGTGGAGTATGATGATATGATTCTCGTTGATGGAGGACTTACAAATACTATTCCATCAGATGTTCCAAGGCAATTTGGTTGTGATTATGTGGTTGCTGTTGATGTTAACCGTACCAGAGGCTATGGTACAGAAAGTACAAAACTTATAGATGTTATGAGTGCATCAATTAGAATTATGACAAAAGCAAATGCTCAAAAAGGTATAGCAGGTGCAGATATTTTAATCCAACCAAATTTACAAAAATATAAATCCACAAAACTTGATTGTTTTAAAGAAATGATTTCCGAAGGCTATAATGAAACTCTAAAAGTAATTCCAGAAATCAAAAAATTAATGGGCATTGTGGACCACAATATAACAGAACCTAAGCATATGTCATTAAAATTGCTACGCAAACAAAAAAAACAGAAAAAACTGAAAGACTTGCTAAAAAAATGAAAGCCAAAACAAACAACAGACATTATAAGTAGCACAAAACAAACAAAATTTGAATAATTAAATTAATGGTGTATTATGGCAAAAAGAAAGACCCATTTAAATAAAATCTCTAATAATAATTTAGTATTTAGTAGCAAGAGGATTGTCATATTTATTGTCGTTACTATTTTACTTTTAAGCAGTTTATTTTTTAATACAAAAATTGAAAGTCTACTTAATTTAGGTAATGGTGCATTAACATATCCAAGCGAGATTACCAATTTAGATGGGCTTAAAATACATTATATAGATGTCGGTCAAGGTGATGCCACCGTGATTGAATTTCCTGATGGGAAAGAATTACTTATCGATGCGGGTCCCGCAGATTCAGATAATGCTTTAATAGATTACATTAATACATATGTATTTACCGATGGTGAAGATACAAACTTTGAATATGTTTTATTAACTCACAGTGATGAGGACCATGTTGGCGGTATGATATCAATTTTTGAAAATTTTACAGCAACTAATATTTTTAGACCTAAAATTTTTTCAGATATAGAAAATAACGTTCCTTCTGGATTAAAAATAATATCAACGATTGTTTATCGTAACTACATTACAGCAATAGAAAACGCACAAAATTCGTATGGTGCTAATATTTTATTTGCAGATGCCGGCGAACGCATTCCTTTTATAACTGAACCATATACGGATTATGAAATAATTTTTTATACGCCAACCGAAGATTATTATGCAGATGTGAATAATTATTCGCCGATTATTGTATTAACATATAAAGATAAAAAGTTTATGTTCACAGGTGATAGTGATGAAAGTATTGAAGGAGAATTTTTATCTGCAACTTCAAGTTTTGGCGACATTGATGTTCTTAAAATAGGGCATCATGGTAGTAGTACATCAACTTCACAAGAGTTATTAAACGAGATAAGTCCAGAATATGCGGTAATCTCGGTAGGAGAAGACAATAACTATGGACACCCGAGCGATTACGTACTAGATAGATTAAGTGGGATAGGCATGTTATCCGCAAATATTTTTAGGACAGATACTCAAAGTAATATATTGGCATATGTGAGTATCAATGGAGTATTACAATTTTATACATATCAAAAAACAAATGCCTATGAATATGTTACTTGGTGGCAAATTGTTGTTATGCTTATTGGCTTTTCTGCTGTAATTATTTTTAGTAGAAATAAAAGAGCAATTACTTAAAAAATAAATTGAATAAAAATACATAAAATCTTATAATAATCAATATATTGTTATGCTGTAAATCATTTGACACTATATGTAGTATATGATAAAATTACAAAACATATCATTATTGTGATATGTTTTTTATTTTCGGGGGCAAACTATGGTTACAAAAGTTTTAAAGCGCGACGGTTCATACCAAGAGTATGACCAAAATAAAATTGCTAATGCTATTTTTAAGGCAGCAGTTGCATGTGGTGGTAATAATAAGGCGCTTGCGGAAAAACTTGCAGTGCAAGTTGAGAATATTTTAAATATTAAATTTGCATTAAAAGTACCCGAAGTTGAAGAAATTCAAAATATTGTAGAAAAAGTTTTGATTGAAAATGGACATGCTCAAACAGCAAAAGCCTTTATTTTGTATCGTGAAAAGCGCAAAAGTGCAAGGGAACAAAACGCACTTATTGGTGCTACAATAGACTTATTTGATAAATATCTTTCTGAAACAGACTGGGCGGTTAAAGAAAATGCAAATATGCAACGCAGTGTAGCGGGACTAAATAACTATGTCCGTGAAGCATTTACAAAATACTATTGGCTCAACGAAATTTATCCCGTTGAAGTGGCTGAGGCACATAACTCAGGGGCATTACACATTCACGATTTAGGATTTTTTGGTGCATATTGTGTTGGTTGGGATTTAAGACAAATTTTAACTGATGGATTTACGGGGGTAAGCGGAAAAATTAGTTCCAAACCGCCTAAGCATTTGCGTGCGTTTTTAGGACAAATTGTTAATACAACATTTACAACGCAAGGCGAAACCGCCGGAGCACAGGCATGGTCCAGTTTTGATACTTATTGTGCTCCTTTTGTGCGTGCCGATGGGCTTGATTATAAACAAGTTAGACAGTGTTTACAGGAGTTTATATTTAATATGAATGTTCCTACTAGGGTTGGTTTTCAATGTCCGTTTAGCAATATTACGCTTGATATAAAAGTGCCTAAATTATTAAAAGATCAGCCTGTAATAATTGGCGGAGAAATAAAAGATACAGTCTATGGCGACTATCAAACCGAAATGAACATTATTAACAAAGCGTTTTGCGAAGTTATGCTGGAAGGAGATGCTAATGGTAGAGTGTTTACTTTTCCTATTCCTACAATAAATATTACAAAAGATTTAGATTGGAACAGTGAGGTTTTTGATTCTATTATTCAAGTAACTTGCAAATATGGAATTCCTTATTTTGCAAATTATATTAATAGCGATTTATCACCGGAAGATGCAGTATCTATGTGTTGTAGATTAAGGCTTAATGTGTCTGAATTAAGAAAAAGAGGTGGTGGCTTGTTTGGGTCTAATCCTCTAACCGGTTCCATTGGGGTTGTTACCATAAATTTACCTCGTATAGGTTATTTAACTAAAACAGAAGAAGTATATTTTAAAAAATTAGATAGACTTTGCGATATAGCAAAAACATCACTTGAAATTAAACGTAAAATAATTGAAAAACAATCCGCTGGTGGGCTGTATCCATATTCTGCTTTCTATTTGCGTTCTGTTAAAGAGCGTACGGGTAAATATTGGAGTAATCATTTTAATACTATTGGTATTGTAGGAATGAATGAATCGCTATTAAATTTTTTAGGCAAAGATATTACTACTCCCGAAGGTCAAGCCTTCACACTTAAAGTTATGAATCATATGCGTGAAAAAATGATTGAATATCAAATTGAAACGGGCAACAGTTACAACCTAGAAGCAACTCCCGCAGAAGGCACAAGTCCGCGACTTGCAAAACTAGATAAACTGCGATACCCAGATATTATTACCGCTGGCAAAGACATTCCAATGTATACAAATTCTACTCAAATACCGGTAGAATACACTGATGATATTTTTAAAGTAATTAAACTACAAGATAAATTACAATCTCTGTATACTGGTGGAACCGTGCTTCACCTGTATTTAGGCGAAAAAATTGAAGACAAAGAAGTTTGCAAGTCACTTATAAAAAAGATATTCACTATGAGTAGTATTCCTTATATTTCCATAACTCCCACTTTTAGCATTTGCAAAACACATGGATATATTGCGGGAGAACATTTTACTTGTCCAGAGTGTAATGAAAAAACAGAAGTTTGGTCACGTGTTACGGGCTACTTACGAGCAGTAAGCGATTACAACGAAGGAAAAAAAGAAGAATATATGCTTAGAAAAAAATTTACTATTAATTCGGATATACTATGATTATAGGTGGTTATGTTAAAAATTCATTTGTAGATTATCCGCAAAACATTTCTGCGGTTATTTTTACTGTCGGTTGTAATATGAATTGCTGGTATTGCCATAACAAAAATTTAATTACTATGTCTGAAAAAATAAAAGGTCAACAAAAAAAATTAAAAACTGAAATATTTGATTTTTTAAGAAATCATAGATGCTTTTTAGATGCGGTAGTAATATCTGGTGGCGAACCTACTTTACAAAATGATTTATTTGAATTTATAATAGCAATCAAAAGTATGGGCTACAAAGTTAAATTGGATACAAATGGCACGAATCCAGATTGCATTCATAAACTAATAAAAAATAAATTGGTTGATTATATTGCAATGGATATTAAGGCTCCGCTTAATAAATACAATACTATAACTGAAACAAATAATAATTTAAAAGATATCGAAAAATCCATAAAATTAATTATGGATAGTTTGATTGATTACGAATTTAGAACGACATTTGCTCCACCGCTTACAGTAGATGAATTAGTGCAAATTGCACAAATTATTACAGGGGCAAATAATTACTGTATTCAAAAGTACAGACCTTGCAATGATTTGGATAATATAACCGAAATCTTACCAATAAAATCTACAATGCTACAAGCACAATTAAAATGCTGTAAATTTGTGAAACAGTGTAATCTTAGAGGATTTTAATATTTTTTATTAAAAAACATAAAAAAAGTATAAATTATTTTGAAAAATTAATAAAAAATGTTATTATCTATTAAGGGGTATGCATTTGAGGACAAATATTGTGGTATTATCCACGGCTGAAAAAAACAAAAAAAAATTTGCCACACAATTATCTATGTGTTTAGATATGTATTTGATTGATGTTCAAGAATTATTAGATTATGAATTTTCGTGTGTAATACAAAAGTTAAACGATGCAGGTGAAGAATACCTAAGAGGTGCAATTAACAAAAAAATTAAAGCGGTATCTAACTATGAAAACTCCGTGATAATTTTACCTACCGAATCAATTTTTGATAATGATAATATAAGTATGTTTAAAAAAAATTCTTTAATATTAAATGTAGTATTAAAAGATTCGTCAATGAAAAAAATTATACATATAGCCGATGATGAACGCGAAAAAATGTACGAAAGCGTAGCACATATTACAATTAATTGCACACAAATAAATATGAAACAAGCAGTTAAATTTGCAGTTGAAAAAATAAATTTTTTCAAACAGAATGACAAAACATAAAATTAGGGGGAGATATTTATGGATATTGATAATAAAAGCATAAATGTAGCACGAATGTTAGCCATAGACTCTATTACCAAAGCAGGATCGGGACACCCTGGTATTGCGCTTGGGACGGCTCCGATTTTATACAGTTTATATAAAGATATTATGAATTATAACGCTTATGTTCCTGAGTATGTTAACCGTGATAGATTTGTACTTTCGGCAGGACACGGCAGTGCGTTACTTTACGCAATATTACATTTATTTAATTTTAATGTAACCGTTGATGATTTAAAAAAATTTAGGCAGTTAAACAGCGTTACTGCGGGACACCCAGAATATAAAGCAATTAATGGAATAGACACATCTACTGGACCATTGGGACAAGGCGTTGCAAATGCTGTTGGTATGGCACTTGCCGAAAGTATATTAGAGGCAGAATTTAATAAGTCAGATTGCAAGATTTTTGACAATTACACATATGTGCTTGCGGGCGATGGCTGTCTAATGGAAGGGATTTCATATGAGGCGTGTAGCTTTGCGGGGGCTATGAAATTAAATAAATTAATACTGATTTACGATAGCAATAATACAACTATTGATGGTCATACCGATATTACATTTACCGAAAATATTAAACAAAGATTTTTATCACAAGGGTTTAATTTAATAACTGTAAATAATGGCGATGATTATACTTTAATTACAGCGGCAATAAAAAAGGCAAAATCACAAAATAAAAAGCCTTCGATTATAATTGTAAAAACAGTAATAGGTGCATATTCGCCACTTGCAAATTCTAATAAAGCACATGGCTCGCCACTTTCCTATGCAGATGCCGATATTACTCGTAAAAATTTAGGACTAGAAAATATAGAAAAATTTACAGTGCCGGAAGATGTAAAATTAAATTGTGCTACAGCCATATTAAAGGGTGCAACTGTAACAGAAAATTATAATAAAATGCTAGAACAGTATGCTGTAAAATATCCAAAAGATTATAAAAAATTACAAGCATTTATTAAAGGCGAAAAAATAGAATATGTGGATTTACCACACGAAGAAAAAGTCGCAACAAGAGATTTAGGAAGTGCAGTATTAAAAACTATATCAGAAAGCGAGGTCATAATTATAGGTGGCTCCGCTGACTTAGAAACTTCTACAAAAACAAAACTAAATAGTACTTATTATAGTGCTCTAAATAAAACCGGTAAAAATATTTGATTCGGTATACGCGAGCATGCTATGGCAGGAATATGCAACGGGCTTGCACTTTCCGGACTTAAAACATTCTGCTCTACATTTTTAGTGTTTAGCGATTACATGAAGCCAAGCATAAGGCTTGCTGCTTTAATGAGTTTACCTATTGTTTATATTTTTACGCATGATAGCATTGGTGTAGGTGAAGATGGACCAACTCATCAGCCAATAGAACAACTTTCGGCTTTGCGATTGATTCCTAATTTAAATGTGTATAGACCATGCAATATGACCGAAACAATATCGGCATATGTACAAGCGTTTAACGATAATAAGCCTTCGGCAATTATTTTATCTAGGCAAAAATTTTCGGCTCCCGATAGTAAATTTGCTGATGCAGATAAAGGTGCTTATATAATAAGTGGCGAAAGCAAAAATTCAGCACTTATAATTATTGCAACTGGTAGTGAAATTGAACTGGCGATTAAATTGCAAAAAGAGTTAGCAAATAAAAATACTAATGTGTGTGTGGTATCTATGCCTTGTAAAGAAATATTTATAAAGCAATCAAAAAAGTATCAACAGAGCATACTAGGTGAAAATCCACGACTTATTATAGAAGCGGGCAGTATAATGAGTATGCAAGAATTTATTAGAGAGCAAGATGATAGCATCAGTTTAGATACATTTGGCAAAACTGGCAAAGCAGAAGATTTATTTGATTTTTTTGGTTTTTCTATTCAAAATGCAATTAAAAAAGCAAAAAACCTAATAAAAAAATGATTTTATTCAATTTTTAATAAAAAAGCATTTATAAATTAAATATGTGCTTTTTGTTTTTTAAAACTAAATTGTTGAAAACAACCTTTTGTATCTTGCTATTTTTTCTTTGGCGGTTTGTTCGGCTGATGTAAATAGTTGTTCGGCTAAAACGGGGTCTTTTTCTAGTAGAACACGATACCTATCTTGTTCTTTTAAAAATTCTATATAAGGTAAACTCGGTTCTCGGCTATCCATAGTAAATGGATTTTTGCCTTGTGCTTTTAATGCGGGATTGTATCTAAACAGACTGAAATAACCACTTTCTACCGCTCTACGCTGTATGCGTTGTCCGTTTGACATATCTATGCCTTGTCCTACACAAGTGGAGTAGGCAATTATTATTGAAGGACCATTATAGTTTTCGGCTTCAATCATTGTTTTAATTAATTGAGTAGGGTTTGCGCCCATAGAAACTTGTGCGACATAAGCATTGCCGGAAGCCATAGCCATTAAAGCGAGGTCTTTTTTGGCAGTGCGTTTTCCCATTGCCGAAAATTTTGCAACCGAGCCTTCGGGTGTGGATTTTGAAGTCTGCCCGCCAGTATTTGAATAAATTTCTGTATCTAGTACTAAAATATTTATATTTTTATTAAGACTTAATACATGATCTAGTCCACCAAAACCTATATCGTATGCCCAACCATCTCCTCCTATAATCCAAATGCTTTTTTTTATTAAAATATCGCGATTTTTATATATGTTTGTTAAGAGTTCTTTCAGTCTGCCTTGTGCAGTTTTTAATTTTTCTGTAACCACTTCCAAAATTTGTGGTGTTAAAATTATAGTATGCTCAGCATTATTAATATTTTGTAAATATTCTATAAATAATGGCTTTAATGTTGTGTCAAGTTCTGCTGCTTGCTTAATATAATTAATTAAATTTTGAATACGACTATCAATAGCCATTCTTATTCCAAGTCCAAATTCTGCATTATCTTCAAACAAACTGTTAGCCCATGCTGGACCATTGCCTTTTTTATCGGTGCTGTATGGGCATGTGGGGGCAGAGCCTCCATAAATACTAGAACAGCCTGTTGCATTTGCTATAATCATTCTATTACCAAATAATTGAGTGGCAAGTTTAATATATGGTGTTTCGCCACAACCAGGGCAAGCACCACTATATTCAAAATACGGTTTTAAAAACTGGCTACCTTTTACTGTATCAATTTTAAAGGGCGTATTTGGCATATCAAGTGTCATTGCAAACTCGTGATTTATGATTTCAGTTTTTCGTAAATCTTCCGTTGGTGTCATTACGAGTGCTTTTTCTCTGGCAGGACATATATTTACACAACTTTCGCAACCAGTACAATCTAGTGGTGAAACTTGCATGCGATATTCATAATCATTCATTGCTTGTGCGTTTACTGTATCAAAATCTATCGGTTTATCTGTGCCTTTTTTAACAAGTACTGGGCGGATTGCCGAATGCGGACAAACAAAACTGCACATATTGCACTGAATGCAATTAGCAGGAACCCATTTAGGAATATGATTAGAAATCCCGCGTTTTTCGTACTGGCTGGTGTTCGTGGGTACTGCACCGCTGGGGTTAAACGCCGATACTGGCAAACTATCGCCACGCAAATATTGTATAGGCTGTATAAAGTTTTTTGTGTACTCGTTAGGCTCTATTAAATCTACAACCGCACCATTTACGGTGGTTAACCAATTTTTTGGATACTTTACCTCTTGTAATTCGTGCTGAGCGTTATCTATGGCTTTATAATTTTTTTCTATTACTTCGGCACCTTTTTTAGCATAGGTTTTTTTAGCGGCCGATTTTAATTCGTTTATTACCGCATCGCTATCCATAATTTTAGAAACTTCAAAAAATGCAACTTGCATTATTACATTAATGCGTGTTCTTAAACCAACTTCTTCCGCAATTTTATTTGCATCAATGTTATAAAACTTTATTTTTTTGCGAGCAATTTCATTTTTTACATAGGCTGGCAAATTCTCTTCCATTTGTGATAAATTCCATGGAGAATTTAATAAGAAAATGCCACCCTCTTTTAGATTATGCAATAAATCATACCGCGTTATATATGATGTATTATGGCAAGCAACTAAATCCGCCTGTTCGATAAGGTAGGGGGCTCTAATTGGGAACTTTCCAAAACGCAAATGCGATATTGTAATTCCGCCTGCTTTTTTAGAATCTAATACAAAATAGCCTTGTGTATAATATTGCGTATTGTTTGCTATAATTTTTAGAGTATTTTTATTAGAACTGGTTGTTCCATCACTGCCAACGCCATAAAACATACAACTTATTGTATCAATGGGCAATACATTTATATTTTCGGCAACTTTTAAAGAGGTATTGGTAACATCATCATTTATTCCTATTGTAAAATGTGTTTTTGGGTTTAATAAAAACAAATTTTTGAATACCGCAAGTGCCATTGATGGAGTAAATTCTTTGCTAGAAAGCCCATACCTACCGCCGACAACAAAAGCATTTATGCTTGTTTCTTTTAAACTAGCACAAACATCTAAATATAACGGTTCGCCACTTGCACCAGATTCTTTTGTTCGGTCTAAAACCACAATTTTTTTAACTGATTTTGGTAATGCATTTACAAAATGTTTTAATGAAAATGGGCGGTATAATCTAACTTTTAATACGCCTGTTTTTTTGCCTTGTGCATTTAAATAATCGACTGCATTTTCTACTGCTTCGCCACCACTGCCCATAATAATGCAAACATATTCGGCATTGGGGTCGCCAACATAATCAAACAAATTATAATTTCTACCAGTAACTGATGCTACTTTTTTCATTGTGTTTTCTACTATATTGGGTAGGTTTTCATAGTATTTATTTGCGGCTTCGCGATTTTGAAAGAAAATATCAGGATTTTGTGCAGTTCCGTGTTGCATAGGGTGTTCGGGATTTAATGCTCTTATTCTAAATTCTTCTATTTTTTTAAAATCAACTAGTGGTAAAATTTCGCTATATTCTAGTTGGTCTATTTTATTAATTTCGTGGCTTGTTCTAAAACCATCAAAAAAATGTAAAAATGGGACACTGCTTTCTATTGTGGCAAGGTGTGCAACGAGTGATAAATCTGCACATTCTTGCACGCTGGCGGAGCAAAGCATTGCAAAGCCCGTTTGCCTGCATGCCATTACATCGGAATGATCGCCAAATATAGATAGTGCATGAGTTGCTATTGTTCTTGCGCTAATATGGAAAACGCAAGGTAATAATTCACCTGCAAGTTTGTACATATTCGGTATCATAAGCAGTAATCCTTGACTTGCGGTAAAAGTGGTGGCAAGTGCTCCGGCAGTGGCTAATCCGTGTACAGTGCCAGCAGCGCCACCTTCTGATTGCATTTCTACAATTTGCATGGTGTTGCCAAAAAGATTTTTTTTGTTTTCTGTTGACCACTGTTCGCAGGCTTCTGCCATAGCGGAAGAGGGGGTTATCGGATAAATTGCGGCCGCATCGCTTAAAGCATATGCTATATGTGCAGTTGCAGAATTTCCATCAGTTACATTCTTTATCATATTTTACTCCCGAGGCGATTGATTATATTAAAGTTATGTTAATATAGGCTTTGTAAAATAACTAATTTCTATTATAAGTAAAAGTTGTTTAATGTCAAATAAACACGCTGTAATATTTGTATGTGATTTGTTTTTTAAATTTTAAAGTTTTGTGGTATAATTCACATATGAAAGTTTTAGAATTGTGTAATGTCAGTTTTAATTATGGAAATGACAAAAATAAATTTGTGTTAAATGGCATAAATTTATCGGTTGATGCAGGCGAACATATTGCAGTTACTGGCGAAACAGGCAGTGGTAAAAGCACGCTTTTAAAGGTTATTTGCGGTATTAGTATAATTACAGCGGGAAAAATTAAAGTTGTAGAGAGTGATGTAAATTGTATTGCAATCAGTGCAGTATTTCAAAATCCTGATAACTGTTTTGTTTCCGCATTTGTACTCGAAGACATTTTGTTTGGTCTGAAAAATATAGGTTATAATAGAGCAAAAGGCATAGATTACGCAATCGAACTTTTAAAAGAGTTTGGACTTTACGAATATAAAGATTGTGAAATAAATTCTTTGAGTGGTGGACAAAAACAAAAACTTGCACTACTAAATGCACTCGCTTTAAACCCAAAAATTTTGATATTAGATGAAGCCACTTCTATGTTAGATAATGAGTCGGCAAGGGAATTGTTTGATGTTATTTTAAAACATCAGCAAAATCGTAATTTTGCTCTTATCAACATAACAAAAAAGTATGATGAGATAATAAATGCCGAAAAAGTGCTTGTTTTACAGCGAGGACAAATAGTTGATTTTAATAAACCTGAGGCACTAATTAGTAAAAATAGATATTTAAAAAATCTTGCACCATTTTCTGAAAAATTAGCACAAAAATTAATAAATTTAGACTGTGATTTGCCCGCCTTTTTGTCAATAAAAGAGGTGGTAAAATGACACTACAATTACAAGTTGAAAACCTAAATTTTAACTATAAAGAAGATACAAAATTTAGTTTGAAAAACATTAATTTTTGTGTTGATAGTGGTGAAATTATTTGCATTACCGGCAAAATTGGAAGTGGTAAAAGCACTCTGCTTTATGCGTTAAAAGGTATATTAAAATTTAATGGGAAAGCATATCTAAATTACGAACACGAAAAAATTGAAAATTTAAAAAATAATTCCGGACTTCTTATGCAGTATGCCGAAGACCAGTTGTTTGGAAATATTGTTAAAGAAGATATAGGTTTCGCTCTAACAAATTTAAAACTGAGTACAGAAGAAAAGGTATTGAAAATTAAAAATGCAATGGAAAGCGTGGGACTAGATTATATAAAATATGCTGACCAAAATGTATATTCGTTAAGTGGTGGAGAAAGGCGCCTTGTAGCACTTGCAGGCGCAATTATTTTACAGCCCAAGGTACTATTTTTAGATGAACCGTTTATTATGCTTGACCGCATAGTGGCCGACAAAATTATGAAGATGATAAAAAATTATACGATGCATAATAATGCAATTGTGATAGTAGCAACACATGATAATTCTTATGCACATATGTTTACGAAAACACTTGTGTTAAATAATGGCGAGCAAACTTATTTTGGGGATACAGATAAATTATATTCTGACAAGAAAAAATTTAAACTTTTAAACATTGAAATGCCTGATATATATAAGGTTTTAAATAACTGCAAACAAGCCGGAATTGTAGTAAATAAGCCGTATTCGTTAAGTAATATTGCAAAGCAAATTGCGGAGGCAAAGTTATGAAAAATATGTGCTTTGGCAAGTTTTGTAAAGCAAATTCTATTATACACAGTTTAGATATTCGTGTAAAAATTATGCTTACACTTTTTTGGATTATACTGGCATTGGTGGCAACCACAACTTTATCTTATGTGGCAATATTTACTTATACAATTTTTGTATTATTTTTATCGAAAGTACCATTAAAAGCGTTTTTAAAAAGTATAAAACCTGTAATTTTTATTGTAATTATTAGTGGAATTATAAACTTGTTTTTTACACATCAAGGAGTTGTTTTGTGGGAGTGTAATTTTATAATAGTTACAGATTATGCTGTAACACTTGCATTAACGGGAATGTTTAAATTGCTAGCATTAGGCACATTTACAGCATTTTTAACTCTAACAAGTACTCCATTAGATATTTCACATGGAATAGAAAGTCTGTTATCGCCACTAAAAAATATAATACCTCATACCAAAGATTTTGCGCTGGCAGTTGGCATTTCAATAAGTATGGTGCCGGTTCTTTATGACGAGGCAAAAAGGTTAAAAATATCTATGCTTGCGCGCGGAGTAGACTTTAAACAAAAAAATTTTTTTACCAGAACAAAAAGTTATATTCCGCTTTTAATTCCGCTTATTGTAAATTCACTTAATCGGTCCGATGAACTTTCACTGGCGATTTATATGCGAGGTTACAGTAATAATGTTGATATAAAAAATGAACATATTGCTTTAAAATCTTCCGATTTTATGGCAATACTCATTTCTATTGTATCCGCATACTTAATATTACAAAATTTATGGGTACTATTAGCGTTTTTTGTTCCAATATTACTATTTTTAGTGCTAAATGTTTGTAAAGTATTGTGATTTAATGTAATATAAATATAGGAGAAAATATGAGAAATATATTGCTTACAGTTCAATATGATGGTACAAATTATTCTGGCTGGCAAAAGCAAGAAGGGCAAATTACCATACAACAAACTATTGAAGTCGCCTTAAAAGAAATTTGCGGACACGAAATAGAGTTGTTTGCAAGCGGGCGCACAGATGCCGGCGTGCATGCTTATGCACAAATGGCAAATTTTACTTGTGAGTGTAATATTCCGTCGGAAAAGATTGCATATGCTGTAAATAGTAAATTACCAGATGACATAAAAGTAATAAAAAGTGAAGAAGTAAATTTAGGCTTTCATGCACGATTTAATGCTAAACGCAAGACATATTTATACAAATTATATTTTAGTCCTCAACCGCTACCTTTAAAAGAACGGAACTATGTTCGCATACAGTATGACTTAGATTTAAATCAAATTAAGCGTTCGGCACGCTATTTTATTGGCACGCACGATTTTGCTACATTTACAACAGCAGTAGATATGCGAGAAAAGGAAACCACGCGTACCATTTATAGCGTAAAAATTGTAAAAAAGCCCGATAATGAAGTGTTTATTTATGTTACTGGAAATGGCTTTTTGCATAATATGGTAAGAATAATTGTAGGAACATTACTTGAAGTAGGGAGGGGCAAAATAAGGTCACGACAAATAAAGCAAATTATAGAATTAAAAAATCGTAAAAGTGCGGGTGCAACCGCCCCAGCAAAAGGCTTACATTTGCTAAAAGTATACTATTAAAAAAATAATTTCAAATTCCACATTGGAAACTAATAATATGCAAGTTTTATGCATAATTATAAATTTTTAAATAAATATGCAAATTTTTTATTGACATTTGAATGTATATATATTATATTTACATATAGCATAATAATAATAACAAGAATTATAAAACTGAGAATTATTATTCTTATGCATAGAATGTAACAAAAATGTACTAACCCGCATATCTAACTAGTACTTTCACATAAGAATGTATTGATTGTAAAATCTTTTTACAAAACTTACACAAGGAAAATAAAATGGAACCGAAAACTATCACTTTGTTATTAAATGCCTTAATTGGTGTGTTTTTAATATTAGGATTTATATTTGGCGCAAAACGAGGAATTGTAAAGTCCTCCTTACGCTTAGGTTTTTTAATGTTTGACTTGCTGTTTTGTTTATTTTTAGCACCACTTTTATCAAGTGCAATTTTGGAAGCGGATATTTCCGGTTTAGTTACTTTAAGTGCAGGCGGACAAACTTTTAATACGCTAAATGAGTTTATGTCTTATTTTATGGAACAAAATGCGGTAATGATAGAATTCTTTAATTCTAACCCCATAATGAAATCGTTTATTATACAAATCCCACTGGTAATTACAAACTTTGTAGTGTTTATGGTCGGGTTCTTTGTAATTAAACTTTTTACTTTCCCTATGTATTTGTGGTGTTCAAGCCTTATAACCAAAAAAATGAATAAAGAAGAATGTCCAAAAGAAAAAACTAGACAAAGCAGATTTTTTGGTGGCATATTGGGAGTATTACAAGGTGCTCTTGTCGCCATGGTTGTGTTCTTGCCACTTTCAGCCGCTTCTATGGTGTTTTATGATGATAATCCCGCTTATGCAGAAGAAGCCGAAACTGGAATTACTTCTTCGTTAACGCTTGGACCTGAGAGTATGGAATTCTTAAATGTATATAATGGCACGGTAATATCTAATACACTAAACGCTTTTGGTCTTAACAAAATTAATGAGTATTTGTTTACTGAACTTTCATCTATAAGCATTAACGGAGTTAAAATCAAACTTGTTCAAGAAATTAAAATTGCAGCAAGTACTATGATTAAAATTAACAAGGTTATTGAAACTTATGAACTAAAAAACATTAGTACAATGAACGAAACCGAATTAATTAGAGTTTTTTCCACAATGGATTATGAAGAAATTGAGCAAATATTAAATGAGTTATTCGAATTAAACTCACTTGATTTACTTGGTGATGAAATTGTAAATATTATAAACACAAAAATTTTAGAGAATACTGAAACTATTGAACACTTTAATGAAAATAATTTACCAGAAATACAGTCGTTGGTAAATTCGGCTTTATTAACTGTGGGCACTTCTAATATCAGCACTTTAAAAGCAGATTTATTAGGAGTAGTTGCTGTTTTAAAAGTTTTACAACAAAACGGAACCTTCAATTTTATAGAAAATGATGCAATGCTAGAAGATTTGCAGTATGCGATAGATATTGAAGACAAAGAGTCCGTAGACTGTTTAAAAAGTGAAATTATAAATTATGCAATTGAATCATTAAATAACTTCGATGAACTTACAATAAGAAATATATTTAGTGCGGCATTTCGCTCGCAAACTATTAGAACATTAATGCCTAACATCATGACCGCTGTTACCGCAATAATAAACAAAACACTTAGTATTGATATTCCACTTCCTGAATATTCTACAATTACTTGGGCAAACGAAACTACTAGACTTGCTAAAATAGTGTATAATGCCAAAGGTATAATAACAAGCATAGATGCGTTTATTACTGGCGAAATAGATTTTACTTTGGATTATGTAAAAGAAGCCAATTTTGAAAAAATTGGCATAGCATTAAATAGTATGCGTGATAGTCAACTTATCTCCCATATTTATTATGGAGTAATTGTTCAAGTGCTTGAAAGCGAATTTGTAAAACTTACACAAGATAAAAGCATAGAATTTGAATTTGAATATATTGATATTTCAACTATAAATTGGCAAACCGAATTCAAAAACTTACAATCAATCATTACAGATTTCGTAAATATAACAGACAATGTTGATATTGATACATTAGATTTTTCTAAGGTAAATTTCTTAAAACTTCAATCCGCAATTAATCTTGCGTTTAAATCCGAACTTTCTAAGGAAATTATCTCGCAGATTGCTAATGTGTTGCCGTATAAACTTGTTAAGAACGCTCAAAATGGTATTATTGATCAAGATGGGAAGAATGTAATTGATAAAATATTATTAAAGACTGAAAATATGAATACCGAAGATTACAGAAAAAATATGTTGATATTAGTTTCTGTGCTTGACAGTATACAAAAAAGTGCAACTGCTAATTCATCGAGTATTGACCTGATGAGTATCATTGAAAATTATAATCAGCACGAAACCGAACAGTTATTAAAAAACTTATTAAGTTCCGATATAGTTTGTATGTTAATACCAGATTTTATAAACATTGGCATTACAAAAATGAATACTGCTTTAAATGCCGATATTCCACTAGTTGATTCTTCTATAATCTTATCGACAGCAGATATTCAAAAACTTGCGACCATACTTTACAATACAAAAACAATTTACTTTAATTACAAACAAGCAAAGGAAAGCGGAGAAAATGTTTCAATTCTTGAATTGCTTCAAAGTGTTGGAATTGAAAAAGGTGGAATTATACTAGATACCTTAAAAACGATGACAATATTTAAAGATGTCTATACCGAATTAGTAAATCAAATTGTATGTAGTGAAAAAACCTTAGGTGTATTATTTACAGAAGATATCATAAATCAAATTAAATTAACTACCGCAGAAATAAATAAATTAAACTGGACAGAAGAATTTCTTATGATTAAAGATGCGATTAGTCTTGGTGTCAAATTTAAAGATTTCCCAGTAGTTAATAAAAATAGCATAGACTTAAAAACATTTTTAACCGACCATGCAAATAGTAAATTTGTTAAAATGTTTTTGGCGGGATTTGTAAAAAAATATTTCGCTCATGCAGACTTAACCAAAGTATATGCTTTAAACTTGTTCACAAGTGCAGTTTACTTTGATACATTATTTGATATTGTGTTTAATTTTGTAGATTTCAGTTTGAACGAATACGCAGATATGAGTGCGCAACAAATTCAAAATCTTACAACGTTGGTAGCATACATGGATAAAGATAAAGCGTTTAATACATTTATACAAGATATTACGGAGTTACCAACTTTAAGATTAAGCCAGTATTCTGGGATCATTAATTATGTTTTAAAATTAATTAATGGTCAAAAAATAATTGTAAAAGATATGGTTTACACAATTGAAGGTATTGACATTATGCCTTTTATTAATTGGGCAATAGAATTTTCTAAAAACTTTTCAATGAATCAAAAATTGCCATATTATATTAATATTGACTGTCCTCTTTTCTTCTATCAATACCATTTGGGTAAGACACAAGAAGTAGGTTGGTTTGGTTCTTTAATGGCGGGTATCTTTGCCAACCCTATAAAAAATTATATTTTACAAGGAAAATCAGGGCTTGTACCTGATACATTAACAATACAACTTGTATACGATTATGACTTTGTTCAGCCCGTAGAAATTGTAGAAATTGAATAATTATGTATGAAAAGCAGAGAGTAAATTCTCTGTTTTTGTTAGTATTATTTGACTAAAATAATCCAATATAATATTCTTGTATATATACACACTGTTGTAATAATATATACTAAATAAAAATTATAAAAAAACTATTTTCGTATAAAATAAATAAGTATAGAAAATAGTTTATTAAAAAATATAAACAAAATTTTTTTAAATAACCTATTTTTTATGAAAATACTATATATTTTTTATTTGACTTATCTAAAATTTAATAGTAACATAAAGTATGTATGGCATTACGCTTAATTGTATATTTGCACACAAATTTTAAAATTATTTTATTTGTATTTTAAAATTGATACTAATAGTGCGATATATACTAAAAAAATGCATAATATAATTATGCAGAAGGAGTAAAAAATGAGTCCACAATTAATAACTTTGATAATTAACTGCTTTGTTGGGGCTATGATATTTATTGGTTTTTTGTGGGGTGTTGGCAGGGGATTGTATAAATCTACATTTCGTCTAGTATTCGTACTTGCAATTTGTGCAGTTATGTTATACGCCGCACCTACAATATCAAATTTTTTAGTAAATTTTGATATTTCCACTATATACCCATTAGAGATTAATGGGATAACTGTTACAAGTTTACAAAATCTTATGATGAGTTTCATAGAAGGCAATGCTGAAATTAGCGATTTCCTTAATGCAAATCCAGCATTACTGTCTTATGCTCAGCAACTACCGCTTGTAATTGTAAACATTGTTGTGTTTATATTGGGCGTTTATTTATTTAAATTTTTGACTTATCCAATATATGCAATGCTTGCACACTTTCTTATTCCAAAACAGAAAAAAGATGAGGAAAAATTTTATAAACAAAATAAACATCGTTTTTTTGGTGGTGTTGTGGGGGCTGTTCAAGGACTTGTTCTTGTTATGGTATTGTTTATGCCTTTAACTTCTATTAATACTCTTTTACTTAGCATAGACCAACCGGTTGCGCTTGCTTCGTATGCTGCCGAAGAGGAACCAGCAGAAGAGAGTTTTAGTTTTTTAAAAGATGTTTTAGGGCTCGATCAAGAAATGATTGATTATATTTATAGTTACAATGATTCTTTCTTTGTAACAGCCATTAAGGCTACAAAATTAGATGCAGTTAATGATTATGTATTTAATCAACTTGCAACTATTGAAGTTGAGGGGACAAAAGTAAGATTCTTTGATGAAGCAAAACTTGTTACCGATACATATGTGCAGGCAAGTAAAATAATACAAGATAACGACTTGTTAAATATTGATGAACTCAATGAAACTGGCATTATACGATTATTTGCTACTTTAAATTATACTGAAATTGAAGCACTTATTAATAATGTATTTAAATCAGGATCGGTAAATGTTCTGGGTGACCAATTACTTGCATATGTTGCAGATTTTGTTAGAACTGATTATCCGGAAGTTACACAAAATGAACTTGCTGAAATTGAGACATTAATTGATGATGCTCTTAATAATTTAAGTGAATCAAATATGCAAAATCTTAAATCAGATATACTTGCAGTTGTTCATCTGCTTAAAGTCCTTCAAGATCACGACTTGTTTGCGTTTGCAACAACAGGCACATACTTAGAGGATCTTCAATCTGCAATTGACACAGACAACCAAGTAGCACAAGAAGATGCAACACAAGCAATTCTAGATTTTGTACTAGAAACCGTTGATGTGTATGACCAAACAGTAGTAACTGAAATAGTTGGTGCATTCTTTGGTTCTGAAACTTTAAAAACACTTTTCCCTGATGTCGTTAATGTTGGCATCGGTGCTCTTAATAGACAGTTTGGTGAGCAAGGTGTTTCAATTGCACTTATTAATCCCGCTACTCTTGATTGGGACGATGAGATAGAAAGTTTTGGGACAATATTCTTTAACCTTAAAGAATTAGGATTTGAAGTTTATGATTATTATTGTTCAATAGATAATATTGAAGAATTTACTCCTGATATGTTAAATGGACTTGATATTGATATTTCTAGATTAGGCACCGTGCTTAACACTTTAAGAAGTATGCAACTTGTATCACCGATTTATGAAGCGCTATTTAATCAAATTCTTCTTAATCCACAAATCGGACTCAGCGTTTTACCTGATTCCATTGCTACCGATATTGATACAAATGGACTTGAATTTATTGACTTTATGACAATTAATTGGGCAACTGAAATTGCTTCACTTCAAAATCTTGCTTACGAAGTTTTAGATGTAATGGAAGCATATAATTATGATACTGGCGAAATGAATATTGCAGAAATTGACATTGAAGCAATTAAAACTGTGGTAACTTCTGCGTTTAACTCATCGCTTGTAAAAGAATTTATTTATCAGGTTGCAAGAGTTGCTTCTGTTGAAATAGGCAATTTTGATACACCAGATTTAACTCAGTTAGATCTTTTACTTGACAAGTTAATTTTAAAACTTGATGATTTTGATGTAGTTGAATTAAAAACCGATATCAATAAACTTTTAGATGTTGTAATTAGTCTTAGAGTTAATGGTTTCTTAGATGTTACCGATCAAGATTCATTATTTACAACTCTTGAATCTTTAACTGAAACAACAGTGGTAACAATGATTCAAGATTTATTTGCGGCTCCTACAATTAATGAGTATTTCCCTGATATATTAAATATTATGATTGAACTATTAAATAGAGAACTTACACTTGATGTGGTATATGCTACTAATATCGCGGAACTTAGTTCAGAAGACATTGAACTTTTAGGTGAAATGCTATTTAATATTAAACAATTTGCATTTGCAATGTCTGATTTAACAGAGGATTCCAATTTTACAGATGATGCTGTACTTGATGCAATGGGGCTTGATAATTTGGGACTCGCACTTAATGCTTTAAGAGATATGACTTTATTTGATGGTGTTTACGAAGATTTAATTAATAAAGTGCTTCTTGGCGATGCGTTTATTGGCAAAATTCTTCCAGAAGAAATTGTAAGCGAAATTCAAATTGACCCTACCGAATTAGACACGATTGACTGGGTAGATGAATTGCAGGCTGTAAGAGAAACACTTACATTACTTGCTAATATGGAAGATGAAAGCACTAATGAAATTGACTTTTATACTACTGATTTAGTAACCTATCTTGAAAATAATGGTAACAGTACTGTTGTAGGTGAGTTAATTGGTGCTGTACTTGAAAGTGAAATGGGTGATAATCTTGATTTAACTTTTATTGATGATGTGGACCTGACCGTAGAAGATAATGCAGAAGCCGTTGGGGCAGCATTAAGTTTAATCGTTATTTTAGATGAATACGATGAAAGTGGCTCGCTTGTTGCTACCGAAGACCAAATAACCGCTGTTGTAGAAGGACTTGCAGGTCTTGATGCAATGAATGATGAGGGTGATGTAACCGCGCTGGTAAGTCAACTTGTTGATAATGCTGAACTTGGTGTTACATTAGATGAAATACTAGGTGAAGATGCTCTTAACTTTACAGAAGAATCGCAAGGCTTAGAATCATTATTAACAGTAATGACCGGTAACACAATAACCGCCGAAAATTTAGTAGGTTCATTGGCAGATTCCCCAGTAGTTCTCAATCTTATAAACGACACAGCAGAAGAGGGGACAAACGCAATTACACTTGATTCTACATTTGCAACCGAGGTTCAAAATTATTTAAATTCAGGTGTATACGAAAATGAAGATCTTATAGCACAAATGTTTGGCTTAACACTTGATTAATCATTAAATCATTAACATTAAAAGCCCGTATTCAATTTTTGTATGCGGGCTTTTATATTTAACTTTTTTAATTGTAAAAGCCTTGACAATATGGATTGTTTATATTATAATACACAAGTCAATTTGGTATGTAGATGTGAATTAGCCCCTTACGTATGCATTTCTTAATTCAAAATATAATATATATATTTCTAAATAATTCGGAGGTTAAGTTTAAATGAAAACTTATATGGCTAAACAAGAAGATATTGTGCGCGAATGGCGTATAGTTGATGGAAGCGGTATGCCCTTAGGCAGACTGGCTAGCCAAGTTGCTGCAATACTACGCGGTAAAGACAAAGTTACTTTTACACCAAATGTAGATGCAGGAGATCATGTTATTATAATTAATTGTAAAGATGTAGTTTTAACAGGTAATAAACTTGAAACAAAAATATATCGTCATCATAGCAAATTTCCAGGTGGAATGAAAGAAGAAAAATACGGCAGACTTATGGAAAGGCGTCCAGAATTTGCTGTTTATCTTGCAGTTAAAGGAATGCTTCCAAAAAACGCAATAGGTAAAAGAATGTTAACTCGTTTACGAGTTTTCGGTGATGCAAATCACAATCACGAAGCACAACAACCAAAGATGACAATATTAAAGGGAGGCGTTAAATAATAATGACAACCGTAGAAACAAAAGTAGGCGAAACTGTTGATACAGTAAAAAAACCACTTAAAAAAATTGCACCTAAAATAGAAGGTGAAGTAGAAAAAAAAGTTTCTGTTAAAAAAACAGAAACTAAAAGTAAACCAAAAGTTACCACAGAAATAAAGGCGGAAAAACCTGCTATAAAAAAAATCGCTACTCCAAAGGTTGCTATTGATGCAATTAAACCCGAAGATGAAGTTAAAAAAGTAGCAG
>JALOBO010000073.1 GCA_023228225.1 Clostridia bacterium
TTCGTAAAAGACAGTATTGTAATTAGTTTTGATAGATGAATCGCCATTGTAAAACTCATCAGTGGTGCTTGGCAAAATGTCGTATATAGACTTCTCGACTACATAATCGGTCATATCGACTTCGATGTCAGTGAAATCAAGAGATGCGCCAATAACCGTAGATTGAAAGGTCACCAAAACAATAAACTTCTCGATGCTCTCTATTGGTTCTGATGTATGTGCGACTCTCGTTTGCGTGGTTGCGATGCCCAATATACTCGATTTCGATATTTCGTATCCGTTTTGTGATGGATACCACACGGGTTCTTTTGCTCTTGCATTTTGATAATTGCTGATTAAACCATTGATATATGTATCTTCGCTGATTGTCGATGTTTGGTCGGCTTTGCCACTCGTGAACGCGGTTGCTCCTGATAAGTTATTAAAATACTCTATTCCTAATACATTAGTAGAACTTAATGTAATAACACCGTCTAAATACTTTGCAACTTGGTCGAGTGCTTCATACACGCTCATTTGCGTAAATGTAAATTGTGGTGCTACTTCTTGCAAAGCGTCATAAAAATCTCCCGAAGTCGGTAAAGTGAATAAATCGCTATTAGCGTGCAAATTAGTGCGTTGCCTTTTAACTCTTTGTATTTTTTGAAGCACATCATAAAGTGTGTAATTATAAGTTTCTAAATACAAGCGGAAATGCATGATGACTTTGTTATATGTGTTGTATTGGCTTGCGGTTGTTGTCGTTGTGCCTTGTGTGATAGATATGTTATTGCCACCCGCTATATCACCGGCAATATCTAATTCAGTTCTACCGACACCACACGAACCAGTAAAAAGATTACCGCCACCCACAATATCCACACTAATTGTCACACTAAATACCGCTGGATCTAATTCAGTAATTGTCGATGGATTAGTGTCATTATCGACACCAAATACTTGGACTTCCAACCATGCTTTTCTAACTTTTGCTCTTTTGCCGATGACGGCTGCGGTTTGATATGAACCCGCCGAGTTTGCTACCAATACCCATTCATTGTCTACATAATCGACTTCGTATAGTGAACATTGGTTGGCTTTCAAAATTTGCGTTGATGGTTGCGAAAAGACCATATTGCGAAGTGTGTGCTTTGCCAATAAGCGGCTTCTTTGCACAAAAGTAATGCTGTGCCGATATAATGGCGTCGCCTTATCAACCACTTCTACCATATCGCTGACTATCACATAGTCGAGCGTTTCAAAAGAATCATCATCGACTATTTGGAACGCGGTGTCTGGCTCGTACGCCTTTTCCCTTGTCGAAAAACCTAAAATGCACGACCCACTATCCAATGTTTCATCAAGTGTTTCGCTGAATATGGGTGCGGTTTGGGTTTGGACTTCAACACCACCAATATAAAACTTCATATTCATACATTCCGCCCGCCTATTGCAGCGTTATTGACGCTAATTCCCGCCAATATCCGCATTTGTTCTTTTTGGGAATTTTCGCGGTGGAATTGGATATATTGTTTGGCGGAATCCATCGCATAACTAAACGGATTAAAAACATACCCTAATTGCTTTTTGAAATTGGCGTATGGCAATGTGAAACGACTATCGCCAGAATAACTTTCGTAAAGCCCACCGACGGTAGAAACCATTTGATCCGCTACTTTGACCGCCACGATTCCCGCTGCAACAAAGGCCGATGCTTTTGCCAATGAGCTAATACCCGCACTAACGGGACTTTTAACGAAACCCGCTACTTGCTGAATATCAAAACCCGTTTCACTTTCTTTACTTAAATTGGGCGTCGTTTTATTGCTGATGCCAACGCCATCTCCTTCTCTTGCATAGATATATATTTTATGGTCTGCCATGATGTTTATACCTTTTCTGTATATGTGAGTGTATAACTAATAGGTTTCCCAAGTTGTATGTTTTCTTGAACATCGAGTAATAAAAGTGTGGTTGTGTAAACCCCCGTTTTCGGCGAATCGCCAGCCACAAACACACCACTGTATGTTTTAGTTAAACTCCATAATGCCGATTGCAGGGTTTTACTATTGAATTCCCAAATAAAGTGTTTCCAAAAAGCGTTGACCCGCGGAAACACCGTTAAAGATTTGCCAAACGCGGTATTGGTTATAATCGCTTTGGCGTATGTTCCGCTAATTAGTTGCTGACTTGCTGGGGTGCTGTTTTGTGTGTGTGAACTATCGACGATAATTAAAGTTTCGGTTAGTGCTGTTCCACCAGCTGACGGCGTCATCGAAAGTGAATATGATACTTGGTTTCCAAAGATGCCGACTAATGACGAAGCTATATAAAAAGTAATTTGTAAACTTCCCCACATATCACTTTTTTGAATTAGTAATTGGTATGAATCATTGACAAAACTTATAAATTGTTCCATCGCCTGTGGCTGAACTTGCCCAAACACACCGACATCGGTATTGCAAACTGCTAATGAACTTCCAAACGCTAATTGCTTTCCGCATACCGCTTGTGCTAAATAATCGCCAAACTGAATAATGGTGTCTTTTTTTCTAATCGGGAAATATATCTCAACAACATAACTTTGATCGCATAATGCCAATGTGGGAATCGGTTCATAACTGCCCGACGGACTATGAATTAGAACGGGGATAAAGTTTTTTTTGGTAGTTTTATCAGCAATAGTGTCCAAATAATCGGCGTAGGTCTTAACCTTGAAATACTCATCGCTTGGGCGAGTTGGCAAAGTTGTTCCGGAATATGTGCCATTCAGTATTTGACTAATAGCTGTTTTGAAGTCGTTTAATTCAATCATCTTACTTTCCTACCCTTCCATTAACTGCTTTACAAATATAATCAACCACAGCTTTAACGGACTTATTTTTAATAAAACCTTTATGCTTCTGGCTATTTTTAGTGCCATATTCCAAAAAATCGATATATGGTGCTTTGTAAGTATCGAAACGGACGATGCCGATGCCAAACCCGCTTAAACTTAAATCTCCATAGGTCGCTTTGTATTTCAAATTACCCGTATCATAAGGAAACCAAGTGGAATTACGAAGTTTGGCGACTGCGCCATTTACTAATTTTGGTAAACTTAACATATTTTAATACCTTTCGGGAACTTCTCGATCAACTTATCATCAGGAAATCTCTTTGCCCCTAAAATGCGTAAATCCTCGGCATAATAACCAACGCTTTCAACCATATAGTATTTGCCTAAATAAACGACAGTGTCGTGCGGTGCTATCTCGCTTGGCAAATCTTGGGTGTATAGATAGATGCCCACCGCTTCGCTTAAAATGCCACTAATGGGCTGAAAAGTGCGTTTTTCGCTATTTCCAACCGGTCTAACATCAAACTTAATTCCAACATCATCGCTAATTTTGACATATTTGCGACCATCCCACGAATAAATCTTGCCCTCGAAATCGCCACTTGTTTCAATAATGTATTGTGCGGTCTTGCTTGGCACTAATGCCGAACCGCCAACACTTAAAGAAAGCCAATCATAAGCCAGCGGTTTAGTTCCAACAATATAGGCACTTGTGGGAATGATTAACTCGGTTCTATTTCGGCGATATAATTTCGCTTCATAAAAATTGGCGTTTCTAATCATAGGTTAATACTCCCATTCGGTATATCTATCTGGATTATTTCTTTCTAATCTAATTCCTAAATCTCCCGCGAATAAAATATTGGGGCTTCTAAAACTTCTCAAAGCATCTTCGGCTTCAAGACATATCACATTACGCTCAATAGTATCACGATCTAAAATTGTGCCTTTCACAAAATCGATGGGCGATTGTAAAGCAATATCGTTATAACCGCTTGCCAAATCGGCTTCAAGTTGAGCGGTTAATGCTTCTTCGATAATTGGTCTTAAAAGGGGATTACAAGCAAGTTCAAACTCAAAATAATAGCGATTGCCACTATTAGCGGTTCGATATATCCAACCATAAACTCGGCGCGATATGGCTTTGAGTGTTCTATCTCTCACACCATCATCTTTATAACTTCCGCCTAAATCATTGATGACTTTCGGCATTAAAATATATTGATGTAATGTTGCATCATAACGCATTGTTTCGGTATCGTATGGTTTCTCATAACTTGCCATAGGTTTCCCCTTTCATAAATTAGGTTTTGTTTTGGCGACTAATGTTGGAATTGCACCAACCAATGCTATTTTAGTCAAGGAAGAGGGCGGTTAAACCCTCTTGATTTTGTTTAGTTTACTCTAATTAGGATTGAGCGGCAACTTTCGCTGACTTGAACGCGATTGTGCCATCAGCGGCAACACCCAAACAAGTAAGGTATTTGTCGGCGATTAAATCGGTTTCGGTTGTAGCCGAGCCATCGGTAGCAACGCCAGAAACTGACGAAGGAGTGAGGTAAGCGGTGAAGAAAGCGTTTAACGAAGTAATTTCGGCATCGGCTTGGACATAAAGGATTCCAACGCACGAAGTTCCGGTGACGGTAAACGCATTAGCGGCGGTTGTAAGCGTCATTGATGGGACTACCCGTGAAGCGGGTGGAACGACACCATAAGTGATGCCCGTAGTAATCAGCTTGTCGATTTCCTCAAATGGGTTGATAGCACCATCTTTTTGGATTAAAGCGACTGATTTAGGATAGAAAGTTTCGACACCAAAACGAACGAGAGGTTGCAAACGGACACCTTGTCCATCTGGTGCATCAATTACTTTGACTTCTGGGCTTGAAGCAACACCGCGAGAGGTTGCCATGCCAGAAGAAACATAACCGATAACTGCATCTTTTAAGAAACCACCACTCTTGAAACCAAGATAGGCATCGGCGGTCTTCAACACGAGCGAGGAAGCGACATGAACTGGAACATTGTCGATGATGCCAATAAAGCCATCTTCGAGTTTGCGAGGTTCGCTGCCGGCATCCAAACTGCCCTTGCGTAGAATATCGTATCCAAAGTTTGCACCGCCAAGCGATAATACGCCACTTGCTGACGAGTAAAGGGTTGAACGATACGCCGCTTGGATAACGGCAATTCTATCTTCACTTGGAAACATTGAAACGCCATTATCTTCATCTCCGTCATCGAGTTTGGAATTGGCTTCGATAAAGACATCGACCAATTTTTCTCCAGAATCAAGTTCTGAAATATTGACGCTTGTTGCTGAAACGATTTCGGCGTTCCAAACTGATTGGATTTTTTCAGCAAAAGTAGCGGCGTTGATGTTGAGGTTAACCAAGTCGGTATAGTTCTTGGTTTGGGCGGCGAGTAAATCGACAGGTAGCATATCTTGCGAAACGCGGAAGATGTCGATTGGTTGATCGAGTGTGAATAGGACTTTGAGTCCGTATTCGACTGACTCGCTTTGAGCGGTTGAACCATAATAGTTTCCGCCATTGAGGGTTGCACCAAGTTCACGTGCTTCTTGCGTTAAAGGTTTAATGCGGACAACGCGAATTTCCGCACCACTGACATCATCGCTGAATCTTTGTGTGACGCCTTTGCCATCTTTTTCGATAAGACCTTGATAAAGGTTTTCGAGAATTTGATTAGCAAGAATGCGACGCGCGGCAAGACTGTTAATATGCGGTGCGCCAATGTTAGTTAATGTTTGTTCGTTAGCCATAATATATAATCTCCTTTTTTATTTAGCGTGCCAAGTTAGGTATGAGCTATCTGGCACGACCACCGAGTTTGTTGATGTAATCGTTGCGAACATCGACATAATCATTACCCGTTGGACTTTCTCTTTGGGCATCTCCAAACGCCTTGGCTTCTGGGGATACTTCTTTTTGACCGAGAGCGGCGACGATTCCCTCTACTGCTGACAAACGGGCTTCATAACCAGCGTTTGCTTTTTTGAGTTCTTCGTTTTCGGCTTTGAGAGACATAAACATTTCCTCAAATTTAATTGCTTTCGGTTCATCGGCTGGCAATTCGTTTGCTTCTGGTTCGGCGGGTTGTTCTTCCAATGGTTCAGGTTGTAGTTCTTCCACTACTTCTTCCGTTGGTTTTTCTTCCTCTACTTCTTTGGCTTCTTCATCGCCTTTTTCCTCGATTGATGGTTCTCCGCTTGGGCTTACTTCATCGGCTACTTTGCCATCTTCGGCTTTATCGCTTCCTTCATCAATTTTGGGTTCATCGTTCTCGACGGGTTTTTCTTCGGCTTCTTCCGTTTCTCCAACGGCCTCTGCTTTGGGGTTTTCCGCCGCTACAGGTTCGGCATCTTCTTCGTCCGGCATCGCTTCAAGGTCTTTGATAAATGAATCTATCGTTTCTTCCTCTTTGACACCATAGAGTTTTAATGCTTTGCGTAGTTTTCTTTCTTTGCTTGTCATTGAATACCTCCTTTTGTTGGCTTCTTGACTTTTAGACACATCGTTTGGCTCTCACTCATACTTTTTCTCAAAGTTCCATTACTGCATAACGATATGTGGTTTATAGTCGTTGCCTCGACTTATATACAATGGCTGATTGCCAATGATATACACCATTAGCGTAGTATTATAGTTTTTCTATGAATTTGTCTATCTCGCTTTTATAGTATTCCCACAATTTCGGATTTAGACCATTGAGAGATTGGTTTCATTCCCTCTTGCCGCGCCAAAGCAGCATTGACACTCATGGAATAATCAACATACCCACTCATCTCTGATAAAGGGCGTTCAAATTTTTTGAATTTCTCATGTGAACCATTTTCTGCAAGAAATTCTCCACTTTTATCACCGTGTCCTGCTGGCACATATTCTTGCAATCCGCCCGATCCATTTTGTTTTT
>JALOBO010000074.1 GCA_023228225.1 Clostridia bacterium
TTTATTAGCAGATGAAAATGCTAGATTAACCAAACTATTAAAAGAAAAGGGGATAGAGTAATGGAAAGATTAACTAAATTGAATAAGAAATTATATAATAATAGTCCCATTAGTCAAGAATATCCTACTGAATATGTTACAAAAAATAATAAATTGGCTATAAATAAACTTGCCGAATACGAAAACACAGGTTTAGAGCCAAGCGAAGTCGAGCAGTTGAAAGCAAATCAAAACAAAATTGCTATTGAAAAATTGGGAGAGTTGGAAAATTGGATTAATCAACCATATACAAAAGGCGATTGTTATTATCTAAATAGAGGTGCAACAATTGAAACTACTGACTTACAACAAAAAATAAAAGAGTTAAAAGGAGATAAATAATGGATAAATTCAAATTAAAAACAAAATTAGAAGAAATCGTAAAAAGTATTGATAAAGAAACTGAGCTAGTTTGTAAAGAAAAACAAAAAGCAAGTCAAGGCAGTGATGATTACACAATTTTAGAAGTAAAAGAAGCCCATTTGCAAGAATTGGCAAATAGAATATGGGAAGCTATCAATGAACTTGATTGGTTCACTTGTGAATAGGAGTAATTATGTTAATCGACAACAAAAACTTAATAGGAGAGCAAAATGCAAATAGATGTTAAAAAACTAACAAAAGAAGAAATGCAAATTCGTATTATATTACTAAAAGCAATGATACGAGCAAACAAGCGGGAAATTAAGCGACTTATAACCGACAAGAAACCCGAAGAAGCGATATTGCTGACACTAAAAACCGACGATATGAAAGAAGAGGTTAAAGTGCTTGAAAGGGGGATAGAGTGAATAAAGTAAACATATTAGGCACAATATACACCATAAAAAAGTCTAATGCTAAAAAAGATAGTAATTTAGTGAAAGCGGACGGGTATATTGACACAACCACTAAAACAATAGTGCTAGCAGATTTAGAAAGCGATAAAAACGAGTACAATTCACTTGATAACATACAATTATATGCAGACAAGGTATTCCGGCACGAACTGATACACGCATTTTTGTTTGAAAGCGGATTGGCGTGTTATGGGAATGATGAAAAGATTGTCGATTGGATTGCGGTACAATACCCTAAACTAAAAGAAGTGTTTGAAAGGTTAAAGGTGGAGAAATGAAAGAAACAAAAATTGATTGGTGTGATTGCACTTTAAACTCTGTTATTGGTTGTAAAAATGGTTGTGAATATTGTTATGCAAGAAAAATAAACGATAGATTTCATTTTGTTGACAATTGGAATGAACCAAAGTTTTTTGAGGAAAGATTGCAACAATTAAAAAGTAAAAAACCTAAATCTATTTTTATGAATAGTATGAGCGATTTAATGCACTGGAAAGATGAATGGTTTGAAAAAACTTTTAATGCAATACTAGAAAATAAGCAACATAAGTATATATTTTTAACAAAATCGTTAAGTTTGCATATACCAGAAAAACCAAACAATGTGTTTTTAGGTTGTACAATAGACACACAAGCAAGAGCAGATAAATGTTGGATTTCTATATATGATTTTTTAAGCATTGAACCGATATTAGAGCCAATTAAGTTAAACCCCAAAAAGTTATATATAATAACTGAAAATGGGATAGAAAATACTTGTTGTAAGCAAATTATTATTGGTGCGGAAACAGGAAATCGCAAAGATAAAGTTGTTCCGAAAAAAGAATGGATTGATAGCATAGTTAAACAATGCGATGAAGTAAATATTAAAGTGTTTATGAAGTCAAGTCTAAAAGATATTATGGGTAAAGATTTTAGGCAAGATAAATTAATTTGGGAAGTATAACAATGAATAAAATAACAAAATGCGTACTAGAAAACATCCCGCTTATTATAATAGAGATTTTAGTCTGTGTTGTGGCGGTTGTGAAATTGTGCGAGATTATGAAGTAGGAGAAAAAATATAAAAGAGGTATAAATTATGAACTGCAACAACTGCAAATACCAAAGAGAAATTACAGGCAACTATTGCTATTGTGCTAAAAAGGCAAATAGGGTTTTAATGGCGGTGCAAGGCGAGTGTAAATGGTTTAAGGAGATAAAATGAATATAAAAATAACATTGCTAAACTGGTAGTGTTATTTTTTTATAACTAATTTTGTTGATTTGATTGACAAAAACAAAAATTAATAATATAATAAAAACAATGGTGGTGTTATGAGTAGTTATAATTTGTATAAAACCGAGTGTTTTAATTGGTTAGAATTAAATTATAATAAAGGCTCTACTGTGCTTGATATAGGTGCGGGGAGTGGCAAGTGGGGAATAGCATTAAAAGAAAACTTTATAATTGACGCTGTTGAAGTATGGCAAGAAAACATCGACAAATTCAAACTTAATGAAATATATAGAAAAGTATATAAAAGCGATATACTTGATTTTGACTTTGATTTTTATGATATTATTATATTAGGCGATATATTAGAGCATTTAGAGGTTGAGCAAGCACAAAATTTAATAAACAAACTATATAAAAAATGTAATCAATTATTGATAGTTGTGCCATATAATTACGAGCAAGATGATTTGGGTGGAAATCCATACGAAATACACAAGCAACCTGATTTAACTGAAAAACTATTTATGGAGAGATACAAAGGGTTTAAGTTATTATTTGGTAATGAAATTTACGGGTATTTTATAAAGAACAATACAAACTATAAAAGATTGTCAATAATTATTCCGCAATTTAACGAAACGGAAGAAGAATTAGATTTGGCATTGACATCTATTAAAAACCAGCAAGGTATAAACAAAGACCTAATCGAAGTTATTATAGTAAATGGTGGGAGCGATACACTGCCAAGTAAAGATTTTCTTAATTCTTATGGATTAGACATTAAATTTTATAAACTTGAAGTTGATGAGGGTGTAGGACAATCAAGGCAATTAGGCATAGAGAAAGCAATAGGCGATTATATATTATTTTTAGACGCTGATGATTGTTTATATGCGTGCAATTCATTAAGGCGTATAATGGACTATAAAATCAAAGATGACAGAGTATATGGCAAGTTTTATGGGCAAACAAGCAACTTAAAATCTGATGAAGATACTTGGATACACGGAAAGTTTTATAAACGAAAATACTTATTGGAAAACAATATATGTTTCTTTAAAGGCATAAGAGTTAATGAAGATGGAGTATTTAATATATTATGCAGTTCATATCCTAACAGTTTGCTTAAAATAGAAGACACTGTAACATATTGGCGAGCAAATCCTAAATCTACAACAAGAAAGCATTATAAAGACTTTACAATAACACAAATGGAAGATTTTATAAAAGCAAAAGACATATTATGCGATAGGCTATTCAATGAGAAAAAGTATGAAATTGGCAAATTGACATTGTTACACACAATAACTTATTTATATTATTATTTGATGCACGATATATTTATAGACAAAAAAGATTTTCAAGTTAAATATGAAAAAATGCTTGCCAAAATGATAAAAAGGTATTATTCTTATTGGAGACAGTTAAAAGATGGCGATATAAATCAAATGTTAGGCGAGATATATAGAAAGTTATCACTAGAACCGAATTACCGTATAATTGAGACTTGGGATGACTTTATAGGTAGAATATATTCATATACTATATAGGAGGTGTTACTTATGGCAGCAAATCAAAAATATAAAACAGAAAACCTAGTTGCTTTATTAGATAAGTATACAAATGATACTGATATTCCCATATTAAAAGAAGTCTGCTATCAAAATTATCTTAATTATGATACTATTATGAAGTACCAAAGAACCGATGAATTGCTTATGCAGTCTATAAAAAGATTACTTGACAAGAAAGAGTCACAACTTGAAAGAAAGGGATTAAATAAAGAAATTGACAGGACAGTTGCAATATTCTCATTGAAGCAATTAGGCTGGAAAGATAAGCAAGAAATAAGTTTCGGAGAAGAGCAAGCGGACGAGATTGACATTAAGATAATAAGGACAAACAAAGAAGATATTGAGCGGGTTGAAAAGATAGAGAAAGGATTGTATAAGAATGATAGTTGAAGTTGCAGAACCATTTATCGAATTATACGAAACAAACAAGCATTTTGTGATTTGCAGGAGCGGGCGAACGGGTGGCAAGACAATAGCGGGCAGAGATTACTTAATGACAAAGAATAGGCAGAAACCGAACCGAGACATAATAATTTGTAGGGACAGTTATAGCGACATAAAGGACAGCATATTTTCGGCAATAGAGAAATACATTTACAAGCATAAACTTAACCGAGAGTTTGGGATACTTCAAAATCCGTTGAGAATAAAGAACATACGAAACGGAAACAACATATATTTCGTGGGGATTGGTGGAGCAGATAAAAGCAGAACAAAGTCTTTTGAACCTGAGCACCCTGTGGAAGTCATAATGTTTGAAGAATTGCAACAAGTGCGAGAGCAGGAGAATTTGGAACAAGCACACGCGAGTTTCCGCCGTCATTTAAGTGAGACAGGAATAATGCTACATATGTTTAATCCCGAACCACAAAATGCACATTGGCTTAATGTATGGACGAACATAAAGAAGAACGACCCTGATTACATTGTTATTGAGAGCAGTTGGAAAGACATAATAAAGTGGCTAAACGATATTGATATAAAGGAGATATTAAAATGTAAATTATTAGAACCTGAAAAATATGAGTGGCTTTATATGGGAAAGACGGGCGGAGGATTTGGAAGTGTTTATCCGCAATTTAAGAGAAGCAAGCATTTATTGCCTTATGATAAGTTAGTTGAGAAGTTTGGGCGAAATAAGATAATGAGTGTAATAATTGGCGGAGACAATGCAGTAAGCAGAGACGCGACTTGCTTATGCCCGATAGCGATATTTGATAACGGGCAATGTTGCGTGCTAGATGTGTTTTACCACGACCCCAAAACAGACGGCGACCTTTCCGTAAGCGAATTGATACCATATATGCAGAAATGGCTTGTGGAGTTGGAGAAGAAGTATGGGCTAAACAATCCAAGTTTATATGGAAACTTCACACCGATTGCATTTGTGATAGACGGAAGCGTGATTGGGATTGAGTTGGCAAAGCAGTTGCGGTTTGTTTTAAGACCCGAGCGATACGACATAATCCGATATAGCAAAAAGAATGTAATAGAAATGGCGGGGAACTTAAAGAGTGTGTTTGCGAGAAATATGTTATACATAGCAGATTTTGGCGGGCATAAAAACTACATAAGAGACAAGTTTGAAAAGCGAGAGAATGTAGTTGCAGAACAAGTTGAGAACTTGATTTGGAACGAAAAGCAAACAGGATTTGACCCGTTAATACCAAACGACGCGAGCGACGCATTAACTTATGGAGCAAATGCAATATTCAAAAATATGTTCAATTTGTATTATGTGGAGCAAGCGATACGGGCAAGAAAAGATTTTTATGATTTAGAAGTTGGTGCTGGCTTAACAGCACAATAAGGAGAAGAAAATGGAAGAAAGAACAATGAAAATAATCAAAGGTAAAAAAAGCGAAGCGGTTAAAGGAATGGAGAAAGAGATTAAAGAAAAGGCAAAACCTGTATTTATTGAAAAATTGGAATTAGGTGCTGGGGAGATTTATGTTGGCAATTTGAGCGAAGCAGACAAGTTTCAATTATTGAATAGACGAATAGTAATGCAAGAAAGTTTATTGACACAAATGGGCTATTTGCTTTCTAATTGCACTATTTGTTTGCAAGAGATAGCAAAGAAACAAGGCATTGAAATAGACAAGATTTTGAATTTTGGCGACGAGAAATAATATAAAAGGAGTTAACTATGTTAAATGATGGATTTGACGACAAATTCTCTGCTACGCAAAAGAGCAGTTCGATAATAGTTAATCAGACATATAGTTTTATAAACAACACGGGTTTTTATGCGTTAGCGAACCCTGTGTATTATCAATATTATTATAGGTTTGCAAGGCGTTATGGTTGGTGGTATGATAGATTTGTGCCCGATTTTCACAATTCGCAACAAGGTTATTTTAGCACGGGAATAGCACATTCTATCGTTGACGGGATTGCTAACCAAATTATAGGCAAAAAATTGCTATTGCAAAATGTAGGCAATCAAACTGATAGAGATTTGGCAAATGCAAGTTTGCGAAAAGCGTATTCTTGGGCGGACAAGGCACAGTTAACTTCGAAAGCAAGGACGGCGACAAAATATGCGGGAGCGTTTGGAACAAGTTTAATTAAAGCAAATGCAAGTGCTGGCGAAATATGGTTGGAAGCATTAAGGTTTGACGATTTCTTTTTTGAGACAGGTTTTCAAGGCAATTTAGAGGCAGTAACTTGTTTAATTAAAAGTTATACCGATGTGCGACCAACAAATATTGAGTGGCAAGACGGGTTTGGCGAAGAGGTAAAACAATGTTTACAGGGCAAATATTATCTTGTTGAAAAGCGATATTTTAAGGACATACAAGAGGTTGTAAAAGAAAAAGTAATGACACATAAAGTTCCGTTTGTTGTTTATCAAGTACACAAATATTCGGGGAATATAACAAACGCACAATCTTGGGATATGAGTTTGCGTGAAACAATGGACGCAAAAAGTTTGCCTATGAAGATAAGAAAGGCA
>JALOBO010000075.1 GCA_023228225.1 Clostridia bacterium
TCGTAAATGTATCTACATTACTTTCGTTATTTGTTCCGCCATTTAGCGTATAAGTAATATTATAATCTATTAATGTCCAATGAGCATAAACTGTAATATCTCCAGTTGTAGTAATTTCTGTGATAAGTGATGGAGTGTCATTATACCAACCATCAAATTGATAATCTGTTTTAGTTGGTGCATATAGCATTACATCTAAATCATTTATTGTAAATGTATCTACATTACTTTCGTTATTTGTTCCACCATCTAAAGAATAACTAATATTATAAACTTCATACCATTTAGCATAAATTGTTTTATTCCCAACCGAAGTTATTGAATATATTGGGGTTGTATAACTAGAACTTGTAAACCAACCGCCAAACTCATAGCCACTTCTCGTTGCGTCATACAAAGGTATGTCTAAATTACTTTCACTAAAGGTTGATGGATTACTACCACTATTTGTCCCACCATATAACACATAAGCAATTTCATAAACTGGTTCTTGTTCTGCAGTAACACTAAACGCTATACCAAATTCAAGATTTGTGCCACCGTCTAAATCTGTTGATTTTTCTCCGCTTGCTTCAATTCCTATACCAAATGCAAGTTCTGCACTACTATCTAAATCTGTTGACTTGTAACCATTTGCTATAAAATTTATTCCAAATTCTAAATTTGCAACAGAAGATGAAATCATTCCATATGCACGGATTGAAATTCCTAAATCTATATTAGCACTTCCACCATAAGCAAGTCTTCCTGTTGCAGTAATGCTAATTCCTAAATTAGTTTCACAATGGCCGTCATAAACATCAATAACTTTTGGGTTTATGTCTTTATCGCCAATTTCTTTAATATTTAGTCTAAAGTGTGTTTTTGATAATGAGAAACCGTTTAGTCTTTCGTTACAAGCAATATATAGGTTGCCATAAATATCTCCAATAGCCCAACTTGAAACTCCATCAGTGCCATAAGACAGTACCCAATATTGTGTTGCTAAACCATCTGTTACTTTATAAATTGCTCCACTTGAAAATGCTTCACTTAAGTTTTCAAAATATTGTGGCCAGTCAACTTCTAATAAATTCATTATATCTTGCGAAGTAGGGTTTTCAATAGTTGTGGTAGACCATATTTGATATGTTGTATCTGTTGTGGTTACCCAATGAATTGAATCTCCATCAAAATCTATTAAATCCGTGAATGAAACTATGTTTGTTAAGTCATTATATTCTATTTTTGTATCGTCTAACTTAATAGTTTCTGAATAACCACTCTTAATCTTTAAATCTTCAAATAATTCGTACTTTGTCCCATCTGTGTAAAGATACAAATATGCTTCTGTATCTTCACTAGGGTTATTTACAATAAAATTATTGTTATAGAACGCTTGGCCTAAAATATAAAGGCCAACATAATAAGACAAAACATTAACTTGATATGTTTGATTATAATTTGTCATAGGGTCTTTATCAACTACAAGGCTATCAATTCCAGTATCATTCATTGCAATACTTCCACAAGAGAAATAAGGGTATCTGTTACCGTGCAACTCAAGTAATGTATCTCTAGTTATTTTTGGGTATGTTTCGTAATCATCACTATCAAGTTCTAAACCACTACAAATTATAAAGCCTAACTGTGTAAATCTTCCGTTTTCATCTGTATATCTAACCGCTTGATTGTACCAATTACCACTTCCTCTTTCTACTAAACCGTCTCCAGCCACTTGGTTATTTTCAAAACCAAATGTAAATGCAAAGCCTTGTTTTAGTGGGTATGATGAAACTGGTACAGCTAATGAATAATAGTTATAAGCCGTTTCTGGAACCGATTCAAACATTCCATCTGTTCTAATAAGCGCTACTGTTGCTTTCGTTTTATAATCTGTGATTGTTTCTCCAAGTAATATGGCAACTATTGTTTTAACAGTTCTACTATTCGTGTAAATTTTCGTAACTTGGTCTGCTCTTGCTATAATATCATTTGGTGGAAAAATGTAAATATAATCACTATAATGTTCGTGTCTATTCAAAACATTTTTAGCGTAATTATCTCTCCAACGATACGTTTGGTCTACTATGGTTTGTCTGCTTTCTCTGTTGTAGTACTTGGTAACAAAGTAAGTAGCAATAAAATAATAAGGAAACCAATCTCTATTTACTGTTGTGACTGTATAATTGTTAATGTCTTTCATTCCAACTGCATACTGTTCACTTAAAGAATGGTGCATTTTTTGAAACGAGAATGTAACGTTACCAGTTCTTTGCAAATCTCCGTAATTCTTTCGAGATGACCGAACTACATTTATGATCGATTCATCTTGGTTTTGTCGCATTTCACTGTAAAAGTTAATTTGGCTCAAATCTTCCTTGTCGCCCTTTGTTACAAGGTCTTGCAAGGTCAAGTACGAAAATCTAAATCTCAAGTCTTTGTATAGCGTAGCGTCTGTCAAAAAATCTAAATCAATCGTAATATTATGATCCCAATACATTGTTGGCACGCTATCATATGTATATGTAAAAGGCGTTGGCATATTTAACATCAAATATTCATATATACCTAATTTAACAACGTTTTGAATGAGTGTTTTATTTACAAGCGTTCCATAGATTTCTGAAACTTTAATCTTCTTAGCGCCCATTTCCCAATAGATATTGTCAACCATATTTGTTCTTAAACCCAAATCACTGTCCCAAAATAATTTTGTTGTAGTTGTTGGGAAGTTGTCTGTTATGTATTTAAGTTTCCATTCTTCAATGTTGATTGTTCTTGAAGTTAATGGTATCTCTAAATTTTCAAATTCTTGGCTAACTTCTATAACATCTGGAAAAACTCCCCTTGCAGAATCAATGGTAATCATTGGTACTAATACTACAAATTCTTTAGGAGTATAAATTTCCTTTGGCAGCTTAATCTCAAACGTTGAATCTGTTATCTGCAAATCAGTTGCTCTTACTTGTTGAAAACCGTCTTGAGATGGCGAAAACATTGTTGCTTCGTCCATATCATTTGGTAATGCTTGGCTTAAAGGTGCATAAGACCTAGAGCCTATTTGATTTATATTTTGGCTTGAACTTCTTTCCATTACATCTTGTTCGGAAAAAGTTCCTGTTGATAAATTAAACTGTTCTATTTTAAGTGTATCTAATACTTCTCCATATTCAAGTCTTGGTAAAGAATTTATATACGATAAAGCAAAGATAAGCATTTGTCTTGCAGTTGCTTTTTCGAGATACATTTGTGGTGCTGGAACTGACTTTAAATATGTTTCAATCGTTGGGTCAATGTCAAATATTCTTGTGTCATCAAAGTATAGTAAACTTTCAATTCCACCACCTTTGCTAACGTTTTGTCTAACTGAATTTACAACATCATATATCGTTACTTGGTATTCATCAATTACGCTAAAATAAAAGCGATATATTGCATATTCAGTAGCGGTATAACCAGCCGTAGTAATGTCTGTTTTCCAAGTTGTTGCACTTAGACCATATTCAATATAATATTTTCCTTTTGAAGTAAAAGTAATTTCTACATTATCTGCACTTATATCATACCAATTTGAATAAGTTGAAGTCCCAATATTGTATATTCTAAAAAGAGTAGGACGTCTTGCATAAGGGTTTCCATAGCCATCATAACTATCTTCTATTACTTGATATGCTTGCGCTACTTGTAAAAATGTATAAACCTTATCTACATAATAAGTTTGCATTATTGTAAATGGGGGTAACCAAACATTAGCATTAAATGTTCCGCTAGTTGCTAAACCAGAATATTGGTTTAAAAACGCTCCATCTGTTGTAATTTCAAATTTTGCAGGCAGTTTATTCTCGATAGAGCGCGTTTTAGCCAGTGAAGCCATAATATATGCGTCTAACTTTCCTGTGTACTCTATGGCGCTAATATCGTGCCTATATACGCTTGTTAGATTAGATGAAAGACTTACTCTGTCACTTATTACTAACATAACAAATGTTTCTGTTGCTATCTCGTTTAAGTCTGTGTAATTGTCAACTTCTGTGATTTCTATTTCAAGAAGTCCATACTGTGAAAACGGTATATCGCTATCGTAGAAAGGTATTGATAACTTCGCTTCATCTAACGCTTCTTCCCATTTTCTTGAAGTGCTAAAGCCAGTTTCTATACCCGTTAATTTTGTTTTATTGAGATAAAACTCATATAAAAATGGCATTATATCGCACTCCTTTTTTAGTCTTAAATTCTCTTGTTCTTTGTTCCCTCTACATTTATTCCATAAAGTTCTCTTCCATAATCTAAACTATAATTTTGACGACTAATTTGTCTTTTTGTAAATAGTTCGTTTTGAATAGCGCCATATACATAGTTCATTCCAAGAGAAGAAACTGTTTTTAATGTATTTCTTGAATTATGAGCAGTTATTCGATTTCCAGTTTCGGCTTCTTGTAAATTAATTCCAAAACTTATTAATTTTTCTGAAGTTGCAAGTAGCATTCCAATAGCAGCACCAGCTGAGCCTATTTTTCCTATTTTAGAAGATAGGATTCCAGTAGAACTTCCACTATTAATTGCACTCATTGTGCTGTTTACACCACTTGTTGCTTTTTTTAAAAGTCCAGTAGACTGCATTGTATTTTTTGCTCTATTAATACTACCTTTGGTGCTTAATTTCATTTGGGAAGCGGTCTTCCCACCACCACCCATTCCATTTCTTATGTTAATGTTGTAATCTTCTGCCATAGGTCTACACCGCCAACTTGTTGTAGTAAGGAACAAATACCAAAGAGTAAACTATCTTTTCACCCTTACTTAATGATTCATTTGGTTGATTTTGAGTGCAAGTCATTAACCTTGTAACTGTTAAATCGTTGTCTATTGTGTAAAGACCAGTGCCACTATTGTAAAGGTACATTTCAATTTTAATTGTGTAAATGTGGTTTACAAGACTTTCTTGTAAACTGTCTTTGTAAAAGTGCCTTAACAATGTACCAACTGTCGTATCTTGCAAGTCCATTTGAACATCTAAATTAAAAGCAAAACCTTTGTCTTTTTGTATGCTCTTAATTTCCTTTTGGTTTACTTGAGTTGAACTTGCTTTATCTGGAAGTAGCATAACACTTTCAACTCCACGAGCAGTGCCATAAAACCATTCATTTGGTTCAAGCAAGTGCATAATAACATCATCATTATCATCTAATATGCTATCTACACCAATGTAAATCTTTTGTTGATTTGCAAATTCTCCAAAGTTTGTTGCTCGAATTATGATAGGTAGAGTGTATGTTAAGTAGTTTTTTCCATTGATTTGAACAAATGAACCATAGTCGATAGTGCCTGACATCATAATAACTTTGAGCGTTTCTTCAATTCTTGTTTTACTGCTTGTATTTGTAAGGTCAACATAACTGACATCTAACGTTGTCTGGTACTGAATGAACCTTGCTCTAACTTCTTCAATAGCAAGAGTAATGGCTTGTTGAATGTTGATATTGTCTGCGCAAACTAGGAACTCTATCGAAGTATCACATACCACATCTTTGATTGTATTTAGAGCAGTAAGTTCGCCATTCAAAGGTGCAATAGTCATAGCCACAAACGAGTTTTTTTCATTCGCATAAGTTGTTTCGTTAAACTTTGAAGTTAAATCAAACTTGCCATTTGAGTTTAGAGCAAATCTGCTAATCGTAAGCCCTTTTACGTTTCCGTCTATATCTGTATTTGTAATCCAGTCTGCAAAACTAAATTGGATCACTCCAGAGAAAGCACTGTCATTCATTTCTTCAATTATCAATTTGTATATATCTGTTTCTTTGATTGTGAATCCACGAGCCATGACAATTCCCCCTTTACGTTAATCTTTTAAATTCGTTATAAGTTCTTGATAGAGTGCTAATACCTTTTGTAGAGCCTTTAATTCTCTGGCTTAATAATACTTGAGTATCTACTTTTAAACCAATGAAATTTGAAGTTGCTATACCGTTCTCTTTTCTATATTGGCTTTCTCTAATCATTGATATTTTGTTTCTTGCTTTTGAAGTGATAGCGTTGGTGTGCATATCTGCTTGTCTTAAAAACCTTTTTTCTTGTCCAAAAGGTTTTTGGCTAGATTTTAACATTACAAATGGCGTTTGAGTGAACATTGGCTTTTGTGCTGTTTTTAGATAAAATATAAGTTCTTCGACAATAGCCATTCTTGTTTGATTTTGAATAAAACCTTTGTATTTTTTAACTGGACCTACACCAAGTTCTAGGAACTTTATGTAGTTAGCTTGCATAAGGTTGTATCTAATGTTTATGATTTTGCTTGTGTTCTTGTTTAAAGTGATTGCTCTGCGCAAGTTTCCAGTGTCGTAAGGCGCAATCATAACTGCCATATTCCAGAACCACATTCCAAGTGAACTGTCTAAATTTTTGACTTTTTCAAACTGTTCTTCTGTTAAGTCGATATAAATGTCCATTTAGACACCACCTTTTTATACTAGGACTAACGTTTTTAAACCCATTCTTAATAGCCTTTCGTTATAAGGGCTTGTGTCCATAGCGTTGTACTTGTTCATCATAGTTAAAGTACTATCTTGAGTAATAACCTTTAACAAGTACCATTCACGC
>JALOBO010000076.1:0-1166 GCA_023228225.1 Clostridia bacterium
TTTTTCAGCTTTTTCTTTTAATTCTTTTGTCTTGTTTAATGCTGTTTTATCAATATTTTTATGAATTTTTAATTCGTTTTCGTTTAAATCATAAAAAGTAACTTGTCCTCTGAAATAAGTTTCATCTTCCCAAGTTTTACCAAATTCTTTTTTAATTCTAAGTTCTGCTGGAATAAACACGTTTTCTTTGTAAATGGGCAACATGTTAAGTCTAACCGACCTTTCCGCATTACTTAATAACTCATTTAATTTATTTTTCAAATGACTTATTTCGTTTAATCTATCTGAATATGCTTTTAATGTTGATTTACTTTTCAAGTTTCTTGGTAATTCAATTAAATCAGACCAAATATCATTAAGAATCGCCATGTTAGTTTTTAGAATTCTGAGTCTTAAATCTTCTAAATAATCATCGATTTCTTTTGGTAAGTCCTTAATCATTTGTTTTAATGTTAACTCTGTCATACTATATAATTAGCTTTCAACATATATAAAAGTATTTGTTATATCTATTTAAAATAAAAAAGTTAATATGAATCAGATAACGGCATAATTATATCAGATTCTTTTCCAATAAACGTTGGAACTAATATAAAAACATATCCACTTGGGACTCTTACCATCTTACAATTAGTGATGATTTTTTTGATGTTTACTCCAGCCATCAATCTAACATCAAAACAAATTTGGTTTTTATTGTAGGTGTTCATTAATTTTAATAATTTTTGAACTATTTCGGCATTAGAATACGCTTTGTCACCTTCATATCCCATTATTCCTCCCTTCATTTGCACCCACCATTTTTCTTTTACATTTTTATCCCAAAAATCATTTCTTTCAAAATGTGTAAATTTAAATGTTTTTTGTGGATTAGAATACGCGGTTTTATAAAGAACACTTTTAACATCTCCTTTAACTATTTCAATAAGATTTATATTTCTTAAATCTGCGGTTTTTAACATTGGTGATTTCATACTCTTATGAATTGGTTTTCGGTATATTTAAAGATATGCCTGAGGATAATAAAAATTATTAATAAAAGAATACATTAAATAAACCATAACTAAAAAATAACAATTTTTAACATCAATTTAATAAATCAGACCTATTTTACTATCACCCACTATATTATCGTTGATTGTAGAGCTTTTAAAACGTTCATTTTT
>JALOBO010000076.1:1266-6561 GCA_023228225.1 Clostridia bacterium
CATAATCTATCTTAGATTATGTTTATGTTATTGGTAATCATACACAACCAGTATTAATTTTAAACTTACATTGTAAAACTATGATTTTCAACAATTATTCATAGTAAATAAAGGTTTCGTATAACTGAATAAACTCATACTTTTACCAATAATAATTTATGATTGGTAAAAAAAAAGAATTAATTTTTTCTTTCGTAAATTGCACCAAGCGTTCTGATATCAAATTTGAATTTTTAAACAACTCTAATCGCGCTTGTAGATAAGTTTGGTTGTTTTTACCCCAGCTTTATTTGTTTTAATTCCATAAACCATAACCGCGTCATCATAACCATATAGACCAGTATTTATTATATCCAATAATGCCCAAGTATAATAAATGCGATATTTAGCACTTCTACCCTTACTAGACGTTACTCGCCAATGACCCTGCGATAATCTTTCATACTCATCAATTATACCAAAGTTAGATAATATTATTATATTACCATACGGTCTTAAATCTTCAGCTGTTAATTTTTTCATTTTTGATTCACCAATATAATATACTCATTGTGTATATTTAAAAGTATTTAAAAAATATTAAAACTAAAAAAAAGTTAAATTAGAATGTAATGACGTAAGTTGCAGACCCAGCTGTTTTACCAGACTGTGATGTGATTTTACCACCCATCATCATAACTGTATTTTCAACAGTTCCCATTCCCATACCGCCAAATGAAAAACCCCATTTTTTACTTACAGAGTTAAGATGAATAACGTTGTAATCAGATAGTTCCTTTTTCTTAGCGATTGATAATTTTTCTAAATTATCTAAACAATATTTGTTGAAAATCTTTTCAAACGATACTGATAATTTATTATAACCGCCACCCGACATTGTATAACCAGATGAAGTAAAAGATGTTCCATTTTTAGTAGTGCCTATAACGGTACAATGAGGAGTAGAACTAGAATCGCTAGCTGTACGACGTCCGACTTTAACAGTCATGAATTTTGTTTCTGCCATAATATATTATTTACACTCATTATATTTAAAAGTATTTAATAAATGTTAAAAAATTATTTTATGATTGTGACTTTATTTGTTCTAGTTCCAAAAAGACATACGTTAGTTTTTGCATCTTTTATGTCATTATTAATTTGATTTACCGTTTCATGTTTATTAAATGTGTCATTTGTGTAGAAAAATCTAGTATCTTCTACTTTGAATTTATTTGTATTTTTATCAAATTCTCCATATATTTGAGCGGTTAATCCTCGTTTATTATCTTTATCTATTTTATAACCATCTATATACATACCCAATACTCTATATTGTGGTTTTCCAGAAGGATTTGGTAATAAACGAGGTGCGGTAGAAAATGTTCTATACACAGTAATTCTCTTAGCTGTTTCAAAATCACTCACGGTAATAGGTTTAATTAATCTAATTTCAGCTTTGTATAAATTTGGAAACTCAATACGTTTAGTGGTTGTCATTTTTATCATTTTAAATATTAACACTCAGTATATTTAAATGTATTGTGTGTATTTAAAAAATGTGAACCCATTCTTACTTTGTCCCGTACACATCATTGTGCCATCATTCGTTTCGAAATGGACTTACTCACATATTTCTATACGCATTCACAATATTTAAAACTATTGATTGTATCAATAAAGTTATATACTCTGATAACATATAGATAAGACATACAAGATACAATCGATATATTTTATAAAACAGAATTTGACATGACTAAGCGCTCATTTCAAATTTTCAATTATTGCCCATTGACTGAAGAACACATTAATAAAATATTAAATACTGTTGACTTAACAAAAGAAGTAAATTATACTTCGTATATACACTTTCTAAAACACATACACTGTAATCCAAATGTAGACATAATTAAAATCGGAACTGAAAAGTATATGTATTCGGGTAAATATTTTATCAAAAAATTTATTATATTTGATTTACTTTTAGACACAATAACCAATAAAATGTGTTTAATGAATAAAGAATTATCAATAGCTAGTTATTATTTAGATTATAGCATGCTAAAACGTGCATTAAGGCGAGATATTGATAGACGTCTTAATTATTTCACCAAAACACCTGCTGAGAAATATACTACTTACACACGAGAATTATGTGATAACTGGCACGAATATATTAATTTTTAATCACCGCGCACTAAATAATCTATAAATGATTTTCGATGTAATACTTTAATCCAAATTAATTGGAATAATACACCTGCTAACATCACACCAAACAATAAACTTAAAATTACAACAACGTTTATTAACTCAAACATATTATTATAAACGACGTTTATCTATTTAAAATTATTCATATAACTAAAAAAAGTATTAGATTAATAATCTAATACGAGCTTGGCAAATTTAAACTTATTAGGGTGGCTAATATACATTCTTAACCACTCTCTTGCGGCATCTTGCCTTGATACCGCAATATTGAACCACGCATTGGGTTTACCTACATATAGATAATATCGCCCTCCTTTAACCATTGTAATCTTAACTTGGTCACCACTTTCAACGTTATTGAACGTAATAGATTTAAACAAAAATGGAAATAATGGTAAACCATTTTCCTTTTTAAAATTCTTATAATCATACTTTGTTAAAATTGTTATAATATCACATTATTTTCCATAGATATAACCCTATCTATTTCAAAATATTAAAAAAAATTATTTTAATTTTAATTCAATTAAGACATCCTCTTTTAAATAATAAGATATTTTATCTTTTAAAGCACTAAGTTTGACAAACTCCCAACCATTCATATCATGACCGAGATGTGTATCCATGTATATCGCATAACCATCTTTTTCACGAACTATTTTAGTATACATACTAAGCAACGAATTATATGTATGTTGAAATATCGCAGAATGAAAATTTCTTGGAATTACTGGTAAACCATCTCGCATTTTAAATTTATAATTTTTTAAAACTTGCATAGTATTAAATTAAACTTCGTTAGTATTAAACCTATTGTTTCACCTATGCCGAAACAATAGAAGTTTATTTATACTATTATATCTAATATACTAAATGAGAAAAATAAAAATGATTAACAAAACATTTTATAGACGAATGTGGGTAAATCTCAGTCATAACTGTCCGAATGCGTATCCAATATGCCGTGAAACTAGATTCTATATTACAGGTGTTATCACAGGAGGCTACATAGCTAGTAAGATTAATCAAAATGAGCTTAAAGAATTATTATCCTTAGTCGACAAAAATGAGTGTGCAGGAGGCAGACTCGAAGATTTATTTAATATTTTTACAGAATGGTATTTCACTAACACTGGAAGCGAACAAGAATTTACTTTTCTAAACATTTATTATGGGCACTAAGAACTATAAAAATAAGAATTTACTTTTTTAACATTCAATAATTTTATAAAACATTAATATACTATTAACACCAATTATTATATATGCGAGAATGTAATTGCGATAATTGTAAATGCGAACATCGTTATTGTGGAAAAGAAATGGAAGAATGGTGGGGTGCACCATGCTACCGAGATGTTTGTAATTGCCCTTATGATGGTGATATCATAGAATGCCCATATTGGGAGGATGAATTAGATACTTCGACGTGTGATGACTGTATTCACAATCTTGACACTGGATGCGATGTTTTAACAAAAAATGAACAAAAACAAGTTTGGGTGAATGAAGATTGTGAAAAATACGAAGACGAAATCTAAAAAAATAATTTATTTTTACTCTATTTTTGTAGTAATCGGACAATTTTCATTTAAACAAATTCTAATTCGCCTATCATCGCCAACTTCTTGTTTAATGTTCTGATACGAATTAAACATTTCGTTAATATGTGTCAAACAAATTATTTTAGGATGTGTTAAATGCGGTAATACATCATTCAACTGCTGATTCGACAAATGACCATATTCATTCATATGCGCTTTTGATAAATCAGACGATTCATCGACTAATATTTTACTATGATTAGCTTCAATTAATACTGCGTCCGCCTGATTCATTATGTGAATTGTTGATTCATCAACGTACGCCGTGTCACAACCAACAAACACCGAATTTGCACCATCCGTGATAAAATAATGCACTGGACACTCAGAATCATGATGCGCTTTGCAAGCAGTAACTACAAAATTTCCAACCAATATAGGCTTCGAAATATCATCTTCAAATTCTAAAAACAACACATTTGGTTGCTTGCCACTCCTAATGCCCAACACACGTTGTGTAATAGGCGCATTATATTCACCTTCACTAACAATGACGATTGGTTTATACGCTAACCCATACAGGAGCTTACCTAACGCGCTCACATGGTCTTTGTGACTATGAGTGATACAAATACAACCTATGTCACTATAGTCATTCTTAGGCAGTTTATCACCGCCACAATCAACCATAATAGAATTAGGGTGATTCTCAAAATGAGGTTTATCCGTTGTTATAATATAACAATTACCATCATTTCCTGTACGAACAATGTTTATTCCAAGCAATTTCTATGCCCCGATGCGTATCCAGACTCAAACCCACTTGTGTAAACTTCTTGTCCGTGTCTATTCTGCTGTTTAATTTGTAAAACATTAATTGATTTAATACCACTGATTTTATTTATTTCATCTTCAACTTCTACAGGCTTTATGCACATTACAGCATATTTATCGTTTTCTTTATTCTGTTCATCAAACGCTGATTTCACACCACTAACAAAACCACGCCTATAATATGCCGCTAAACCACTCGTATCAGCATCATAAAATTGTTCACGAACTCTTTGACGTTCTCTTGTTAGCCCATTTTTACACACATCACTAAGATAATTTCCCATAATTACAACACATTCAAGGTCTACATGAAAACCTACAATATGTAAGTTACGAGATATTTTATACTTTGCATTACGCGTACTGCGCAAATAACAATCGCATCTCATATTTCTACAAACTTCACTATAAATACTAAGTTGCCAAGAATATTCAATTGGCACAATTTTCCATTCAACTTTATCAACATATGTAGCGCCCTGTAAATCATTTTCAGCGATATGGTGTTTAAGCATCAATTCACGTGCTTTTTTCAAAGCTACCTGTGCTTCATGCTCATTTGAAGATTCTGAAAGTCTTAACAACTTTTCAATTTTTTCAATAACGCTGTCTTTTGCAGTCGTTTCGTTTGTCATACTTATTTATTAGTCGTAATAGCTTATTAACGTTTCTTTATAGATTCATAGAAACATTTAATAGGTGCCGCGTTCCATAATTATAC
>JALOBO010000077.1 GCA_023228225.1 Clostridia bacterium
ATCCCAATGGTGTTGTCAAGGATGCAATTTGAGCGCCTTGTTTAAACATGTCAGTTTCTACAAAATCACTAATTGCTTTAGATGCTGATTTCGAACTGCCAATAAACATATCATATAGCGAATCTTGCTGATTAGTTTGTTGACTTTTTTGATATTCATCTAATTGCACTTGACTCATTGATTTGAAAATCTGGGCAATACTGTCAGGATTCATTTTTAATGATTCCGTATTTGACAATTTGATACCGCTTTTAGTATCACCATAGTTAAGATAGGTTTCTTTTCCACTAGTTAACGCATCATATTCAGATTTAGCAATATTTGCCAATTCCGCGTCACTTAATGATTTCACATTGCCTTTTTCGTCAGCAACCAAAAGACTATATCCACTATCGGTTAAATTTTGCTGTAATGCAGTTTGCGATGCTATTCTTTTTTCTGATTCGGATTCAGCACTCATTCTATCTAAATTATCGCCGACAAATGTTTTACCTGAAGAATCAACAATCAAGAACTGAGGGTCGTAATAACCGCTTAATAGTTCGTTTTTACGTTGTTCTGGCGTTGTTGTGTCATAATCAAGTCCCAATGATTTGCTGATATCAAATGCATCCAATTCTTTATTAGTAACTGTAAAGCCCAAACTATCAGTTTGTGCATATTTAGTTGGCACATTCGTAAAAGTGCTTTTGTCTTGTGCGCGTGCTATACGGTCTGCCTCTTTACCAGTAGCAAATAGATATGTATTTTTTATTAAATTACCGCTATCGTCATAATCATGCGCGATTGCATAAGGTATTGCATCTTCGCCGAGATAACCCCGTATTTGGTCCGAAGTTACATCTTGCAATGGTTTTGTGTCATATTGACCTGTTTTTGGATTATAAACCTCAGCAAATTTTACATCTTTATCATAAAATTGATATCCTGGATTACTCCATTTATCTTTCAATTCTGCTTTTTGCGCACTAGTCAAATATTCGACATTATCACGAGGTTTATTTGCTTCTACGTTGATTTTGCGTTCAGTTTCTAAATCTAATGTTGGTTTTCCAAATATGACTTTTGATATATCATCAGTGCCAAATGCTTCCAACATACGATTAGAATCGACGTTCCCACTTTCATCCAATGCTTCGCTAAAACCAAGACCTGTATTCGAGGCATCGAATGCACTGCCTATGATTCCATCATACCAGCTTTCGTTTATGCCTTTTCGTGATAAATCTTTAGTTAATTCTGGTTTATCCAAATTTTTAGATGTTGATGTTAAAATATAATCGTTTATTGTGCCTTGGTCAGCCATGGTTTTTGCCGATGGAGTGTCAATCCATGACGTTTTACCCGAATAATCGATATCTTTGTTGCCTTTTACACCTCCGGTATTAAAATACAATAGTGGTTTTTCGCCGGCAATCTCGGAAATAACCAACGCATATGGAAATGCAGATTCGCCAAGATAACCTATATTCTCGCCTTTTTCATTGTAAAATTGAGTAGTTTTATCACTAAATGTTAAATCTGAATCCCCCAAAATATTGCGCGCTTCCTCAAGACTTGTCGGAAAATATAACCCGGCTCTATCTTCTTGCACCAAATCGGCAATATCTTGACTAGATATTTTACGTAATGTGGGGTCAGAGTCGTATTTAGAACCAATATTCGCATGTGACCAATTTTTATCACCAATATACGAATCGGCAGATTCACTTTTCTTTTTTGCAATAAATTCGGATGAACTCCGTTTAATTGTATCATCCGGATTATCAGGTTCAATTGTCCTTTGCCCGGAACCAGGTAAACTGCCTCCTATACCAATAGAATTAAATAGTAATCCACTTGATTGTATTGCAAACTTACTTGCGGAACTTTCTTTTTGCGGAATAACACTGCCTTTTTCAAAAATCAAACCTGAATTATCAGCAATACTAGAATCAGCAAAATAAGATGAATCATCCGAACTGTCTATCGCTTGTGAAATTATTTCTGAAGGTTGATACGTAGGAGCGTATGTTCCACCAGTAATAGGATTGACATTTGTCGAAGGAGTAGACGAATATTTATCTGGAATAGAAGGAGTAGTTGCAGGAGGAGTATAACTATCAGTAGAATCATCGCCACTATCGGAATACTCGCGTACGGGTCGCACTGTGCCGCCAGGCACTGGCACAGGCACGGTCTCCAGCGTTTGCCCTTGGCTTTCGGCATTTGCCATTTGTTGCGCAATAACCTCCGCCATATTTGTGGGTTGAGCTGGAGGAGTGTAACTACTATCATCATCTTGACCGCTGTAATTGACAAAATCTGGATTAATACCATCGTCTACAGGAGCCGGAGGCTCATACGCAGGACTAGCTTTTCCCCCTTCAGGAGTAGTAACTCCCGAAGGAATACCAGAATATTTATCAGGAACAGACGAAACAGGAGAAGGAGGCGTGTAACTACTATCATCTTGACCGCTATAATCAACAAAATCGGTAGCGGACGGCGGGGTGTCGTTTTTTTCCGACAAATAGGCTTCGTAATCCGCCGGACTGATACCAACAACACTACTGCCATCACTTGCGACATACTGATTATTACTCATATTTTTCACCAATTATACAATTTATTGCAGTCCCCAAACTGATGCGTTCTCCCTCTGGAGAATTTCGCCAATTAGAGGCATAGTCAGTCATTTAAATTAACACCTTTACATTTCATACTCAGACATTTGATATCGGTATATTTAAAGCTAATGCAATATTAAAAAATAATTAAATAAAAATATAATTATTTAATTTCAAAGAAAACTTTTGTTCCTTTTAAATTCTTTTCACCAAAAATCTTAAACCGATATCCATACAGTTTTTTCTTTTTAGCCAAAATGCGAATCAATTCAGCAGAACCAACAAACATATTTAAATGTTATGCCAATCTTTAATACAAATAAAATACCACTATATAAACACAGATGACAGCGAATACACCTCAATCACGAAAAGCAAAAGGACGACATCTTCAACAAAAAATACGCGATGATATCATAAATACATTTCAATTGACAGAAAACGACGTGAGGTCGACATCCATGGGGGCAAAAGGATGTGACATTTTACTAAGTGAAAACGCGCGAATAAATTTTCCATATGCAATCGAATGTAAATCACAAGAAAAATTTTCAATTCCGAGATGGTGGGAACAAACGGTAATAAATGCAACAGAAGAAAACTTAACACCCCTATTAGTATTCAAACAATCGAGAAAAGACATAATGGTATGTCTAAAATGGAATGATTTTTTATCTTTATATAATAATCAAGTTAAAGAATCTTGATTTTAATACATTTAGGGTCAACACCTATCAATTTACGCAATTGATGATTCATATTATTCGCATATTTCAATTTTATAATTTTCGTATTAGTCGGGGAAAATCCTTTTGCTTTATCTATGCGAACTATGCGCGCGCCTGCTTCATAGCCATTTGCATAAACCCACTTCTGGAATGGTTCAAATGATTTCCACGAATTACATACATCTATATTAGGTCTACGGCACATTGTATCATAAACATTCTTTAATGTTTTAACCATATTATCATTGCATTGCATTGTTATATTTATATGTTTGTATTTCTTAATAAAGATATTTAACCACAACACTTTTATAAATTAAAATGTCTTTATTAATGATTGTTGCGATATATTTATATATCACATGTCATTTACACGATTAAGACGGTCTTCAATTTATCCAAAAGTAATACAAATATATGAACAAGTAAAAAATGAAAATTTCTATTCAAAACAAGTAGGATTATCACATACAGATATCAGTGCATTAAAAAATAACGGATATATAATAAATGTCATTGGCACAAACGGTCATAAACAGAATGTAACTATCACTAGCCCAACACATACAACATATAAAGTTAAATTATATCATTTGACACAACGAACAATCGATATTGTAGTCGAAGATATACGACGAAATTACGAAAAAAAGGAACAAGAAGATAAAATCATAACTGAATCAATTTCTGATAATCCGCCTGTTCTTTCTGATACACTTGTTCAAAATCAATAGATTTCAATATGGATGAATCATATATGCCACCATATGGAGATTTCCAAACAATAAATTCATTTTCAACATCTATATCAACTATATCCCACGGTAAAATATATGGATTGAACACGTGATAATCACAATCCGTCTGAATACAAGTATCATCAAATTGCAATGGATATAAATTACATTTGAATCTACCATCAGCGTATTCACAATGCAAACATGTTCTACAGTTCACTAACGGAATATTTTTATGATAACACAATCCTTTATAATCACAAAACATACATTCTTTTGAATTTTCAGACGAACCGTGCTTTCCTATAAATAATGGTGGAATATCATTGGAATTTACAATATGTTTCGCCCGACTAAGAGCTGAAACAGCGACATCAGCATCATATTTAACCCATTCCGTATAAATTTCATCGGTTTCTTTACATACCACTACATACAATCCGATATTTAATTTAGCCCAATGCATATATACATTCATCTGAATATAATGAATTGGCTTTTCAATTTTAATACCTTTTTCTTTAAGTGATTTGAAACTTTTCGTATTAGATGTTTTAAATTCAAGCAAGACTTTCTCATTTGGATATTCGGAAAATCCAATAGCAATGCCATCACAAGACCCGGAAATAATAGGACAATCAGGTTCAACGAAATGCGATTGTATAGTCAGAATAGTTACACCTATGTTTTTCAAATCTTCAATAATACGAGGTTCTTGAACATTTCCACTTTGAAATAATCGTAGCATACGTCCATTGGTAGACGACAGGGGAATTGCCGCATGATGTAATCCTAGCCAAAGCGCGCGGTCACAAGATAACCCCAATTGAGACGCACCCAAATGTGGGCGAACCCAACTTTTTCCGTATATATCAATGTAACTTTGATATATTTCATCAGTAACAGAAATCATGATTAAAAAAAATAAAAAGGATACCTAGTTTACTGTGCGGGTTTTCCCCACATGTTTTGAAGTGGGTCAACGGCAGGAGAGGGTGAGGCAGTCTTCGTAGTTGTAGTAGGTTGGTATGAAATAGCAGATTCAATTTTACTCCATCCATTAATTACGTTCTTTGGTTTGAAACCCGGTGATTCATCGATTCCAACATGAATAATACATGGTTTATTATACAACTCCTCGGTTGTTGAAATCAAACCACTAAGCCCGGTTGCTTCACACATTTCACGCAGATATTTATCGGCAAATGCTTTTGTTACTGGGTTCTTATTCCAATAATGGAGCATAAAAAACACAACATTACCTTCATATTCACCATCTAAAATTTTCCACCGCATATTGCTATACTGATTTTCTGGATTGCTTTGCGACACAACGACTTTATCAGAAACCAACGCGGCTGTATAATCACCAATCGGTACATACCTAACACATGATTTCGTAGGTTCTTGAGTAGTATCAAACATTACGATTGTCATAATATATTCTCCTATAATACTTATCTCTAATTACTTAAATACTTTACGAAAACATTCCAATCGAGTGGAAGCGTCGTAGGCATAGCTTTATAACGAGTTTTAGTCGCTAAATAAGCAGGATGAGGATGTAAATGCATTACACGCTCTTCCGTGGTACTAGTTTGCACTTTATTTCCATCTTGACTAGCAAATTTTTTGATATCAACAAATGATACTACATCAAAATTTTTAGAAATATAAATCAATTGTTTATCATCTAAATTCAACATATAAGCGTTATAACTAGGCAGATTCGGTTCGTTTATAGTTTTAATTTTAGAATGTCCAATAAATAAAATGCACATATTCTTTTGTGACCAAATTGAATCGACTAAATTAAAAATAACATTCCAATTTGCCGTTTTAGCATCATATTTTGCGCCAAATCCTGCATAATCCATTTTATCCCATTTATTTTTACGAAGCGTATATTCGACAACGATATCGTCTAACCCATCAATTGAATCTACAACCAATGTTTTAAATCCATAATCCGAACTTAAAATATGTTCTAATATATCAATAATATCTTCGTATTTCAAATTTCGAATATTACCATTTGTTTCTTTAATTTCTGAAATATGCGGAATATCGCCTCTTCCTAAAATACCCAATGTCTTTTCCAAATCGATATAAAATGGGTCAGGTGTTGATGTAGCAAATGTGCTTTTACCAGTCCCCGTGATACCAAATATCAGAATACGAGGCGGTTGCTGTAATGTGTTTTTCATTTCACGTAAATTCATTATAACTCCACTACTATATTGGTTGTGTATCTATAAAAAAGTATCATTTATCAGACACACACGAAGTGTAATCTCCTTGTATCTCGCATCTCACGCACACGCGCGAATTGTAACTCTTACATTTATATACGAGAAATCACTACGTGTTGCGTATAAGTCGATTTTACGCCGGTATGTTTTACCACTTCCACCCGACTAGAATC
>JALOBO010000078.1 GCA_023228225.1 Clostridia bacterium
TTTCTATATATTATTATACTCTTTTTATTTTACTAAGTCAAACAAAAAAATAAAAAAATATTCAAAAAAGTATTGACAATGTAAAACAATTGGAGTATACTAAGTATAGAAATTAGAGAGGGGCGGTTAAGAATGTTTGAATATCTTGAAATGAGGATATGGGGAGATGGTACAGAGCATTGTGTTGCGTATAATAATTTTGCACTTGATGATAGAGAAATCTGGTACGGGGCTTCTTACGAGCTGGAAAACGACAATAAACATAATACATGGAGCATTAACCTTTACAATCAAGATGGGTTTATTAAAAAAGTTGCTCAAGGCAAAGAAGAAACGCTTTGTTTAGACGAATTCAAAAAATGGTTGAGTGAGCATAAAGTTAATGATGGATACATGAATTTCCTTAGAGAAAACAAATGGTACTGTGAAAAATATTCTCAAGCAAACGGAGTAAAATTTGTAGCGTAATCGCCAGACGCGCCGGGCAACGTTCCCAGAAGAAAGGATTTGTATATGAAAGTTATAAAAAAGAAAATAAAAGCAGATGATTGTGAGTTAACAGATGATTATGAATTTTGTTTTGGGTGTGGGAAACAAATAAAAAATGAAGAATATATAATTAATTTTGGGAGTGATGCAACAACGTTTACATTTTGTAAGACTTGCATTAAGAGGGTTAAAAATAAGATTGATAAAGCGCTTGAATAGAAGATTAATTGAATAGTATTAAAATAAATAGCCGACGGGCTTTAAACGTAAGGGAGAAATTATGAAAAAATTTGAAATTGGAGAAACAGTTTTTTGCTTTTACGGTGATACATTACCGTGCGTTGAATGCCAAATATATGGAAAGGCAAGGCTAACTTTAGCGGGACAAATAGTACAGAATTGTATGTTTCATGATGGTTCTGACGCAGAATTTCTAATAGAACATATTTTTGCAACGAAAGATGAATGCTTAAACTACTATAAGAACATAATTAATCTTACGCCGCATGATATAATCTTGTGCGATGAAAATGGTACAGTTATACAATCAATCCCATCAACGGGCAAAATAGCCCGTGCACAGGAAATACGTACACAAATTGACGAAATTAATGGTATCCCGGTTTATAAAATTGAATACGGGAATACAATTGACTTACCGGAGCCGCAAGATAATACCATTTATATTGTGTCGTCATTGACGGCACAAGCTGCAAAAGATAGAACAGATTTATATATACCGGCTGATAGTGTACGCGACGCTCACGGTAAAATTATTGGCTGTCGCGGGTTAGCAAAAATTTAAACGTGGGAGGGAAAAAGCATGGTTACAATTAAAAATCCTATTCAGTTCCCCATATGGGAGAAATTTAAAAACCGTGATTTTTATGGAGCAATCGAAACTATAGAATATTCTGTTTGCAATTATGATAATGAAAAGATTTTTGCTAATTGCCGTTGGTGCTATGAGGACGCAGACAGCAAAAAAGAGTTTCCATTTACGGAGCAAGGATATAAAGAAGCCTGCAAATGGATTGAGGCACAACGCATAAATCTGATTGAGAAACTTTTATAATAAAATAAAAAAAGTCTCGGAACAACTCAAAGCCTTGTAATCTCGTGTATATTACTTAACAAAGGAATAAAAAAGGATAGGCGTACTATAGAATTAATGCAGTATTTTGATATAGTAGGTTATGATAAAAAAGACCCATGCTTTGATGAATTAGGGATTTTGCTTCATGGCAAAAAAGGATGGGCAAAAAGGGTGGAACAATCGAAACGGCTTGACCAGCTTTTAGAGGAGGCTAAAGAAAATATAATAAAAAGAGATTCAGCCAAATAAAAAAAGCCCCCGGATATTACTCCGAGGGCTATAATTATATTCCGCGGTCGTGATTCCGGCCACGCTATGCTTATGTAGTCGCCTGTGTTGGCGTTTTAGCGGCTGTATCCGCTGGGGCAGTAACTTTACTTGCATCTTTAACAGCCACGTTTGCAACCTGTGTAGCTGCCGGATTTGCCTTATTATATAGGTCATTCCAAACGCTTTGTATCTCATTCTTTACAGCCGTTTCGTCAAATGCAATGTGATGGGCTGTGCAATAGGATTTCACGGAATCCATAACATAATCAAATTTCTTTTCGCCGCAATTGTCGGGAAAAAATGTTTTAGCGGCCTTAACTCCACTTTCAATCAGCCCCGATATTGTTATAAGCTGATTAGCCGTGAATTTTGATTTTAGCCATGGAATTAAGTATGCAGTAATCAGCCCTGCAAAGATTGTACCGAGTACGCCTATAATTGCCGTAATAATCGATGTTACATCAATAGTCATATAAAGTCCTCTTCCTGCCGGGTTAACCGGCCATATTATTATTGTCGTCTGCCGGCATGTTCTCTGCCGGCATGTTCTCTGCCGGTGGTGCTGCCGATGGGTCTGTATAGTTTGCCTGCTGTTCCTTTTGCTGCTCCGCTTCCATCTGCGCCGCGTTAATGGCGCTTGAAGCAGCGGAGGATAAATCACCGCCCGAAGAAATTAGCCCCGAAATAGCCGCCGTAGCTACTGGGTGGTCTGCTATCTGCTGCATTGCTGTTTTGGCTATATCTTTAGGGTTTGTGGCAAGCTTAGAATGTTCAAAACCGGATTTAAGCGTGTAAGCTATGATTGTGCAGCCAAAAGCTATCGCGTCGTCCTGCATAATTGCCGGTGCGTCTTGCAACCCTGCACGCCAACCTTTTAAAACAACTATTGTGACTAATGTCTCTGCGATAAATGCGATATTACAGTAGATTTTAAACGTCGGATAAGCTTTCCATTTTGCATACAATTTATGAAACATGCGGCCGCCGCCCTTAAGAAACCGTCGCTGTAAACTTTTTCATGCCATTTACAAATACACCGGCGCACTGCCCTATACCGCCGGCTGCTTTTAGCTTAGTTAGATATTTACCACCGCTATATGTTTGCCCTGCCGTCTGTATTATTGCGCTGTTGCCGGTTGTGACGGCTTTAGAGCCTGTCGCTATGGTATATGTCTGCCCGCGCTTAATCTTCATGTCTATAGTAGTATCGCAATAAGCCGGGCTAACAGCCGCCGCCGCACTAACAACCGTATTGTAAGACGGCAAAGTATACGCTACATTTATCATGCAGTTATGTACAGCCGTTTTAAACGCCGCCCAAGCCGCCGGGTGGTCTACATAGTATTTAGGGCATACCTTTTTTGTCACGTCATAATGCCTTATTACGCCGCCGCTAAGAGGATTTAAACCGTATTTCTTACAGAGTGAAGCGGTTAATTCAATCAGCGACTTTTCCGAAGCGGCATTAAACTTCCCTGTGCTGTCCGGATGGCATGTTTCTATGCTGATTGTGTATCCGTTAGCTTGATTCGTGCAGTAGCTCCATTCCGTCTCCGGGATTAACTGTACAATTTCGCCCTGTAGCCCCACGGCATAATGGCACGATGCAAACCGTTTCTGCGCAATGCATGTACTATTAAAATAATCATGCTCATTTTGTGCGGAAGCGTCGGGGTCACCTGTATAATGTATCGCTATGGCTTTTATATGCTGCAACCGTATTTGTGGCCTTGTATACTGATTCGGCGTTAAAAGTTCCTGCTTAATATTCATGCTGTATGTTCCTCCCTATCCTTTTCAAGGACTGTAATTCGTGTCTCGTGGTCTTCCAACCTTTTATTTGTTTCTTTTTGCGTGCTTTTTATTTCTGCCATATCTTTTCCTATTCCTGACATGCCACTGCATATATTGTCTAATTTTGTATTTACCGTGCCTTTCCATTCGGCATCATCGGATATTTTTGTATCGCGCCGCGTTAGCCAGCCCGCCAAACCTACAAAACACCCAATTATAGCTATTAAGATACTAATGTCTGCCGTCATAACGTCACCGCTTTACGTTTTTATCATTGAAAATTTTTTCGTCAAGCTTTTTAGCAATATAACGCTGTTCAGACCTATGCACGTAATAAAGGAAAATCCCGCCGAAAAGGAATACTGTGCCTACTATGTTTATTGGAAACCAAGAATCCGCTTTTGCAGTGTCCCATGTTGTGAAATAATGTTCCACTTGTGCCGCTTTTACTTTTCCTATGCCGTCTATTTTCTTGGCATCGCGTATATCCGTGTATGGCGCATTTGCTTCAAGCTTTTGTATTGTAATAGTGCCGATTTTTTGTATATGAGTGTCTTTCCAGTCTGCGGCGGTCATACGGTTTATATTTACAGGCGCATTAAAATAGCCCCACACATCAATCGTGAGGCCAAATAAAATAAAAGCAATTATAAAATATAGTTTGTGCCGCCGAAACCATGCGGCGACTTTTTCTTTCACCATGGAAGTTCCTCCAACTGTGTCCTCTCGGAATCAAGAATATATCCCGCATTTTTAAATCCATCTATTATGGCAAATACTACCAGCTTCATAACGTCCGATTTTTGGTAATCATTGTCATGGTAGGCTGTAATAAGCGAAACAATCGTGTATGTAGTAGTGCCATTTGTAAGGATTATTGCTCCGGTTGTCGTAGGGGCTGTAAAAGTATATCCGCATTCTGTAAATAGGTCTTGCGCGTCAGCCGTTGTTATCATTCCTGCGAGCCAGCAGCACAAAACGCGTAATAGATTTTGTACCAATGAATACATTCCGCTCTTTATCAAGTTTTCAAGTTTTTGCTTGTATGTCATATTACGCACCGCCTTTCAAAGATAAATAGGTGTCTGCCATAATTTGTGCGGATTCAAGCGAAGCGACTTGTCTTTTTTCGTTAGCCGTTGCTACCAAAGCATCACTAAGTTTATTCGCCGTATCCGCAGGCATTGCCGCCCAATTTACGCTATAAGGGAAACCGTCTTGTGTTGGAATATCCCTCAACGATTGTTTGTATGTAGCCCATGCTAATTTTTCACTGTCAGACATTGCCGTCCATTTTTCGGGGTTACAATGTTTGATATCACAATTGTTTAACAAACTATCCCGATAATCGCGTACTTTTTGTGCCTCCGTGCCTTTTTCAGCGTCCTTTGCTTTTGAAAGCCACGTATTATAATCAGCCATAATCTGTGCTGAAAGCGACGGATTATAATTTATTTCTAATTCGTACTTTTCGTAATCCCATGAAGAAACTGATTGCCCTGTCATGCCGTCTACAACTGCGTTTGAAACAATATTGGTATAAAATACTATTGTGCACTTATTTCCATTGCGTAGGATTTCAAACGCCTTGTTTGGCATAACCGTACTTGAAATTTTCACGCCTTATTACCCCTTTCATTCGTTTTACATTGATATAAGGCTTAATCCATTTTTGATATAATTGATAACTATTTGAATGTTTAATCCACCCTAAATATGAAATAATCGACATGCAATTATGTTTGTTATAAGATTTATTTTTATATACTTTTCGTACTTTTCTTGATATTCTTAGCATAATTGAACGCCGCAAAATAGTTTTATAATGAAAAAACCGATAACCTAAAAAGTCAATGCCCCTCGAATCTGTTTTAAATTTTTGCCATTTAGAATTTAATTCTAAGCCGATATTATTTAAATATTGTTCAATAGCAACTTCCATTTTACCGAGCTTTCGTTTATTTGAGCCTAAAATTACCATATCGTCCATATAACGCACATAATATTTTGCATGTAACTTTTCTTTGATACAATGGTCTAAACCTTGCAAATAAAAATTTGCAAACCATTGACTTGTTACATTGCCAATAGGCAAGCCCTCTTCCGTACTATCTATAATTTGATAAAGCAATTTAAGCAATTTTTTATCTTTAAACTTGTACTTTAGCATTTCTTTTAAACATTTGTGGCTAATTGACTGGTAAAAATGATGTACGTCAAGCTTTAAACAATATCTCGTTCCTTTAAAATCGTTATGCAGCCATCTTTCAAGGTATCGCTTTGCATATGATGTGCCTCTGTTAGGTACAGAGCCGCATGTAAAAACATACATACCTTTTGTAAAATACGGAATTGTTTGTAGCAATACAGCCCATTGAATTATTTGGTCGGGATAAAATTTAGGAATACTGATTTTACGTTCTTTCTGCTTTGAACCCTCTTTTATTATTTTTTCGATATACTTTGACGGCCTGTAAGTTTGAGTTATTAATAAATGTTGGATTTCATCTATGCAATCATTTTTATTAGCCAAAACACGTTTAACTATATTCCGATTTTTCTTTTGTTTTGAAGCGTTAATTATAGCATTTTCTATGTTTTCTCTACTATAAATTTCTTCATATATATTTCCATATCTTTTGATATTAAAACTTCTTTCTTATTTACCTCAAAGGCTTTCAATTTTTTACTAACCTCTGTCGCAACGGCGAATTTTTAGCAAGAGCTAAGGCTTTATAAACGCAATAAATAAAATAAGATAGCGAAGCGCCAATGTTCGTGTTCGTGTTGGAAGCCGTG
>JALOBO010000079.1 GCA_023228225.1 Clostridia bacterium
GCAATCGCAGGTGTTGGTATCCTTGGTATTGTGATTGGTGGGCTTTACATCCGTCAGAACAACTAATTTCGAACAAATACGAATATGCATACGGTGGAATTTAAATTCCACCACTGTTTTGAAAAAATTAATTAAATTTAACGTTAAAAGTTTATACTTATTTTAATTTAATTAACTTTTCATAAATCATTCTATATTTGCCTATTTTCTTATCAGCGTGATAATGTCCAATAAACCATTCTTTACAAGTTAATTTGTTTTGTATATCTTTCATTTTTAACGATATTTCATCTTCCCATGCAATCGGATATAGTTGTTTAACGATATCTCCAGAAATACAATGCGTGATTGCATAATCCACGCGCCAATTATATTTTTCCAAATTATTATACGCATTTTCCCACTCCTCAACTGATGGTGTTTCTTCCTCCCACCAGCTAACATCTGTAATGCGCATACTTTTATCAATACTTTTAGCTCCACCCATACACCAAAAGGTTAACCCATTAATTTCAAAAACATACCCCCGCATAAGATGATATACATTTTCTGAAATTTTATGAATCTTACCACCACACCATTCTTGAATTGGAAAATTATTCAACATTTTAAAATTTTCATGATTTCCGTCAATAAATAAAATTTTATATGGTAATTTTGTTAAAATATTTATTTTTTCAAAATCGCGATTATCATTATACCAACACATCCCAAAATCACCAGCAACAATTAAATAATCATCAAAGTTTAACGTTAAATTAATTAATTTGCGTATATCACCGTGGGTATCACCCGTTACATATATCATTTTTGTTTCTCCTCGAATAACCAGCAACCTTGTTCATTTAACACGCCATCTATTTTTGGTGGTATAAAATTTTTACTTCGTGTACGACCGCCGCCAAACATTCGTAAATAACATCTTGCAAAATATTCAACATTATTAATTTGATTAAACATGTATTTATAACTTTCTCGTGCCAATGCATTTTTAATTTTACGAGTGGTGTTTGATTTATCACGGTGTTTAAGGTGAATAGTTTTGCTATACGCAGAATGTTCACGTTGCCATAGTCTTAATCTCGCGCGTTCCTCGTCGGGGGGCGCTTTAACCCATTTATCACGACTTGCTTTTTTCTGCGCGCGATATATTGGATTCATTTTGTATCGCATTTTATCATACAGTGTTGGATTGTCACCAGTAACACCATATACACTAGTTCCATAATTAACGTGTCTACCAGTTTCTGAGTTTATTATACCATCCCCGCCGCGCGTTAAATTATACCCATGTTTTGAATTACAAGTATTATATTTCCAAATAAAATACATTTCTGCACATTTTCTTTGTGAATAATGTGAAAAATTACAAGCTAAAATAGACAATTCAAAGTTTTCCAATGTGTGTTTTTTAATTGCATTATATAAATAAGGGCAACTTTTAATTTCATAATTTGATGATTTTTGATGTTCAACCCATCTTTCATGCGCACTATTACGTGTTTCACCAATATATTTTTTACCATTACGTTTATTTGTTATACAATAAACACAGTTTTTCGTATGCAACAAGTATTATATTATTGGTTGTAAAACAATTTAAACCTTCGTTTATTATAAACTTATCAATTACATTTAAATATTAAACACGCCTTGTTCCAAACCATGATTTACAAGAAATTACATGGGGGTCCATTATGCGAGATTGTGATGGTATGAAAAAATTAAATACCCAATAATGTCATTTTTATAAGAATTTTTACAATGTCAATAATTACATTTAAATATTAGCTCAACATTTAAGTTACCATGACTACACTAAATGAGTTGTCTCAAAAAATAAAAAACGGTAGAGTGCCTCAATCCTGTGAGTATCTTGCACATCAAACTGTTAGACTCCCAAAACTTGAGCAAAATAAACAAGCCGTCATCGATTGTGAATGTGTATTAAAAAACACAAACAGAATGACCCGAATTGACAAACAAAGACGTTTCAATATTAAAAAATTGGTGTGATTATGATTGGTGATACTATTGCGGCAGGTTTAACAGTAGCCGTTGTTGGCGGATTAGGTATGGTTGCTCTCAATGAAATGGGAAAAACTACGCGCGCCGTCATAAACCAATCGAATCGTTCAAAGAAATCAAAATCACATGGGCGAAATAGACGCTCAAAATCATATAATTCATTAATCTGGGGTTAAAACTTATGGCAGAAAACTACAAACAAATGTGTGAAACAATGTCGAACAACGCTAGCAGAATGTTAGCACATGGTGTAAAACCAATTTCAAAAACAAGTTCTAAATCAAAACAAACTAAAAACAAGAGGCGCTATTAAGAAAATGAAACCACTTATTTTTAAAGAAATCCAAAATAAATTGTCATTGAACAGAATCAAAGGCAATATTTATGTTGAATTAAAAGTTAACGATATGCACATTAAAGCGGCAAAATCTAATATTACACGCAAATGGAATGTTTCAGTGTATCATGAAGAAAAAGACGTACACGATAATCATAGTTACACAAACAAAGAATTTATCAATTACTTAAATGCGTATATTGAGACCGCGCGCACACCAATTTTCTTAGGACGTGATTCAAAATGAGTAAACATCTTAGACCGGAATATCGCGAAATGCGTAATGAAATTCGCACAATGTCAACATCTATTGACGCATTAAACCTAAACAACACTATTAAAAAATTAGATTTTACACAAGTTGCTCGGTTAAACAAAATAGATGGTGAAAAGTTAATACCGCTTATTAGAAAATACAACGGTATAATATATGGTACCACAATTGGTGCGAGCATCAAAAATCCAAAAATTGCAATCAGAAAAACATCGGATGTTGATATAAAATTCCGAAATGAAAAAGAGCGAAAAGGGTTTGTTAAAGAAGCTGTTCAAGCATTAGGTAATAAATATTATGTTAAAGTTGGGCATTTCGGTGAAGTTGTTAAACGCAAATCCGACGACGCTACCATCATTGATACACATATTTTAGATAAACGATTTAACCAAAAATCAAAAGACCAATATCGTGTTACATATGACAATGAAGATTACGTTAAACTTACTACCGCTTATCCAAAAATCAGTACATACGGTCGTGTAAAAGGCGAATCGTATAGTGTTTCGGCACAGCGTAAAATTCAAAGTAATTTATCTAATTACCAACTAAGCCATGACCCAAAATTACGCGATGATAAATTACGTCGTTTAGCAAAAGATTTATGGGATGTAAGATTATATAATTCAGACGCTCTCATGCGCGCTTACGAATTGTTTAAAACTGAAAAAGACCCGGTTCGCAAAGATGCGTTACATAAATTAATTAGCAAATACACGTATAATGTGATTATGTTTTCTGCAAGACCAGATGTCATGAAGAAACGCAAGGAAGCTGAAGAGATGTATATTCGTGAAGGAATGCTGAAAAAACGTGTTTTTACATCACCAGAAAGGTTAAAGCTTGAACGCGCACTATACAATCATTTAAAATCACATCCAAACTTTGATGTCGTAAAGTATGGAACTAAATGGTTAGAAGCACAACCTATTAAACAAAACAAACCACCACAAAATAAACACTTTGAATTAAATTTCAAAGGAATGCTCTAAAACAACACTTATTTTTTTAATTACAACTATACTTTTAAATATAACAGTTACTATTTCTGTAGTATGGCAGTAAGCTTATTAACTGAAACGGTTTATAATTCACATTTCATCCCGTATGAATTGTTCTTAATTATATTCACATTTGCATTAATTTTATTCGCTCTGTCGTTTTTTGTACCAAAAGGGCGTGTTGTTATAGCGGCAGTATCAACAGTTTTCATGTTTTTCTGCACATACGCAACATTTTACCTTGGAAAAACAGGTGAAACATTCGCAACGGTAGTTATTACTACAAACACAAGCGATGTGGTTACAACAACAATCGATACATTAACTACGATAAACACAATTTTTACTGTTCCAGCATTATTGTATTTATTAATCGGATTAAGCGCGTTATGCGTAGCTAACATCTGGTATTGTGTTGCAGATTATTCCAAGGACGCATTAGACGACGCGGTTGAAAAAAATAAAGAGGTGAGGAAAGATGGCATGGTTTAACGCTAAAAAAAATAATCCACCTACACCAGACGACGAGGAGGAAGATTATAACGAATTCGATGATGTTGGGGGATTTGACAATGATGAAATAACTGGTATTAATACTTCCAAGGGTATTATTTATAACAACCAGAATGATGATTTTGGTATAAATATTGGCAGTAATAAATATGATGATTCTGAAGATTTAAACGGTGATGAGGATGATTATGACAATGATAGGTGGCGAAATGATGATGATAACATTGTTTCACCATCCTTTAAACATCCATCAACCGTTGTAAATCAATATCGACAAATAGATTCAGCACAACAGGGGTATAATCTCATTGCTGGTATCGATGATGTTCCGCTTAAATACCGCGACCAGAATCTATTGCCTGAATTAGTTGGTATTAGTTTACAATACAACAATTTTGATGGCAATGCTGAATTGGTGGAATGGCAAATTAAAGCGAGAAGTCTTATTCGCCAATATCAAATGAATCACCCTGACGCTCCGCTTAACGGGCGAGATGTGGCTGGTATCACGTATATGAACGACCTCTTCATTTGGAGAAGTAAAAATGGATTTGAGCGTAAAATGTGTAATAGTAATTTGACCGGTGTCATTGAAGAAAATGGCACTGAATCTTCACCGCGCGCAAACCAACCCCAGAAACGTAAAGGATTTCTAAGCTCAATGTTTGGAGGTAATTAAAATGGATTTAATATCATTAATGATTATAGCATTCCTCGGTATCGTTATTTTTGCATGCATAGGCTACATCGTAGTCACATTGCCTGTATCAAAACCATACTTTTCAGCATCGTTTTCTAAATACAAATATGCACTTTTAACCATAAATAAAAATGGTGTGCTCACTATTCAACCCGCTAAATTTAAAAATGGACGCGCGGCATTATCAAAAGCTACAGCTAAGTTCATTAAAACAGGTTTAAACGGTTCATATAGTATTGGTAACATTAGATGTGATTTGGTGCATAATGATGTAGGTGCAATTATTGAAGATTCCACACTTGGTATATTTAAGGAGTTGGAAAAATGTGGAATTAGAAATATTGGAGAATTGACCCAACGTGCAAATCAAGCCGCTATGATAAAACTTGGTTTGTTAGATAAAAAAGAATTTTCGCAATATGATATTGACCGTATCAATACGTTATCTACCTATACAATGGAGAATTTACAATTACTCGCCCCAGCTGTAAGAACGTTAAACGTAAACGATATGCTGAAAAACTGCAAATTAGATTCGCAAAGTCTTTCCGCAGACAACGAAGAGGCTATTGCGCTTATCGCACGTCAGTATAGGACACTCCTCACCGGCAAAAAAGAGAATGAGGGTGGATTAGATATGAAAACAGTCATCATAGGTGGTGTTGTTCTCATCGCAGTTGCCCTTGGTGCAGCATTCTTCCTAATGTAAAAAAGGTGTTAAAAATGTTATTACTCAAAATAATTAAAAAATTACTCATCCATGAAAACGCAGAAACAATTAACGATTATGTAAACAGTGTTTCTAATGTTTCTGTCAGAGATGATGATTTGCATCCAGTCACAGTATCCCATTGGTTAACAGTGCTATTTACACTTTTATTTGTAAACATTATTGAAAGTGTGTTATATTTAATTTTCAACGGTGGAACATCGCTATCAGAAGCTATAGCTACCGAAGGTTTCACCACATTTATACTATTGGTTATTTGCATTGACGTGTTATACTCAATAGTATATCTTATGTTTTTCAGTAAACTAATGCCGTCATTGGCTATCAAAGTTACACTGTGGTGCATTAAGCGCAAGAATAATTTATAAATTATTCTTATTTTTCATCAATATATTCAAATTTTAGACCACGCGTGTGCGGTCTATGACCATTTACAACATCACGAATTGATATTTCTCTTAACTCTATTTTCATTTAATTGACTCCTAATTTTTTGTTGCGAATAAAAATACGACTATACATTCTTTTTCCATTAATATATCCACGACCTTTTTCAATTTTCAAATCATATTCATTACCAATTATCTCAAACTGGTCAGGATTATATTTATCCATAAAAGAAATTGGAACACCCATCGCGCCAGCATAATCATATGGAATATTAATTACTTTGTCCACATTAATCGCATCGTAATTGTCGTATTTTGGATATTCTTCAAGCGCATAGTTTCTAAATAAAATTAAATCTTCGTGTCGTTTTTTAACATTAATGTTTGTAAACCATCTAGTAAGAACATTACACGTAGTCAAAGTAAGAGGTTGTTTAAACTTTATAGCGGAAGTATACCCT
>JALOBO010000080.1:0-3547 GCA_023228225.1 Clostridia bacterium
CGTAAAAACGGCCGATTATTAAGGAGAATTATATGAAGTTTGCGACAGTTAGTATTTACATCTTTTCACTCGCTATATTAGCATTATTATATTATGATGATTCGTTAAGATACAATTATTTTCCAGAAATATCACGGCATGCTATTGGGTGGGTTATACAAGGCTTTTTATGGATCGGCGGTATAATTATAATTTTGGTATTAAAAAGGAGAAAAACAAATGAAAATAGCAATTAAGTCTTACGGCGAAGAATTGAAATGGATTGATTCAACAGAAATTGAAATTAATGGAAAAACATTATCAACTGTTCTTGCTGATTACGAAACTAAAATGAGCAATGCGCTCAACGAAAACAAAAAACTAAAAGAAGATATTGAATTAAGAATTACTAATTTTATTAAGGCATTCAAGGGGGTTTGATTATGAAAAAAATAGTTGTGTTAGCGGCGTTAGTTTTCATAGTATTGTTTTTTTGTATCGTTGGCCATAGTTATCAAGTTGTCCGAGCCGAAGAAACCACGATAGAAGCAACCACAAGCGCAGATTTGACAACTACGATTGATTTGGGCGAAGAGGTAACAGAGGCGTATGAACAAATAAAAACCGTTGTATTGGCAACGTTGAGCGGATTATTAGGCTCTGGGGCTTTAGGGCTTGCGATTAACTTAATTACTACAAAAAAGAAAAAGCAAATGCAGGATTTAATTGACAATCTCGCGGCGCAAAATAAAATCACTACACAAGAGGCGCTAAAGTATAAAAATGCTTTGGATGCGGCGCAGGATTTAATTGTGAAAACAACGCAATTTTATGAGGGCAAAATTAAAGAAATATTAGATAATCAATTATTGGTTCTATCGTCTACTAATTCAATGATTGAAAAGTTGGAAAGCAGAGATGAACGGATTAACGCTTTACTTGACGAGGAGTTGGCGAAGAATGATGCATAAACGTAAATTCTGGCTATCGCTCATTTCTGGTTTTATCTGCTTTCTATTTTTAACAATTCCTATTGGAATCTGGATTTATATTAACCGCGTTAAATATTTAGCAATCGCGCAGTCGACTACAATGTCAATCGGGTTTATCATCGCAATTATATTTGTCGCATTATTACTTATTGGCGCTTTCAAAGACATTGACAAGCGTGTAAATGGCGTTATTTGGATGGGGTTTTTTACTGGTATTTTTTGGCTTATCGATCCTATTATTTATGATTTAAAATGGATTGCTTTGTGTGCATTAATTTCGCTTATCGGTTATGTGGTTTTTTCAAAGATAACTAAAAATGCATGGGATTACGTTAAAACTTATAAAAAGGAAAAAGTGCGTATCGAAGCGCGGCAAGAAGCAGAGGAAGAAACTACTCCTCTTGCTTTGCACATGTAGGTGATACAATGGAAAAAAAATTACATATTAATTGGCGATCTGTTCTTGGTTATCTATTTATATTGGTAGCAATTTCATTGGTATCGATAGCATCATCGTTAGTATATAATCCTGAAGAAATATTTACTGCGCGTTATTGGATTGTCGTTGGGCTTAAAACGCTTGTATCGGTATTGACGTTTAATTTGATATATTTTAATTTAATGGTATCAAAAAAAGCAGATCCGCTTTCAGGGCTTGGAAAAACGTTTAGCGATTATGGACGATTTGTAACTGCTGTATATGATCAAAAAGCATACGGAAAAGTTCAAGACGAAATTGATAAAGGCAATATCACAAGGTTTCAAGATAATGCGACAGCGATGTTGCAAAAAATATCGGTAGCTTTAGATTATGAAAAAGTTAAAGGAAGCGACAACCGTGTTGAACTTGCCAATAAAACCATTATGGATTTTCAATTAACTAAGCGCGAGGGAAACCGTTTGCGCAAAACAATTAAGAAAGTTATTAATGGTAAAGTAAAATATACCAAATTAGATTATAATGAAATCATGCTAAATAATGATACCGAAAAATCTCGGCATCCCAAAATGGCCGTTAATGAAAAAGGCGACTTAGCAATCAAGAACATTAATATCGTTCTGTCGTCTGCAATTATGTCAGCCTTGTTTACAATTTTCGCATTACAAGAATTAAACACACAACTATTCTATGAAATAACCGCTAACGCTATTACGATTGGTTTTGCTATTTTCAACGCTAATATGTTCTCCATTACCGAATGTACCAAGTTGAAAAACGCCTTTCAAGCTCGAAAAGATTTTCTGTGTAAAATAGTCGATATACCCGCGCCTTAAAAAGCGCGGTTTTTTTATAAAAATAAAACGGTATTTAACCGTTCTATTATTTAAAATGGCATATCATCTGGTAAGACAACTTCTTCTTTCTTATCACTCGGATATTTACGCTTTTCTTGCGGTCGTTCTGGAACATCTGGAAACGGCATGTCGTTGTCAGGTTGTTCATTCTTTGGTGTTAAAAACTCAACTTGGTTGCAAAATATTTCTGTGTTTTTATATTTAACACCATTTTTATCTGATTCGTAAATGCGTAATTTACCCGATACAAGCACTTTCGATCCTTTGTGTAAATATGTCAAGCAGTTCTCCGAAAGTTTGCCATACGTTGAGCAAGGCACAAATATCGGCTTTTCTTTATCATCGTTATTTGCGATTGTGAACCGACAGATTGAATCTCCGGCTTGCGTGGCATAGCGCTCTGGCTCACGTGTTAAATTTCCAATTATAATACTTATGTTCATTTTAATCCTCCATATTTATTAAATGTAACGGTTTCTGCAGTCCAATTTGGGTATAAATGTAATACGTACGCGAATATTTTATTTGCCACTTCGGCATATTCGCTATTTTTCCCATTGTCAAATTTGCGATGACATTCTGGGCAAAGTGTAACAATGTTTTTTACTACACCAAGCCCCCCGTGCGCTCTTGACACAACATGAGCATTTGGACTCGCATTTGAAGAACCACAGGCAATACATCGATGGCCATCGCGTTGCCAAACTTCTTTTTTGACTTTAGCAGATATAATAGTTGATTTAGTAAGTTTATGCACGATTTAATTCTCCCATGATAGACTGAATTTCCGCATCATAAACCCCAAGATCGGCTAATTTATCTAAAACTGAATCAATTAAGTCGGACATTTCTTTAGTATTAAACTTTGACGATCCAATCCACGTTTGGTAAACAATCATTTCTTTTTCGCCTTTATCGGTTTTAACGGTTCTTGTGCCTCTTTCACGAATTGCTCGAAATGATTTTTTTAAACTTTCTGCACATTCCTTTGGCGCAAGAATAAAATCACTTTCTATATTTGCTTCTTCTAAAATTACGCAGTACATTTCGTTCATAGTTGTCGTAGAGTGTGAACCACACGTTGAATCGCACAGTTTGGTTATAAGCGCCCATAACATCGCATTCTGATCAAGAGAACGATGCCGCTTTAATTCTTTAATTTCGATAGATATTTGATTTTTATAAGTTTTCGTTTCTTGAACTACCATTTGTGCTACGCGCTTGTCATACATGGAAATGGCGAACGAAAGTATAAGGTTTCCGCTTTCGTCCGTCATGGT
>JALOBO010000080.1:3647-6432 GCA_023228225.1 Clostridia bacterium
CTCCCAAAACTCAATGAGAATATTGTTATCTGCGCAAAACACTTTTAACCATGTATATTGTGTTTCTGTTCCGGAAAATTGAGCGGATAATGTTTTTTGTTTTTCAAGGGTTACTCGCAGTTTTGCAATCGGCAGTGGTTCTGGCTGCGGTTCTTCTTTCGCAACGATGATAGGTCTGCTTGCTAATTCTTTGGCAGCGTTGATGGAAGAAAGAATAATCGATAGTTCCGTGCCGTTGTGATACATGTCAATAAATCTGTCGGGGATAAGGTTATCACACGCTTGTTTAATTGTATCTTCAGCGGTTTTGCGCTCATAGTTTTGATTGTCAATAGAAACTATAACAGATTCAATCGACGTTCCTTTATTGAGCCACTTTTCGTTAAACGCGATATATTTATTATAAGATGGCAAAGATTCAATAGCGGCCTTTTTTGTGGCTTTGCGCTTGTTTTCGTATTCATCAGTTTGGTCTTTGATTGATTTTGAGAGCGCGTCCAATTCGGCGCAGATAGTTTTCACTTGTTTCTCAAATTCGTCAAATGGTTTCTTAAAATCTTTACCGATTGCAATACGTTTATCTGATATCGACTTGGAAACGTTGTTGATTTGAGCGATTGTATCTGTTGCAGATTTAAGATCTTCTTCTTTGACAACCCAATTTGTGTATGTCTTTTCAAGCGTATTAACAAGTTCTTTTACCGGTGCTAAATCAAATGTGATTTCTGCCGGAATAATTTTTACATCAATGTTTGCTAATTCGTTCATATTTCTCTCCTTATTTTATTAAATGTAATGATTGCGGTATAACTTCGTGCTCGCCTTTGAAATCAATAATAAAGCGCTTTATTCCAACTGTTTTTAATTTGCCGATATAGTCTCTTCCGTCAACTCCTTTTCCGTACCACATCATAATTCCTCACTCAATAACTTTAATTCTTCAATCGGTTTTCCCAAATACCGTGATAATTTCTTTAATGCTTTCGGCCCGACGGCATCACCGCGTTCAATTCGTGCGACCGTCATTGTTGCAAGATTAAGTTTCCGTGCGCATTTTTCCATTGAAATATTGTCTTGATGCCGTTTGTTTTTTAATTCGATTGCAAGTTTATTCATCATATCATCTCCTTTTATAATTATATTATATATCATTGTAATAACATTGTCAACCACTATGTTTTAACAATATTCAGAAAATATATAAAATAATTCGATTGGATGTATTGACATTATAACGTTGCTATGTTATAATAAGGGCGTAAGATAAAGAAACGAGAAAATATGAATAAATGGTTTTAAGATTAAAAGATATTATATATTGACAATATAGCATTTGAAAAAGTGCTATATAATGAGTATATAAGTACTCGCAGAGTCCACGCGGTAAACCCGCAAAAGGAGAAAGAATGAGAAAAGCATATGATCAAAATTATGAAGTAAAGTTTGCTCAAGGAGTTCATCCAAATTTAGAACAACTAAAAGAACTTGCTAACGATATTTTACACGAACCAGATATGGGATGGAATTGGTGCGACGAAATCAATGGCGCGAAAGATATAATGATTATTACAGAGTCGGGCGAAGAGGGAACGTACACGTATCGCGTTAACCTTTCTTGGCAAATGATTACGATTTTAAAAATCGAGTAATTATGAAAACAATAGGCGGTTTTTTAAAAGAAGTGCGTATGTATTTAAAACTAACTCAAAAACAACTGAGTGCGAAAATGGGAATGTCAACAAGGCAAATTAGCCGTTATGAAAATAACCACACCATTCCGACATTGAATATACTTATCAAATTTTTCTATTATCTTGGCATAAAGATTAATGCCAGCAAAAATAATGCGAATAAAATATAAAAAATGTATATATATGTTGACAAGTGTTTGTTAGCGCATTATAATAAAGGTACGAAAGGGGTGTTATAATGTTATACACCGTTAAAGAATTAGCAAAATATCTTCGAGTGCATCCATATACAATTTATCGTTGGATTAAGGCCGGGAAGCTTGAAGTTGTGCAAGCGGGAAAAGATTACCGGATCGAACAAGAAGCAATCGACAAAATGAAATTAGTTAGGAAATAATTGTATGAGTGCGACTTATTGGATGCGACTTGAAAAAGATTTTATGAAGAAATATTACATTTCTGAGATGCGACATCGCAAAAATGGAAATGAAATCTTTGCGCTTTATATGACAATGCTTACAGAAAGTATTGATCATGATGGTCAATTACGTAGTGCTAATGGTATTCCATTTTCAAACGAATCATTGATGATGTTAGCGTTCCGTGATTGCATTTTATTTTCAGATTCGAAGCAAACTGTTAAAGACATTAAGAAATATAATGAAGTAGTTTACGACGGTCTTATTCTTTTTAAAGAATATGGTTTAATAAAAACGGCAGATGACGGCACTATAATCATGACTAAATTGGAAGATTGTATTGGCACGACATCGACTGAACGTAGCCGTAAATGCAGAGAAAAAAAGAAACAAGACGAAACATCAAAAGCAACGATAACGCAACACAATGCAACGTTGCGCAACGCTGCGTGCAACACCGACATGCAACAAAAGTGCAACGAAGATAAAGATAAAGATAAAATTAAAGATAAAATTAAAGATAAAATAATACTTAAAGAAGAGATTTCACAAGAAGAAAACCTACAAGTATCTAAATTAGACAAAAAATCAATTATTGAAAAATGGAACGAAATAGATGAGATTGCACATATTGACTGCATTGAACATAAAAGGCTTGAACATGTAAAAGCGAGA
>JALOBO010000081.1 GCA_023228225.1 Clostridia bacterium
AATATAGTCTTGCGATTGGTTTTGTTCAAATTATATTTATATTAGAATTGTCGACATAACTAAGTTGCAATTTTGTAAAAACAGTTCAGTTTGGATTGTTTGCTTCCCGCCACTCCACGCCAAATATGAACCTATGCATTTTATTGCTCAAAAGTCGTTTATTTGGAATACGAAATAATGGAAAATACTGATTATAAAATAAATTATCCGGCGAGTTTAAAAGATTTTGTGGTTAGTGTAATTGAGTATTCGGTTAGCAAAAAACAAGATTTTTGCTCTCTATTTGATGTTTAAATGTATAATATGCCTCAAATAAATGTTTCTATTTTTCAAACTACGATGACTTTGTAAATCATATAAAAGAAGTTTCACATGGCGCTACTCCCCCAAACTGGGCAATGGGATGCTTTTACAACAATGAGATGCAAATTTTAGTAGATTTAAACAGTACAGAAAGTTTGAGATCCAAATTCTACACGCTAGCACACGAAACGCTACATTTGTTTTTTAATAATTTTGTATACAAAAAATATAATGTTAATAGATTACGTTGGCTTGATGAATCATATGCTTGTTTTTTAGATGGGCACATTGCCGATATACCCACTGAAAAATTTAATAATTTAATAACAAAATTAAATTATATCGCCGATATCTTTGATATGAACCAACTAAACAATACAAACAAAGCACAAATCGCAAACTATAATCCATACGATATATTTTTAGTTGTTGGAAAGTATATTTTTGATAATTATTTAGAAAGAAAATATCTTGATATGATAAAATTGAACGCAATGACATCTCAGATAGGTGAACATATTTTAAAAGATACTATTGATTATTATAAAAATGAGCAGACTAACCTTATGGAAACGAAAATGTAGATTCCCAATAAAAATAATTATAAAATCCCGCTTGCATTTTAATGCATGCGGGATTTTTTTATTTGTAGAAAAATAGATATGATTTGTTTAAAAATTATCTTTCTGCGGTAACTTCATTTTTCGCATTTAATGCCGCTAATTTCTTTTGATATTTCATTTCTAAATTTGTAAATGGAATCAACTCTTTTTCTAGTCTTATTGTTAATAGTTGTGCTGCTTTTGCAAGACTTAATTCTTCTTTTATATTATTGTAATCATTTTTATAGTTTACAACTTCCTTGGCTGTTTCTAAAAACTCCATAGCGCTCTTAACTTGTTTAATTTTATTTTCTATACTATTAATTTCTTTATCGCTTTTTTTGGTTTTGTAAGCAATCGCGCCAGAAACGGCAGACATTGCACTATCAATAACCCCACTAACCGCATCATCATATTCTTGTTGTAACAAATCAAGTTGGTTTAAATATTTTTTATATTCTGTTAGCATTGGATTTTTTTGTTCAACAACTAATAATTTTTCGTTTATTTTATTCATATTTTTATTTGAATTTAAAATTTGAGCATTCATTAGTTCAATTTGCTTTTGAACTATCTTTTTCTGTTCTTGTACTTTTCTTAATGAAACATTAAGATCATCTATTGCGTTTTTACGAAAACTATTATTTGTAAACATATTTTTCTCCTAATAATTTTTATTTGATAGTTTATATATGTAAGAGTTTAACATTATTTTATAAATATGTCAATATTTGGTATATGATGTTTGTGTAACGGATTGTATAATCCACAACATCAAAAAACCGCCAAATTTGGCGGTTTTTTAAATTTATGAATAAATTAAATACTTTGACTATCTTCTTCTGCTTTAAGGTCACATAGATTATCATAAGTATTTAACAAATAATTTTGAACTTTTTTAGCATCATCTATGCCTTTTCTAAAATTTGGAATTATTTCATTATTGCATTTTCTAAAAGTTCTAACTAAATTTTGAACTTGTTTTTCTATTATATCTGCTTCATATGCTGTTTTTATTTCTTTTGTTTCATATAATTCCAGCACTCTTTCAGGTAGTTTTGGTTCTGTTGCTATTTCTTCTTCTAATGCAATTAATTTATTAGCACTTTCAATTGCTTTTTTTAAAAAATCCTGATTAATTTCCACTGCATGTTTAAATGTACTAATTGCCTCGCTTAGTTGTGTGGCGTTCTTCATTTTTTTAAATTTAAAATTTAACGCTTTTGCTATATCAACATAAGACTCCGCGCTTTGAGTAAATATTTCAGAATATTCAAGTAATGCCATATCGTATCTTTCATTTGCTCTTGTTAAATCGCTTAACAAAATTGCTACTCTTCTTTCCATACGCAAACTTCCTTTTTAAAATTTTGTATAATAAATTATATCAATTATTTTACGTTGTGTCAATATGCAAAGATAATAATTATGTATGCATTTTCTTATTTTTCAGGCGAGATTTGTTCAATATCTACATTTAGTTTATCTTTTATAATTTCGCATTCTTCGGTTAATCTTAATAATTTTTTGTTTATTGTATTTACTTTTAGTTTAATTATATTTATTTTACTTGCATAATTCATTATGTTTTTTAAATTGGTGTTTATTTCGTTTTGACAAATTTCAATATACGCCGTTATGCTTTTTATGCCATCTAATAACGCACATAGAATATAATCTTTTGTGGCTCGCTGTTTAGGAAAAAAATCTAACATCTTTTGAATGTTGTCAAGTGCTTTTACTTCATTTATCCATTTATTTGGGACTCGCTCTTTGGCCTTTTCTATAATCGTATCATTACTTGGTAAATATTTAATTACCGTTGATATCTCAGCAATCATTGAATTAATTTTTTTATATACTCCAATATCTTCGGGTACATTTACATTTGGAAGCCTATAAAAATTACAATATTCCTGTGCAATAATTAAAGTTATATTAACAAATTCTCTGGCATCTTTTTCCGTTTTTAAAAATTTTGATAATTTAATTAAATCTTTTCTTATATTTGTTCTATAATCAATATCGTATTGTAATTGTGCTATAATCTCCTTACAATTGCTTATATTTTTTAAATGACCAACATATTCACTTGTCATACTATCTTTGTTTGACATTAAATTGTTATATACGAAAGTTTTTTTATTAAAAGATTCCATAAGAGTACTATAATCTTGTTTTTCCACATCTATTAAGTTTACATTTTTAAAATTATTCATTTGGGTTCTCACTTGACAAAATAAGTTAATCTATATGTGTATAGGATACCATATTTTAAAAATTAATGCAATCTAGAATTTATAATATGATTTACGTTGACACATATTTAATTTAAGTATTAATATAATTTATAGGGTAAAAAGGAGTAATATGAGATATCCAGAGTTTTTGAATGAACATTTTACTATTGGGGTTTGTGCTCCATCAACGGGCATTGCAACAGAGCCTAATGTTGCTAGGTTTAATAATGCCATAAAAACTTTTGAAAGTATGGGACATAAAGTAGTGCTGTCGCCTAGCGTTCGTTGTTATGATAAACATCGTAGTAATACTGCTATGGTTCGTGCAAAAGAATTTATGGACCTATACACCAATGATGATATTGATATAATAATATCAGCGACAGGTGGCGAATTTATGCTAGAAATTTTGCCTTACATTGATTTTGAATATTTAAAAAAGTTTAAACCAAAATTTTTTGAAGGTTTTTCAGATAACACTACACTAACATTTACCTTGCCCACGCTTTTGGATACTGTTGCAATATATGGTGCAAACTTTTGTGACTACGGAATGCAGCCGTGGCATAATGCAATCAAAACACATTACAACTTTTTACAAGGAAAAATAAATCTATTAAAAAGTTATAATAAATATGAAGTTGTATCATTAAAAAAAGAACCAAACATGGAATTGAGCCCATATAATTGCACCGAAAAATCTACATGGAAAATTTTATCGGGTGAAAATAAAGTGGAAATGTCCGGTAGGCTAATTGGTGGTTGCACAGATATATTATTAGGATTATGTGGTACAAAATTTGATAAAGTTAAAGAATATATAGAAAAATATAAAGATGACGGATTTATTTGGTATTTAGAAAGCTGTGATCTTAATATGTGTAATCAAACGCGTGCACTATGGGAATTAAAAAATGCGGGTTGGTTTAAATATGTAAAAGGATTTATATTTGGTCGTCCAAAAAACAAAGAAGAAATGTACGATATAGATTATAAAGAAGCAAATTATTTGCATATAAAAGATTTGGGTGTCCCAGTAATAATTGATGCAGATTTTGGTCATGTTCCGCCAATTTTACCTATTGTAAGTGGTGCAAAAGCAAAAATAATTTGCGAAAAAGGCAAAGGAACAATTGAATATAATTTTATATAAATTAGCAAAATTGCAATTTTAATTAGAAAAAAGCATAAAAATGATATATTTTTATGCTTTTTAATTAAATTTTTGTTAATTAATATAAAAATTAGTATTGCAAATTATCGTCATCTTTATCAATAATCAATTTCGCATTAAAAATTCTTAACATATTAAATCGTTGTAATTTTAATTTACTCCTATCAAAAAACAATAATCCGGTTGCTTCCCAAAGTAAAAACCATGATGCTATTAAAGATGTTTCATAAATGGGAAGTACAGCACTAAGTTTTTCAGATAAAATATTAATGGTTAAACACCCTATACCCAACAAATATAGAATAATTGAACTTATTAAATTTTTTCTTATTTTAACATTTGCTGCTGTTATTTTAAAACTATAATATCTTTTTATTGCTTTTTCAATTTGCTTAGCGTGTTCTTCGGTTATTGAATTTTCAACATGAAGATTAATCGCAATGTTATATCTTATAGGAACGATATCCGTTTCTTGTAATAAATATGCACTAAACGATTCATCTATTGTTCTATCTTTCGCTATGTCAAAAGGCGAAAAAATTCTTTCAAGTTTACCAATTTGACAATCTAACATAACCTCTCCGGTTTCAGAAAAATTAAGTTCGTTATCAACTTTAAAAACCTCAGATTTCAGTTGTTTTTTGTAACTTTTTAATTTCGCATCATTAATTTTTTTGATAATCCTGTCCATATTTTATTATAACACGCAAAAAACTTTATTACAAGTGTATTAACGGGTGTTAAGTTAATAGACTTATTAAACACATTAATAATAAAAATTATAATATATTATTAGCAATAATTTAAATTAATTTCATCGCCTGCATTACATTTTTTTGCGTATTTATATATTTCGCCATCAAACCATATATGTTATCGCTTCTGTTTCACTAGTTAATAGCGGTTTACTGTGTCAGCTTTCAAATCTATATCTTTCGCTTATTATTTATGCATTTTTAACCAAATCTGAATGCTTAATATTATTTGTTTCTTCTTGAATTGCATATCGCTGGCTATCTGGCATATTTTTCATCAATCTCCTATTTTTATATTGTTGCATTCCATTTTGGCGGTAACATATAATCAATTTTTTTATTATTTTCTAAATATTTCTTTTTAATTTCTTTTCGATTAGATATAATTTCGGGGTGAGTTTTGCGACAATATTTATCAAATTCACAAAATAAATTTTGAATGTCAATTAATTGTAACTTTCTATTGCCTAGAAACCTAAAATCTAAGTTGTACTTTTTAAACTGCGCTCCTTGTTCATTATACGCTTTTGTTATGTAATCTTCATAATGTTTAGTCGTGTTAAATATTTTTTGAATTCCTCGCTTTGAGCCAGGTCCTGCAACCGTAAAGCTATCCTCGGTAAAATCTACTGTATCACTATAATTAATGTCTGTAACGAGTTGATACGCCATAAAATTGCCTATAAGTGGAAAACTGACCAAAATATTAAAGGCATTCTCCATATCTTTGCATTTTAGTATTTTATCGGCAACTTTATCTTCAATAAACATTTTATGTAATAGGTGTAAGTGGTTGTCATGTTTTTTATCATAACCAAAAACTTTATTAGCACAAGAAATATATGCTGAATTATAAATAGGTTGAATTTTTTGTAAATCACTTAAAAGAATTGATATTTTATTTATATTAAAATTTTCTAGAGTAATATCGCCGATATTATTTATTAAATATTCCCAAGTAGATGGCAAATTAAAAATCTTAAAAAATACAATTCTAAAAACAGTATCCTGCCCAGAATATATTTTTCCATTATAAATAACATTTTTTAATAAATATTGAGATACTCTATCAAGTACTCTGTACGCATTACAAAATTTATACTTGTTTAAAACAGTATCGTTTGTATACGGAGGTGTTCCACTTTTTAATTTTTTATAAAAAACATTTTGTCGCTCGCTCGCAAAATTCCAAAATTCTTCATACAAGTTTTTAGTCTGCACTTTAATTTACCTCATATTATTTTATCAGAAAATTCAATATATTTCAATTGATATTTAATTTATGTAACTATTGAA
>JALOBO010000082.1 GCA_023228225.1 Clostridia bacterium
TCAGAATATAGACGGTAAGGCTGCGCGTTGTATGACTATAGATGACGATTACATGCCATGTATAGAAGCAATGTACAATGACAGTATAAAGAGGGTCTAATGCACGCTTCAACAAAGAATTACGCTAAAAATGTAATTTGCAAGCTTATGCTTCAGTGTGGAATAACTATAGAAGATATTAAAGTAACTGTAGATGAACTTGAGTACGAAATTAAGAATAAACAGAGGCTATTATAATGGAAAATATCACTGTAAAAAATACTGACGGCTTTATTATGCCTTGGGACAGACAAACAATTGTAAATCAGATAGTAAAAGAAACTAAACTCAGTGAAATATTTTATAACAAGCCTGCGGCAACTGTGGAAGAAGCTCAGGCAGTTGCACAGAAGGCAGAGGACTTAATTTTAAAGTTAAACATTAAGCAAGTTTCAGGTCCTCTCATTCGTGAGGTAGTTAATAGCGTACTGCTTGAAGAAAATAAACCAGAATGGCGTAACATTATGACCAGGGTAGGGGCTTCTGTGTATGATGCCTACGAGATTGACTCAGGGTATGGTTTTGAGGCTAATGATAATGCTAATCAGTTGAATAACGCAGAGACTTCTCACAAGAGAAAAGCGGATAAGATGAGCAAGGAGCAGAACCTTTTGCTTATGCCTGAACATCTTGCAAATATGCACCTGGACGGCTCAACACATTGGCATGATTTAGACTACTTTGGCACACGCAGCTTTTGCATGGACCACGACCTTCGCTTCTTCTTTTACTATGGGTTTATCCCTGATGGCGTAGGTACTCAATCGAGTGTTGCAGCACCAGCAGTTAATGCCGAAGTTGCATTACTTCATGCTACTAAGGTGATGGGGTCAGCGCAGAGTAACTTTGCAGGCGGGCAGGGCTTTTACAACTTCTTAACATTCATGTCACCTTACTTTGAGGGGAAAACAGAGAAGGAAATAAAGCAATATATGCAAATGTACATTTATGAAATGACACAAATGCTATGCAGTAGAGGCGGTCAGTCGGTTTTTTCCTCTGTTCAGCTCACACCTGGCGTACAGAAAATGTGGAAAGATAGACCCGCAGTATACAGAGGTAAAGTATGGGACGGTAAACAAGCACCTTTAAGAACTTATGGAGAATTTGAAAGAGAAGTACGTTTAGCATTTAAAACATTTATGGAAGTAATGTTAAAAGGTGATTATTGGGGTAAACCATTCAACTTCCCTAAGCCAGAGGTTTCTATAGAACCGGATTTCATGACTGAGGATGAAGAGTTTAATAAACTACATCCTGAGCTCCCCACTTACAAAGAGCTCTACTTTAAAACGTTTGAGCTTGCCGCAAAATTTGGTACTCCTTACTTTGATAACCAGTTGCCAGAGTATAGAAACGCTGGAAAGGGTGTTTCTTGTGTGCAGTGCTGTGCATTCTTCTTTAACGATGAAATTAAAGATGATGCAGAATTTGAAGATAAAATGAATTTCAAAAATGGTGCTCATTTCTCTATGGGGTCCTGGCAGGTGACTTCACTCAACTGCCCTAGAGCAGCCTATAGAGCAGAGCATGACGATAATGCACTATTTAGAGAGCTAAGGACTTTGCTAGATAGTACAGTAGAATTATTTAAGGTAAAACATACTTGGATGCAGAATTTAATAGACAAAAACAGAATACCATTTGCATTACAGCGTCCTAAGGACCCTAACACTGGAGAAATAGGTTCCATGGCAGTAGATTTTGATAGTCTTGTGTATACAATTGGAGTAATAGGAATAAATGAAATGGTCCAGTACCACACAGGCTATCAAATGCATGAAAGTAAAGCAGCTTACAAGCTGGCAATCAGGGCAATGCTTGAGATGAAGCTTTACGCTCAGGAGCTCTCAAAGGAAAACGGCATAACAATTGCCCTAGCTCGTACTCCTGCGGAGACAACAGCACAAAGGTTTGCTGTTAGTGACCTCTTGCATGAGGAATACAGAGAGAAGGCAAGTACAGTAATAAAAGGAGATCTTGAAGCAGCCTTACAGCAGATAGGCAAGACAAAGGACCTGCCAATTTACTACACAAATGGAACACACGTAGCCGTAAACGCAAACATAACACTGCCTGAGAGAATTAATTGTGAACATACCTTCTTCCCTGTGGTAGACGGTGGAAATATCCTTCATATCTGGCTAGGTGAGGGCAGCTCAAGACCTGAAGGATTAATGGACTTTGCTATGCAACTGGCTAAAAATACTCAGGTTGGGTACTTCGCCTTCACACGGGACATGACAGTTTGCACAGCAGAAGGTTCTGTAAGTAATGGACTGCATGACAAATGCCCTAAGTGTGGATCTGAAAATGTGCAGCACCTCTCAAGGATCACTGGTTATCTCCAGGCTGTAGAAGGTTGGAACGCAGGTAAACGCCAAGAACTTAAAGATAGAAAGAGATGTGAGATTTAAATAGCCTTCGTTTGTAATGAACAGGCGTATATAAAGAGCTATTCATTACAAATGACAGCCTAAAATAAATTTTTAACTCTGTTTGATTCTTAAGCAACAACTTTATATAGTTACAGATCATAGATAAGTGTGTAAGTTAAGTTAAATGAGGTGGTATAAATTGTGCAACTGTGCAAATTGTAAGAAAGCCTTTAGATGTTCTGAGGGTGTTATTTTCGTATGCAGAGAGGCAAAGTCTGAGTTTTTTAACAAAAGGGTATTATACACTAATACCTGCAGTGTAGGTAAGCAGGGATAAGAATGGCGGATCAAGACCTGTATAAAGAAGTCCTACGTGTAAACGGGGCAGAAAGTCAAATTGATATGTGTATTGAAGAGTGTTCTGAACTTATCCAGGCACTCTGCAAATATAAAAGAGGTAAGCCTGATAATATCTGTGAGGAGATAGCCGACTGTGAGATTTTGCTTGAGCAGATGAAGTTGCTTTTCAATCAGGATGAAAGAGTAGAGGGGTGGAAAGCCTTTAAACTAGATAGACTGGCTGAATTAGTTGGTTATGGGGAGGAAGCATAATGGTAAATTATTATGAGTTACAGAAAACAATAGGAGAAACTGAGAGATTCCTTGAGAAGCTAAAAGACTATGAAAAGTACGGTGACGCCTGGGGAAGCCCTGAAAGTGCAGCAGCTAGTAGGGCAAGCATGGATCTTACAAAACAGCTTGCAAGGTTTAGAGGTACTGCAGTAAGGAGAGATTAATAGTGTGGAAAGATTGCACTACATGTAAGAAGTATGATAGAAGTGTTTGCACCTGTGAAATTCACGGGTACGGTACGAATGTGAATGAAAAGTACAAGGAGTGTGGAGAATATGATAAAAGATAAACTGACGAGAGAAAATATTCCTAATGTAATTGTAGGTGTAACTGCTGCAGGTATAGCCTGTGAAACAATTTTGTACTTGTGCAACCTTCCAGTGATTTTTGCACTGGTAACGCTAATTCCTGTTGCATGGTTAGTTCAGCAGTACAAAGAACTTCCTGAGACTTGCATGTTAAAAGTTGCAGGAGAGGAAGACGATTTTGATTTTGTTTCCTGTGACTATTAAATTTTAGTGGTGGTATAAATGGGATTCGTTAGACAGAGAGATATAATAGCAATTAAAAAAGAGATTACAGGTCTTCAGAAAGATATAACATCTCTAAATAACTTGCTTTTTCATTCAGATGATGATACAGCTAAACTTAATATTTTAGAGTCAAGCCTAACCTCAAAGGAAAAGTTTTTAAAGCGTATGGAAGAAGAGTACAAAAAGTATGAGGAAATGTTCTCAGAGATGCGATAATGACAATTTTAAACTACTTCCCACAGACACCTAGAATAAACACTCCAAGACCTCAACAGATTGAGGTTTTAGAATGGTTTGAGCAAAAGTTGTCTGAGGGAAAGCGTAAATTTATTATTTGTGCTCCCACTGGTGCTGGAAAGTCCGGTATTGCAAAGGGTATAGCTAATCTGGCAGCTTCAAAAGGGTTGCCTACTCTTATTACTTCTCCTCTTAACACTCTTGTGGATCAGTACAAAGAGTTTGAGGGAGATCATAAATTTCCTTTATTATCCCTCACTGGAAAAAAGCATTATGAATGTGCTGCAATGAGAGCGATAAAGAGAGAAAAAGTTTCCTGTGATAATGGTTTCTGTGCTGCAGGCATTTGCACAATGAGCTATAAAGAGGCAATGGATTCAAAAAGTAAACTAAAAATGTTTGAAGAAAGAGAGTGTGATAGTTGCAGCAGACCTGATGCTGAAGCCTGCCCCTGTAAGTACTGCAGTTATAAGCAGGCATTTGGAGCTTTCAAGAAAAACATGGTAGGCAATAGTAATTTTACTTTATTGCAGATGGGTGTAACAAACTCTCCTGAAGTTGTTATTGTGGATGAGTGCGATTACATGGAACCATTTATTAGGATGTTCAGAAAGTTAATAATAGATGACTACTGGCATTTTGATAACTTCGCTGATTACGAAATGTGCCTGCAGGATAAGAAAGAAGCCTATACTTATGAGCTTGATAGCCTGGATAAAACATTAGAAAATATTAAACACAGAAGAGGACTTACTGATAAGATTGATAGAATAGAAAGGTTACTTACCGACATAAAAGAAGGGAATAAGTATATAGTTTCCGATGATAACGGCAAAACAACGCCTTTTGAACCTGTTTCGATTGAAAGGTTCTTAGATGAGGCACTTGACACAGAAAACAGAATAGTTGTCCTTATGAGCGCAACCCCTCAAAAACTTGAAGGGTGGGAGTTCATAGAGGTTCAAAGTCCCTTCCCAAAGGAGGTAAGACCTTTTAAGTTCATTCCCGTAGGGTCCTTAACCCTGAAAAACAGAGATGAGACAATACCAAAGCTGGCTAAAATGCTTTGTGAACCTTCAGATATTCTACTGCCAGGCAAGACTATTGTGCATGTGCCTTCTTATTCAATTGCAGAAAGACTAGGATCTGAAATATACAGAGTAAGTCACGGCAAGGTAAAACCTATAGTGCAATCGAGAGAAAGCACTTTAGCAAGTATTGAAGGTGCTGTGCTGAGAGGTGACGCAATAGATAGATTTAAAAGAGCAAGAAATAAAACACAAATCTTAATTGCTGTTAACATGGGGAGAGGTATTGATTTACCTGAGAGTGACATACTAAATAATGTAATTACATATGTTAAGCGGCAGAACCCCACAGATCACCTGACCAGGGCAAAATGGAAGTATCAGGGTAAAGAATGGGAGTATGTAGAGGCTGCAAACGAAGTAATGCAGCAGTATGGACGAGTTAACCGAAATGATAAGAAAACAACAAATACGATAATCACAGAACCGGAATGGACAGCGTTTTACAGGAAACACAGAGAGTATTTCAGAAGTTGGTTTATTGAAGCAGTAGAGTAATGTTTAAATAGTATTAATGTGTAGAATAGAGTAGTAAGAAATTAATAGGGTGGTATAAACAATGACAATGATGGACGAGAAAATTTTTAGCCTGTCTCTGACAGGGTATTATGAGCAGGTTGTTAAGGGACAGGTTGTTAAGGGAAACACTGAAGAAGCAGATAGTATTAAAGAAGAAGTCTTCAGGGTGGATTAAGATGATACAGCAGGTAAGTCCTTACGGTGATTTGTTGCAATTTGAAACGACTGCAGGATTTACCTGCATGTCTGTTAATGGCGTTATGTCGGCTGAAGTTGTCTCCTGTGGAGATATCGACAGGGATATTGGGCTATTGATTATGCAGGGGTATGACGAATGATAGTAAACGTATACTCAACAAAAGTGTGTCCGAAGTGTAAGAGGCTTAAAACCTTTCTCACTTCTAACGGTATCGCATTTGAATCTCTCGACATGCAGGAAGCTGAGAATCTCGCAGAGCTTAGGTTTAATCAAGTGTTCACAAATAACGCTCCTGTGCTCCAGGTGGAAGATAGGTTTTTTACTATAGAAGAGATATTCAAAGGTAGTGAACTGCTTGAAAGTAGAGTGCTTGAGGTGATAAACCCTTAAACACTTCTTTAATTTCTACCTCCGAAGATTTTATATACATTGAAAAGAATTACTTTGTATAGGAATTGAGGGGGATTAAGAAACGACACAACAAATAACCTGGCAAGAGTCAAAAGCTTTTTTGAAAAATTGGAACGCTTCAAAAA
>JALOBO010000083.1 GCA_023228225.1 Clostridia bacterium
CGTTCGATGGAAGTACTTCTATAGCCATTAATGCTAGTGTAGCTGATGATAGTCATAATCATATAATATCTAACATTGATGGATTAGCTGAAAAATTAGCTACTTACGATTCCCATGTATCTGATAATGCTATTCACATTACAAGCAGTGAAAGAACTAAATGGAATGCAAAGCAGGATGCCCTTACTGTTGAAACGATTTTAAGTGGAACTACAGATTCAAAAACTTTAGCTACTTCTTCCGCTATAAAATCTTATGTCGATGCGAGCGTAGCTGGAGCCGTTATACCGCAAGGTAGCGCAACCGTAGCTGATTTGAGTGGTGTTGCAAAAACTGTTGGCTATATGTATAATATGACGGACGCAGGTACTATAGCTCAGCCCTCTGGGTATACAGGTTCTCCACAAGTAGTAAAAGTAGGAGACAATGTAGTGTTTACTGCCAGTGGGTGGGATAACTTTGGTGGTCAAATTGATTTATCATCTTATCTAGTTAAAAATGGTAGTGCAGATTCTTTAACTGTATCGTTTGTACAGGCATCATCAAGAACAAATATTGTAACAAATGAAACTATATCCACTTCATTTGGTAAGATAAGTAAGTGGTTAAATGACTTAGGAAATTCGGCATTTAGAGGTGTAGATGCTATTCCTACAGATTCTTCAACTAACTTAGTTGAAAGTAACGGTATATATGATGCTATATCAAATATACAGGTATATGACGCCTATGTTTCAACGCTTGATGAATTTACAAGTGCAATGGCTTCAACTCCCGTAACATCTATACTTCTTAAATCAAATATAACAATACCGTCAGATACTACGCTAGTAATTGGTACTACAAAATATATACATACTCAAAGTAATTTTACTATAGCATTCGATTCAAGAACTGACTCTTTGTCTACTAGTTCTAATTCTGTGTATTTTTATGGAAAAATATCATTAGGTACTTATTTGAATTTAGGAATGTCTGTTTGGTATGTGATGGATGCCATATCTTCTATGGTTACAGACGTTACTGGAACGTTATACTGTGAAAAGAAAGCTACTACCGTTACAAATTATACACAACTTTATTGGAATAATACTATAAACATATCTGATGAGTATTCTTCTATTTCTAGTAGTGCCATGAGCGGTATAGCTGTTGGCAGCGCTATATCAGATGCCTTGACTGACTCTGAAATTAGATTTATTGACTTTAATAAACAGGTTCTTAAATCAACTTCTACTATACCTACAGGTACTAGCTATCATAAGTTAGCTACTATTACAAGTATTGCTGGGTATAGCTCCTACTGTTTGATAAAGATCATGGCAAGGTCTAGCTATAGAAACATACTGTGCAGTGCCGATATAGAGTTTTCTGGTGGTTTTGGAAGTAATATAAATTCATACAGTAACTATTCAGTTATAAATTCTACAATAAATCCAAATAGGTTTATTGTGTGCGCCTCCTCTTCTACCCCTGACTCATTAGAGTTATGGTATTATAGTGATTTAAATACTTATGAGGAGTATTATTTAGATTCATTCGTAGATAATTATTATGGATGCACCATTACAATGTCAAATACAACCGGAAGTCCGTCAGTTTCGGTAATTTCTCAGTCTCATTCTTACTATGATTCCTTAACTATTTCTAATTCATCCTCGATAGTTTCACTATCTACGAGTAAGCAAGATGTTATATCTAGTTCTAGCGCTATTTATACAGGTATAGCTTCTGCATTCGACGCAGGAAAAGTAGTGATTACGAATTCCAGCGGACAACTAGCAGTAAGTCCGACTATAACCAGCACTGAATTAGGATATCTAGATGGTGTTACCGGGAATATTCAAACCCAAATAAATAATGCTAAGAGCATATATTCTGTATGGAATGTAAGTACTCCATCATTGAGTTCCCTGGATGCTACTTATTCTAATCTGTGTACTTTGATTGCGCATAGTAATACGCTATCCGCGGCTAATACTTATTTCTTGAAATTTCATATTTCTGGCAGTGGCGACTATACTCAAATATCTTCTATGGGTTATGACGTTGAGGGTGTCCTTGCTATAAGAACAAATAACAGTGATACCGGCATAGCTTCCGCTAAAGCATATTATAATGTTAATGTATATCCCTATACTAGCACAAATATACCTAGGTTATTCTATGCTGTAAATGATAATGTTATTTATGTTTATGCAAATTTTGCGGGCACTTCATATTCATATTATCATCTTAATGTAGAAATAAATCATAATTATGGGTTTAATATTGACTCTTCCTCTTTTATAGTTGAACCAACGGGATTTACTGAAATAGATTTTGAAAATAGAAGTATCATTTCTGGAACTAATCCACTAGCTGTCTCTAATTTAAAGGGGATGTATACAATAACCCATAATGCCAGCGGTGTAACTGCTGGTAGCTATGGCCCATCTTCAAATCAATCACCGTCTTTTGGTGATACTTTCTCTGTCCCATATTTTTCTGTAAATACTTACGGGCATACTACAGACGCATCTAATAAAACTATTACTATTCCTTCTAACGTTGTAACTACAAGCGTTAATGGGTTAATGGGTTCCAGTGATAAATCTAAACTTGATGAAATACTTATAAAGAATGCGTTTGTGCAGGGAAGCGTAACACCAGCGGATACCCCTGTCCCGCTTACATTGTTTGAGAAGGATGGAGTAAAGATTTATATACAGGCAAATTCAATTTCCTCTGTGACCTTGTACCTTACGGCTACACCTGCTGTACGTAGTGGGTTCATGGCGGCAAAGTCAAGTACTGTAGTTTTTCAAGCTAATTCTGCTAACGTATCTGATGTTTTGATAGGATCATTCTCTACAAATGACTTGTCTTCCTCCGGAGGGTATGGACATCTTGTTCTTGATTGGTCTGGGCATGAAGCGTCATTTGACATAATGCTTCTTGTGTCAGGTAGCGTATGCGCTGTGTCTTCGATGGTATCTTATATCTATTAAACTAAAACGGAAAATAAATAAGTAAATGAAAAGCATATTAAAGATTGTTGCATCGCTTGTCCTCTCACTTGTAGCGTCTAAAGGAAAGAGGGCTGAAATTAAATAAGCGGTAAGTTTTAAAATATATTTAAGTTTAACTATATATATACATACCTAGCTTTAGGATAAATAATTTAAAAAGGATTGACTTATTATGGATAAGGTAGAACTTCTTACAAACACAGCACAGGTATTGGATGAAGATAGTAAATCTATTGCAAGATCAAATATGGGATTAGGTAGTGCTTCTGTTAAGGGAGTAGCCACAACTCTTTCTGATAGTGATGATTTAATAACTGCTAACGCAGTGAAATCTGCGATAGATGAAATTAAAATAAATCAAATACCTATGCAGAATATTATATATGTTAATCCTTCTGCAGTAGTAGATGTAACTGGTGCTACATATAGAACATTTAAATCTGCTATGGCTTATATTCTTTCTAAGAGTCCTACTTCTGAAAATAGATGGGAAATAGTACTTTCTTCAGGTACATTAAATCAAACTGGTACGACATATACTCTTACTTATAATTCTGAGAGCATAACTTTAGACGAGAATGACGTTATTATACTGCCCTATATTTATATAGTTGGTAATAGAACTATAATAAACTCCTATATATTTTCAAGAACATTTATAACTTCTGTCTCATACAGAGACATACCTACTAGTTCTGTAATTGAAAATTGCATTATAACTCATATTGATTTATCATACAGTTCCTCTAGTGGTATAAATGCTATTTCCGCTACTAGATGTACTTTTCATGGATTAACTAACTTAACATATAGAAAGTCTTCTTCCACTTATGAATGCGGTATATTTACTTTTGACTCTTTCATAATTGACTGCGATTTAACCAACGGAAGCACTAGTGGCGTTCTTAACGATATGAACGCATTTTTTATATCTGTAAATTCCTGTTTTTTGGGTGGCACTATGCCATCATGTTTTGTTAAGGATAATACAAGTTATCCTTTATTTAAATCTATAAACTCAACACTTACAGGAATTACTCTGTACGGTGGAGAATTGGCTAATTGCTATATTAGAAGTAGCTCCTCCGATAGTTTTAACTATTATTCTGTGTTTAATCAAGGATGCTCTTATGAAATAACAAATTGCTCATTTTCTGATACAAAGATTTTAATAAATAATATACAAAGTTCAAGTCAAGTAGTGTTTAGGCACTGTACACTTTGTTCAAATTCCTTTATATTTTTAAGATTATCAGAAAGTAGGGTTCTATGCCAGAATTGTGTATTCGATGGATGCCATATATGGAAAATGTCTAGCCTAGGCGCAAGCATAGCTCTTATAGATTATGTTAATTGTACTGGATATTTAAATACATTAGTTCCTAGCAGTTATGATATAACAGACCCGCTTGGAAATGCTTCATCTACATATTCATTATTATCCGATGAAAATATATCTAACATGGGGGCAATATATAAGAATACCATAAGTGGGTTATTGGCTACAGAAGTACAGGAAGCCCTTGATGAACTAGCTTCGACTAAAGTTAGCAAAGAAACTGGAAAAATATTATCTTCTAATGACTATACTGATGATGAGAAATCAAAATTAGCTGGTATAGCTAGTGGCGCAGAAGTAAATGTTCAGTCGGACTGGAATGCTACTAGTGGTGACGCTTTAATTTTAAATAAACCTACGTTGGGCACATCTTCCTCTAAAAATTATTCTGCATCAATAACTAACGATACTAGCACGATTCCATTAACTAGCGCCGTGTATGCTGCCTTGTTATTAAAGCAAGATGCTTTATCCGTAACGTATCCTTTAGTTTTATCTAGCAATACCTTAAGCGTATCAAATGCTACAACTACTTCTTTTGGCGTTGTTGAGATAGGTTCAAATTTATCCATAGCGGATGGTGTTCTAAGTGCTCCTGTGGCTACTAGTTCATCTAATGGCGTAATGTTCTTGTATAGTTCTTCCGGTGAAAACACTAATGGAACTATGACGCAGAAATCTATTTTTGATGCGCTTGCCCTAAAACAAAATAATATAACATCAGGTAGTTCCTGCTTAACTATAACAAATTCTGTAATTTCAATAGCTAATGCCACTGCTAGTTCTTATGGTGTAGTTAAAATCGGAACAGGATTGTCTGTTGATTCAAATGGATATTTAAATTCAACTCATATAGATTATGTGGCTGGAAGCGGCATTAGCTTAGATAGTAGCATCATTTCATTACTTACTGCTTCTACAACTATTTTGGGTGGAGTCAAGGTAGACGGAACTTCAATAACTATCTCTAACGGAGTTATTAGTTCTATATATAACTTGCCTATAGCTACTGCAACTTTGGGCGGTGTAAAGAATGGCGGGAATGTAGTAGTAAGTGCCGACGGCACTATGAATTATACTTTACCTACTGCTTCTACTTCTGTTTTGGGTGGAGTAAAGGTAGGAAGTAACTTATCTATAGCAGACGGTGTCCTAAGTGGAACTCCAGATACTACATATACGGTAGATACCGCAAAGGGACTTACTTTAAGTGGTACGTTGATTTCTATAAACTACAGCACAAAGACTTCTTATGGCGTGGTTGAAGTCGGAGATAACATATCCGTTTCAAACGGGGTAATAAGCATTCCAGTAGCTACTTCTTCTACACTAGGTTTAATTAAAATAGGAACGGGTTTAGATATAGTAAATGGATTAGTTTCTACTAGCATACCTACAGCATCTTCATCTGATTTAGGTTTAATTAAAGTAGGATATACTTCTAGTGATAAAAACTATGCCGTAGTTCTTGATTCCAGTAGCAAGGCTTACGTTAATGTTCCTTGGACTGACACTACTTATACTCTTCCTGTTGCTTCTTCAACCGTATTAGGCGGTATAAAAGTCGGCACTAACTTATCTATAGATGAGAGCGGCGTTTTGAGTGCAGCTACAGGTTCTTATACTCTTCCCACAGCTTCTACGACTACTTTAGGCGGAGTCAAGGTAGATGGAACAACTGTTTTGATTAGCTCTGAGGGTGTTATAAGTGCAGTTTCTAGTGGTGGAAGCGTATACCAGGCCGGAGTAGGATTAACTTTTAATACGTCTACTTCTCCTATAACGATAAATGCTAATTATGCTTCGGCAAC
>JALOBO010000084.1:0-2797 GCA_023228225.1 Clostridia bacterium
GGGGTAATTTGGCTCGTAGTTAGCGCATTCAGCGAAGAGGATAACGCATTTCTGGACGAATACGGGCGGTTGTGATGTCGGCAGGGTTTTTGTTAGTGGCGATGGTTGGTATAATGGCAACATTCAGTTTAACTTATATTTTTTTGTCGCCCGTAATTGATGATTTTTTATATTACGGTTTAGCTTTATCGCCAGAATCGACGATATTTGGCTGGCTCGATTTATTGTTTACTTATAGTCCGTTGGTCGTATTGGCAACTATGGTTATTTTTATTTTTGCGAGTTCGCAACACAATTAATTTTTTACTTTTAAAATAGTTTTTTTAAAGCCGGAAAAGACTTAAAACCGGCTTTTTTATATGAATGTCAAAGGCAACACAACTATACACGATAGCAATCTTTTTTTTTACGAAGTTTGCGCAACGTCAAAATGATAAACCCATTGCACAATCACAGGTCAGCAATCACATATTTAAATGTATTTATATGTTAAATCCACCCACGGGAATACGTAAAACAGTCATATTTTGCTTAGGCAAATACAAAAAATCACCTTTTGGTGATTTTGTGGCGTGTTTACAGAAACGGCTGGCGAGCAAATAAGCGTCACATTTGCAATCGTTAAAAATATAACATGATGCGTCAACTTGCGTCTTAAATACTTTTAAGGGTTTAATATCATCAAAAGATGTTATTTTGCCGTTAAATACTTTAGTTGTGTACCGTGCAGGACGCGCGCGCGAAAACGAAATTTGCGACCACGGCACGATATCTCCATTTTTTTGTTTAATAGTTATCATAATGTATCAGTCATTAAGTGTATATTTAAAACTATTTGTTTAACGATTTAACAAACGTTACATTATTAACTTTGCTATAATAATAAACGTCATCACCTTTTATTTTACCATCACGTGTAAAATAATTAGTTAAGGTCTTTTTAGTTGCAAAATAAGTTAGTGATGCACTTGTGGAGGTATCATACGTGTGTAACGGTGTGACATTAGCATTATCTGTAATCGCGCCTGTATATACCAGTGTTTGCCTGCTCGCGGCAATGCGTGTGTTAGTGTGGTCGCATTTTGTGATGTGACTCCGCACAAACAATAAATTTAATTTTTTATGGTATAAAATATCGTAACCAGCAACAGTTATACTTTTTAATTTAAAGCGGTCGCATAGTGCGTCTGCAGAGCCGATGTAACAAATCGACGCGGCGCGCTGATTTTCGAATGTTTTAATTGGATGTTTAGTGTTTATTTCGCTCATATCTCCGGCATATACTAATATTGTATGCTCTTTTTTATTTGCGCTATCGAAAAATAAATTAAAATCATCGGTGTTAAAGGCAGGCTCTACTTTGACAGGCTCTACTTTGACAGGCTCTACTTTGACAGGCTCTACTTTGGCAGGCTCTACTTTGGCAGGCTCTACTTTGGCAGGCTCTACTTTGGCAGGCTCTACTTTGGCAGGCTCAACCTCGTTTATTCGGCTGTACCTGGCTAATGTCATATTAATAAAATCGTCATACACATAGTCAAAATTATCTTTTTTATTAAATGTCCTAGTTAGTAATATGGATACCGTTGGTGTATTACCACCATATAACGCCCGCGATGCCTCCCGCGACGTGTCAAATGTTTGTGAGGGAGGAATGTTATCAAAATCGTTTACATCACCAGCATAAGCCAAAATACGATTAAATCTGATTTGTGCAAAAGTCAAATCTCGCTCAGCGTCATAATATACGCGGTATTCGCGTATATTTTCGCCTTTATTTGCAAAATTAAACCCTAATTGCAAACCATCATTATAATACTGCCGTGACGCATCATATTGGAGTCTTATGGTATTAAATGGTTTTATTTGTGTAAATTGTGCAACATTTGTTATTTTACCGCGATAAATTAGCGTTTGCGTGCGTTTTTTGCTCTCACGTGGCGGCATTATGGTCACGGGTAAGACCCGTGGTGCATGTTTCAATAAAGGTAGTTGTACGTTTTGCGGCAGTTTGGGGTCTAAATCATCGTATTCACGCACGAACGTAAGATTTACCCCCCAATCATAAAATACGAGCCGGTTATCACGCCACACACCTTTTTCCGCAAATAAATGTCGTAATTTATCAGCATCGCCGAAATAAATAGTTGATGCGTTAACGTAAGTAAGTCCAATCCACAACAAACGGCAATTTTTATATTTGCCAAAAATAAAATTTTGGATGCAATCTCCTTCAAAAACGTAAATATACAGACATTTGCTTGACATCATATAGTCAGCAACCATGGTATATTTAAAAGTATTTAGTTTGACAACATAATCTTATATAGATTATGCTTTTATTTATTAAAAAAATAAATAATAATGCTAAAAACATACATTATTTTCAATTGTAACATTTTGCATAAATGCAAACCTTTATTAACTATTATTCATTGCTAAAAAATACAATTTTTGAATTAAAAAATACCAAATGTAAAAGATGTTTTACATATAAAAAATTAATATCAAAAATGAAACTTTTATTGGGGTTTTACGCGGGTGTATAAAGTAGGGTGAGTATTTGTATCACCAACATTAGAATATTCCGCCCCCTAAGCGGTATGGAGCCTGTCCCGATGGTTTACGGGCTGGCGACTGCTTAGGTTTACCTTTACCTGTTTTGGCTTTTGTTGATTTTGATTTTGGCTTAACGGATGAGCCAACACCGAAAACATCAAAGGACATACCCACCGGAAACATATCTTTAGAGTTTGAGGTTGCCCCACTCGAATGCGAAACACTCAAACCCCCAAAA
>JALOBO010000084.1:2807-6108 GCA_023228225.1 Clostridia bacterium
ATAGTTTGTGTTATCGACTTTTGCAGTTTGTTGTTTAGTTTGTTTTGGCTGTCTGCGGGGTATTGTGTGTGTAAACTGATTAAAATTACCCATACCGCCGAAAATAACATCTTGCGGACTGCCGCCGCTATCAAAATCGCCAAAATAATCAGGCTGTGTTCGTTTAACACGTCCAAAATATGCATTATTTTGTCGTGGTTTGGGTTTATTCTGACCTAATGCGATGTTTGACGGGAACGGCACATCCGTATTTGCCACCTGATTTAATCTATCGTTGATATTTGCCGCGGCAGTATTGTATTTTTCGGCTCCTTTTGCCATTTTTTCACGTGTTGCAATTATTTTTTTACGCACATTTTCACGATTAAGTTGGGCGGCTATGCGCTGCAATCGTTCGTCGCCCTCCATGCCAGATGTCGTCAGGGGGCTATTATCGTTTGAGTATGCGTCTCGGTAGGCATTGTTACCATTAGTGTCTTTAGCCACGATTTGACGCTCTGTTGGCTCGACAATATTACTTTTTGGCGGTGCGGGTTCATTGGCAAACGTAGTATTATTATACTCATCTTCCGCCTCAGCTGGCTCGTCATCTGCGTATATTTCACGTTTTTTAGGTAACGGGACAGGTATATCTCTTCGTTTTTCGCGTTCGGAATAAACCGCTGCCTCATTGGCGTTGGACGATTGTTGTTCGGGCATCGATGTGGATGTATGCAAGTTTAAGGCTTCAATTATTTGTGGTGTGATATTCATCTTTTACCTCTTTTTGTTGTTTTTTGCGTTCTTTTAATGGGTTTAACCTTAGATTTGACCGTTGTTTTTGGTTTTGCCTTCGGTTTTGGTTTTGGTTTTGGTGTGTTTTTCGGCGCAACAAAACCAAACAAATCATTCGTTTGTTTTGGTCTGCGGGTTGTATCTGTTATTTTACGCGATACGCCCCCAAAACTATCAAAAATTGTTGTTTCGATGCGTTCACCTGCCCACGGTATTACTTTTTCTACGCTGGGGATTGATAACCCTAACAAGTTGAGCGGTGACTGCGTGCCATGTATCAAGGTTTGTTTTTTTATGACTTTTGTTTCTTTTCGTTTTTTACGTGGTAAAAATCCTAAATCATCATAAATGTAAGGGGGCACAAACATTGAGCGTGAGGAGCTGGAGCTTGAGCCAGAAGATGATGATGAGCTACCTGATGATGAAGAGGACGACGAGGAGCTACCTGATGATGAAGAGGACGACGAGGAGCTACCTGATGATGAAGAGGACGACGAGGAGCTACTTGAGGATGACGATAAACTTGACAAACTCGATAAACTTGACAGACTTGACAAACTCGATACAGACGACGGACTACTGGCTTTAGACGATAATCTACTGGATTTAGATAAAACACTACGCTTAGACGAGGGACTACTTACCCTGCTACCGGGTGATTTGCTCGACACGCTACTTTTACTTTTCAATAATGCGCCCGATGTTGAAACTAAACTTACTCCCGCTGAACCATACGATAATCCCTCCATTACAGGACTTTTTGATGTTGATTTAGAATAACTGACCTGATTTTTAGATTCTTCGATGTATTTTATTGCGTCTGCATAATCAATGTCCGATTTTTTAGCGTTAAGCGATTTGTAATTATCACCCAAAATACCTTTATCGACTAAATAATTTTTAAATTGCGGTGATAACGAGCTTTCTTTAGCAATTGCACCTGTTCTTGCCATTACTTTAAAATAATCGTCAGCTAATAATTTATTTTCGATATTTTTAAGTTTTCTTTGAACGAGTGGTTGTTTAACTTTTGATACATATGTTGGCACAATGTTTTTTTGCATCGAGTAATTGTATCTTAACAAATCCATGCTATCTTTATATCTTGATGCGTCAGGTTGTTCAGGATTAAAATTAAGCTTTTTCTGCCAATCGGAAGGCTCAACCATCGTATCTAACCTCGGATATTTGCCAGATGCATCTTTTTTAAAGTTTTGCGTCAATTCGTCTTTAAAAATTGTCCCAAATCGTGACGTGTGTGCGGCAACATCGCTTTTAAGGTCTATCGTTTTAGACCCTTTTATATTTTTAATATACGCACTTGCCGCACTTTTTAATTGTCCTGCGGGTTTTGTACCAACAACCGTCCAAAGCTCTTGCATACTTTTTTCAATATTTGCAGGCACTGCTAAAACATTGGCTACTTTTAACGCATTACCATGCACATTTAATGTTTTTGTCGTTTTTATGCCATCGTTAATAAAACCATCAGCATACGATGTGGGGTTAACACTACTGTCCCAAATGCGCTCATTCTTTGGTATAAATGTCCTATTATATTTGCCGTCTTTGGGCAAAATTAAATTATACACACCTTCTAATTTGCGTGCAACCGTGGTACCAAAGGGGTCAAATCTAAATTTACCATCAATAGTATCAATATACAAATATTGGTCAGGCTCGATTTTACCAACAGATAAAGCCTCGTCCAGCTCTACAATGTCCCATTTTTCGTAAAAACTTTTTGTTTGATGTTTTGATTTGCCTAATTTAGAATCAAACGGCTCAGGATGAATATCAAAATAATGCGTGCTTTTATGCTCGCCATAAACCCTATCTGTTATCGTGCTAGGTTTGCTCGTATAGCGTCCAAACTCGTCAATATTCCATTTTTGTATGGTATATGGTGCGGGTTTATAACCACTTATATATTTACCGCCAGCGTTAATTTGCCAGCTCGTGCCCTGCTCCATTGTCGATTTATAATAAGCGTCAGTTGGATTAACATAGCCGCGCGAATCATAATCATATTTGATAAACCCGCCCATATCATCAGGTTTTATCAGTTTTGCGCCCGCGTGGGTGACAGATACGGTTTTTGTTTCGGTCATAAAATGCGGATTATACTCTTTCGGCATATTTGTTGTTAAATCATATATTGTATCGGGCATATTTTGCCTAAATGATAATAAATCCATATCAGACGTTGCCCGTAAATCAATACCCGCGGCATATAAATGGTCAATGCCCGTACCGAACCCTGTCAGGTCATTTTTAACAATAACCGTTTCTAGATTAGCAATATTTGCATCAGGCATGTCTTTAAACAAATTAACTTCGTTTAAACCAATCGAGTTTGTTTTTGCCGCTGGCAAATCAATTGTTTTGGCTATTTCTGCCATTTTATTACCAGCAATAAATGCACTTTTCGCGGGTTTAAACTCAAATCCTACACTTTCGGCAAAACTGCCAACTATATCGCCCTGTGCTGATGTCATTATTTTAGGGGCAATGGCTTTTGTGCCAC